>CAZGGN010000055.1:0-16892 GCA_964525195.1 uncultured Congregibacter sp.
CTCATGCTGCGCCGAGTAGGACGTCCGGGCGAGTGCTATCCGTCACAATACAACTATGGAATCGACGCCCCACTACACTGCGATCGGCAAAGGCGACTATCGATTACCGCCTCGAAACGCATCGGCCTTGCCAAACCTAAATCCTAGTAGCGCCGCTGGCTTTATGCAGACCGAATGAGCTTTGCGCACGGTTCCTGTCGGTTCCCGTACGGGAGCTGTGCGCATCATGAATTCCTCTCACCGAGAAATGCTTGCATAAGTGTGGCTCGCTGCCAGCGAGTTGTGTGCGGCTCAGGCTTTACCTGTTGAAGAATTCTACGCGCACGGGACTGGACCGATATTTTGCAGCGGTGGTTATGAAATTCTCTGATGAACTCAAGATCGCTAGTGCTGTGTTCACACCAGTCTATTGCCCAATGGCCAAGTACCTAAAAGGGTACCTATATGACTGCCCGAACCCCAAAATGCCTGACGATGAGCTTCTAAGCCGTTGATTTTATTGGTGGAGCCAGGCGGGATCGAACCGCCGACCTCAACTGCCAGTGTTGCGCTCTCCCAGCTGAGCTATGGCCCCAAAAGAGTAGGCGCGAGTCTAATGGCCTGAGACGAAGATTTCAATAGATTCTGCGCAGACTGGCCGGCAAAAAGGAGCTCAACCGAGACGATTAGCGGAACTCGCACGCCGGGCGCAACAAAGCCTTCGCGGGACTGATAAGATTTAATTGCTGCCGAGGCAGCTCGCTCATACTCATTCGATTCGATCAGTCTGACACAGGGCACGCTCAATGAAGGAATCACCGGCCTGGTGGCAGGCCATCGTTACAGTCCCGCGCCTGAACGCGACCCAATGGCAGACCTTATCCCTGCCGGTTCGCTGGCTACTCGCGGTGCGCTCGTCCGTGCTCTTCATGACCCTGATGTCCGCGACACTCGGCGGACTCCTGGCCTGGCGAGACGCACAGGGCGACCCCTTGCTCTGGTTACTATGCATCGCGGGCCTCATGCTCGCCCATGCGACAAACAATTTGCTTAACGACTTCACCGACTCGCGCCGGGGCATCGACGAGGATAACTACTTTCGCAATCAGTACGGTATCCACGTGCTGGAAGATGGATTGCTCAGCCCGCAGCAGTTTTATGCCTATCTCGCCGTGACCGGCGGAGCCGCACTGGCAGTCGGTGCTGCATTGATCGCCATGCGCGGCGGCCTCACGCTGCCGCTGATGCTCGCCGGTGCATTTTTTGTGCTGTTTTACACCTGGCCACTTAAGTACATCGGTCTGGGTGAGCCGGCAGTGTTACTGGTATGGGGACCACTGATGGTTGGCGGCACCTACTATGTGTGCACCGGTGAGTGGAGTCACTCTGCCGCAGTGCTGGGCCTGCTCTACGGGATCGGACCCACTACCGTTCTGTTTGGCAAACATATCGACAAGCTGGAACTGGATCGAGACAAAGGTGTTCGCACGCTCCCGGTACTCCTGGGCCAGCAGACGGCGCGGCGCACCACTCAGCTACTGATGCTATCGCAGTACCTTGGATGTATCGCACTGGTTCTCAGCGGAAGGGAGCCTTGGACACTGGGGATTGTCCTGCTCAGCCTCCCCGCCTTAGTCAAGGCACTGCGCGCGCTTCAGCGAGATAAACCCGTCGAGCGGCCAGAGACTTATCCGGCGCAGCTATGGCCCCTGTGGTTTTCGGCCAAAGCCTTCGGCCTCACCCGCCAGTTCACCAGCCTGTTCATAGCCGCATTACTGATCGGGATCTGGCTCTAAGTGACCGCCTTCCTTGCACGGCCCCGACAATCGGGAAACAATGCGCCGTGACCCGTTTCCGTCCCTCCGTAGCCGCCGCCATCGTCATCGCCAACATGATAGGCACCGGCGTATTTACCAGCCTTGGCTTTCAACTGGTTGAGATTCAGTCTGCGCCAGTGCTGCTGGCACTCTGGGCGGTGGGCGGTCTGGCCGCGCTCTGTGGTGCGCTGTCCTATGCGGAGCTCGGGGCGGCGCTCCCGCGCTCTGGCGGCGAGTACAACTTCCTTAGCGAGATTTACCACCCCAGCGCCGGGTTTATTTCGGGCTGGGTCTCTGCCACCGTGGGCTTTGCCGCGCCAACGGCGCTCGCCGCAATGACTTTTGGCAGCTATCTCTCGGCAGTCTTTCCACAGCTCTCTGCCATATGGCTGGCCACCGGATTGATCGTCGTACTGACCCTCGCGCACAGCCGCAGCCATAAGAGTTCCGGGAGCACACAGAGCCTTTTTACCTTGCTCAAGATCCTGCTCATTCTTGGGTTTGCCGGGCTCGCCCTCCTATTCAACGACTCAGGACAAGACACGCGGTTTCTCCCCGGCGACGGTGACGGGGCGCTACTGTTTTCCGGTGCCTTTGCCGTGTCGCTGATTTACGTCAATTACGCTTACTCGGGGTGGAACGCCGCAACCTATATCAGTGGCGAGCTCGAGCATCCCCAGCGCTCGCTGCCGATCGTGCTGATTGCGAGCACCTCGCTCGTCTGCCTGTCTTACCTGCTGCTCAACTACGTCTTTCTTGCCGTCGCCCCCATGGACGCGATGGTGGGTAAAGTGGAAGTGGGCTACGTCGCGGCCAGCTATGCCTTTGGCGAGGCCGGAGCTACGATCATGGGTGTATTGCTGGCGCTACTACTGGTGTCAACGGTCAGCGCCATGATTCTCGCCGGTCCGCGGGTCCTACATCGCATTGGCGAGGATTTCCCGCTGTTTCGGGTACTGGGCAGGGTCAACAGGGACGGTATTCCCGCCACGGCCGTGACGGTGCAGGCGGTGATTGCACTGCTCTTCCTCTGGTCGTCTTCCTTCGACCGGATTCTCGTGTTTTCCGGGGCGACCATGGCACTCAACACGTTTTTCACCGTGCTCGGCGTGTTCGTCCTGCGCTGGCGACAACCGAAGCTGGAGCGACCCTTCAAGACCTGGCTCTATCCCCTGCCCCCCCTGATTTTTCTGCTGATTACCGGATGGACCTTGCTGTACATTGTTTTACAACGGCCGATCGAGGCAATGATCTGCGTCGGCATTGTCCTCTCCGGGGCGATATTTTACTGGCTCAGCCAGCGCGCGGGCGCCCGCCTGGCGCGGGCTGCCAGCATCGCTCTGGATGAATAACAACCTGAATCGCTAACAACGAGGAAGTTTTTATGACTCGCAGTTTCCTGCTTTTCGTCGCGGTCGTTTTCGTCGGCTACGGGATCGCCTGCACGATTGACCCGCTATTGCCGGCGCGCCTGGCCGGACTGGAGATCATCAACGGTGATGGCTACGCAGAAATGTCTGCGATGTACGGCGGTTTACAGACCGGAGTGGGGCTGTTTTGTCTCGTCGCGGCCTTTCGCCAGTCACTACAGGAAAGCGCGCTGCTACTCCTGGTACTGGGGATTGGCTTTCTGGCCGCCAGCCGCGCAGGCGGCGCCTTGCGCAGCGAGGACATCATCAGCAGTTACACCTGGGGTGCGCTCGCCTTCGAGACACTGGTGACCGCCCTGTCGGCCGGCCTCCTCCTTCGCCGGAGATAAGTACGTGAAGCGCGTTCTGGCGCTAACCACAGGCGCTATCGTCGCCGCGCTTGTGGCCGCTGCGGCGCTGCTTTTCCTCGGTGTCGATCTCGGTTTTGCGAACACACTGATCGAGCGCCAGGCGAGTAAACTCCTCGGCCGCGAAGTGCAGATTGGCAAGGCACCGCGCATCAAGGTCGGGCCAACGATCCAGCTCGAGGTCGGGCAAATCAGCCTCGCCAATGCAGACTGGGCCGGCGACGAGGACCTACTCACCGTCGAGAACCTGTCACTTGCGCTGCAAATGCGCTCCCTTTTTTCCGGCCCGATCCTCATCGATCGCTTGAGCGTTGAGGGAGTTGCGGCGTCCATTGCCGTGGATAAAGACGGCAACAGTAATCTTCCGTTGCCCCCGGGCACCACCGCCGACAGGACAGCCGGCTCGGCTGATGCCAGTCACCCACTCCCCGTTGTTTTGCGCGATGTGCAGTTGAGCGACATACATGTCAAACGCAGCTCGGCGGGCAGCGAGCAAGTCGCTGCATTGTTTGTATCGTCTCTCACGCAGCGTGCGCCCAGTGACGATGTCCTTGCACTCCAGGCCTCCGGCACGTTGCAGGAGCGCCCCTGGACCCTGGAGCAAAGCGGAAGCGGGATTAACTCGCTCATCAGCGGCCGCGACCTAAGAGGCTCTTTTCAGGGCTCGATTGCCGAATTGGCACTGCAGGGCAACTATTCGCTCCCGGATATAACGGAGATCAGAGATCTATCGCTCAAACTCCGGGCCGAGGGCTCCCTGCCGCCCCGGATAGCCGAGCTGTCGCCGCTGCTGGATGCGCAAAGCCCCATGGAGATCGTCCTCGATGTCACCGACATTGATCCGGGCATCAACGTCCGTCTGCTTGTAGATCTTGAAAATCTTGATATCGGTATTGAGGGTATGGTTCAGCGGCCGGGAACAGCCGATGGGCTGGACCTGGCGCTGACCCTGGATGCTCAAAGTCTCCCAAGAATTGCGGCCGCACTTAAGCTGGGTCCGAGCGCCGAACTCCCCTTGGAGGTATCCCTCAGGGCCTCCCGAGACGGCGCTCGGGTTAAGCTACAAGACATCGATGTCCGCGCGGGTGAACACCGGATCAGCGGACAAATTTTCCTACCCCGGTTCCCGGCGACGGATAACGCCGATATCAGCTTGAGCGCCGTCGGCCCCGACTTTTCCTTCTATCAGCGCCTCTTCAAAGCGCCGGAGACTCTGGCCTACCCCTACGAACTCAGAAGCACCGTCGCGGCCGACCCGCAGCAGGCCGAGCTTGTCGAATCGACAATTCGCATCGGGGAGCTCTCGGCAGGCCTATCCGGTGTTTTAGGTCAATCGCCTGACTACCGCAACAGCAGATTGCATTTCCAGCTCGCCGCACCGAGTCTCAAAGCGCTGGGCGAGGGCCTGGCACTCCAGCTACCCGACTCTGGACTCAGGATGGAGGGCAACGTTGTCGTATCCGAGGACGCAGTGATCTCGATCCTCCCCACCCGCGTCGAAGCGCTGGGGGTCAACGCCTCCCTCAGCGGTACGCTCAACAGCTATCCCGGCTTTGATGACATTGATCTGTCCATGACAGCAAAAGTCGACTCGCTGGCCAGCACCAGCGAGCAAATCGGGTTGCAAGCACTCGGCGACCTCCCCGGAACAGTCGCTATCGATATTCAGGGAACACTGAAAGCCCTGTCGCTGCAAAACCTGAGAGTCGATGCGGGCGGGCTCAAGGTCAGCAGCCCGCGGGGCGCCCTGCGCATTCGAGAAGGCGTGCTGGACAGCGATCTGGAACTGGCTGTTCACATTCAAGACCTTCCGGTGCTATTGGGGAACTATGCCAGGGGCAACATCGGCAGCAAGGCCTACAGTTTCAGCCTGTCGCCGCGCCTGGCGCCAGAGCTACTGACCATCGGCCTCGATGAGCTGAAAGGCCCGGGAGTGACCGGGAAAGCACGGGTACAGATCGCACGGAACCTGCGCATTGATAGCCGCACAGAACTTGAGGCCGACCTTCGCTTTGATGACATCAGCCAGCTAGTCCCCGAGATCCGGGACTTCGCTCCACCGCGCCAGCCCCTGGCGCTGACGGCCCGCACCAGCGGCGGATCGCAGCTGAAACAGATAGAGGCTCGCCTCAGTAACAACGAGGGGCAGCGACTCAAAGCTCTGGTAAATCTGCCCGATGCAGAGACCGATGGACAGCTCACGCTGCATCTCGAAGGAGCCGGCGATGATCTTCGTGTCTTCGGTACGCATAGCGCACTTCCGCAACGGCCTCTCCCCTACGACATCAACCTTGATTTTGATGTCGATCGGACCTTGCAACAGCTCGACATCACCAGCCGACGCGTACTTGTCGCCGGTACTGAGGTCAGTGGCTCGGTACGTATTCACGGCAGCACAGACATCGCTGCCGACCTCCAGATACCCCGTGCTGAGCTCGCACTTTGGCTTCCCAGCGACAGCGACGACCCCAGCAACGAGCAGATAGCCGGGACTGATGCACAAAAAAGCGAGCGGCTGATACCTGACTGGCAATTGCCACTGCAGCTACTTGATGACTATCGGATTGATCTAAAACTGACCAGCGGGCCACTGGGACTGAACGACCCGGCGTTTTCGGGGCTTTCGCTGGTGGACTCGCTATCGCTGAATCTGAAGAGCGGCAACGGCCGCGCGAGTCTGAGGATTGACGATTTCAAGGGCGCTCGCGGGACACTCCGCGGTCTGGCCTCCATCACCCGACGCGAGGATAGCGCAGCGATCGAGGCCGATATGGGCATCACGGGGCTTCCCATTGGACTCACTTCGCCGGACATAGGCATTGATGCACTGCCTCGCTACGATGCCAGCCTGATCCTGAGCAGCGAGGGCATCGGGTTGCGGGCGCTGGCTGCCAACCTGAATGCCGAACTGTTGCTACAGGGCGGTGCCGGTACCCTCGAGGATATGTCGGTCAGCTTCGCCACCGAGTCTTTCCTTGCGCAGCTCTTCACCACCCTGATGCCGGCACTCAAGAACAGTAGTCCCGATATGAAAGTGGTCTGCAGCGTGCTCGCCGCCCGAGCAAGTGAGGGCACCCTGTATCTGGATCCGGGCTTTGTATTTCGCTCCAAGCGTGTCGATCTCTCCGCCCGGGGGGAAATTCATCTGGAAGATGAGCGACTGGCCATCCGCTTTGACAATCAGGCGCGCAAGGGTCTCGGCCTGAGCGCGGCGAGTCTGGTGAATCCCTATGTACAGATCACCGGGACACTGGCCAGACCTTCGCTGGGTCTGGACATCGCCAGTTCGGCCCTGGCGGGCGGCGCTGCGGTGGCCAGCGGCGGACTGACCGTGTTTGCCAAGCCCCTCTTCGGACGCTTTATAAGCCGCGCCGACCCCTGCGAAGTCGCCCTGAAACGCTGGTCAGAACGTCCCGCAAACAGCGCCCTGAGCGAGGTTTCCCGCTATAGTGACTGAAACTCCTTTTCCAGACGTTTCGCCGCTTTCTTGGACACGCCGCCGAGAGCCGCTATCGCGTGACGGAGTCGCGCACGACTCATATCCGGTCCCAGCAAAGCCATGGCATCGACCACCGAGAAGGAGGCCTTGCTGCCGGAAATCGCAATAAACAATGGCGCCAGAAAATCACGAACCTTCATCTCAAGGCGATCAGCCAGAGACTTCAAACTGTCCCAGACCGCATCACGCTCCCAGTCGCGCAGTTCCTCGAGGGTCCAGAGTGCAAACTGCAGTTGGCGCAGCAGTTGCTCCTGCTCGATCCCAAGATCCTCAAACTGCTTTAGTGGAAAGAATGTTGGTTATAGGCCCATTCCACGAGTCGCTGGGCCAGCTGCTCTTCGCTGAGATCTTCGCGAATCCACATGCCGTTCAGCCAGCGGAGCTTTTCCACATCAAAAATCGGACCTCCCAGGGAGACTCGCTGAATATCAAAGGCGTCCTGCATCTGCGCGAGGCTGAACTTCTCGCTCTCATCGGGCATGGACCAGCCCATACGGCCCAGATAATTACACAGCGCTTCGGGAAGAAAACCCATGCGCTGGTAGTACAGAATACTCGTCGGGTTTTTGCGCTTGCTCAGCTTGGATTTGTCGGGGTTGCGCAGCAGCGGAAGATGACAGAGAACCGGCATCTCCCAACCAAAATACGCGTAAAGCAGCTGGTGCTTGGGGGCCGAGTTGATCCATTCTTCACCGCGCAACACATGCGTGATGCCCATCAGATGATCATCAACAACGTTCGCCAGATGGTAGGTCGGCATCCCGTCAGACTTCAGCAAAATCTGCGCATCGACCATACCCCAATCGAGTTCTATCTCGCCGCGCAGCAGATCCTGGATCCGGCAGACACCAGCCTCCTCCGGCACCATCATCCGGATCACATAGGGTTCATCGGCCTCGCGCCGGCGAGCAACCTCATCCTCCCCCAGGACCAGGTCTGAATACTTCAGCGCAGTACTTGTCCCGGCGGCCCGACGCTGCTCGCGCAGCGTCTCGAGCTCCTCCGGGCGTCGGTAGCAGATAAATGCCTTACCGGTGTCCAGCAATTGCTGCGCGTACTGGGCGTAAATATCCATCCGCTCACTCTGACGGTAGGGACCGTATTCGCCGCCGACGTCCGGTCCCTCATCCCACTCGAGACCCAGCCAGCGAAGCGATTCGAGAATAGCCTGCTCGGAGGCGGCCGATGAGCGCGCCCGATCCGTGTCCTCGATGCGGAGCACAAACTGCCCCCCATGGGCCCGGGCGAAGCACAGGTTAAACAAGGCAACGTAAGCAGTACCTACGTGTGGATCGCCCGTCGGCGAGGGAGCAACGCGAGTGCGGACAGTCATAAGGCGTTCTTGTGGCAAAAATGAGCGGGGATTATAGGGCCTGCGCCCGGGAATCTCATGCCCGGGCAACAGGCAGGGCGCTAATCCTCAGGTGACCGTCGGTCGCGCCATAAAGCGGGCGTCCGCGAAGCGACGTTCAGCAAGGATGAGGGCGAGCGTATCCAGGGCTTCTTCGACATCTGCAAAGCTGTTGTATAAGGGCGCAAAGCCAAAGCGGACGATATCTGGCGCGCGAAAATCGACGATCACGCCGGCCTCGATCAGCGCCTGCGATATCCCCCAGCCCTGCGCATGGCGCAGACTCACCTGGCTGCCACGCCTGCGCGGATCGAGGGGGGTGATGCAATCGAGCGTATCGAGAAGCGCCCGAGTCTCCAGCCCCTCGATGAAATAGGTGCTGAGTGCCAGCGATTTGCTCCGAAGCGCACTGACGCGAGCCTGATCGTAAACATCCAGCGCCGCATTCAGGGCGACCATACTGAGGATCGGCGGCGTACCTGCCTGGTAGGCTCTGACGCCCTGACCGGGCTGATAATCGGCGCTGAAATCGAAGGGCGCGCGATGACCCAACCAGCCCGACAAAGGCTGCTCTACCCGATTCTGTAAATGCTGATTGAGATACACAAAGGCCGGCGCGCCCGGCCCACCGTTGAGATACTTGTAGCCGCAGCCTACCGCCATATCCACCTGCAGCGCATCGAGCTCTATAGGCATCACGCCGGCCGAGTGCGCGAGATCCCAGATTACCAGCGCCCCGCTCGCATGCGCCGCCTCCGTCAGGCGCTGCATGTCGTAGCGCTCGCCACTGCGATAATTCACCTGCGTGAGCATCATCACCGCCACATCGTCGCCCAGCCCTTCACGCAGTGAATCCGCGGGAACGCGACGAAGCTCGCAGTGCTCGCTCCCCATCAGGCGCGACAGGCCCTGGGCAATGTAGCTATCGGTGGGAAAATCCCCCTCGACGCTCAGGATAACCGGCCGCCCGGGTCGCAGCGCCAGGGACGTCGCCAGCAGCTTGAAAAGATTCACGGAGATGCTGTCGACGCAGATCACCTGCCCGGGAGCGGCCCCGACCAGCGGGGCAATACGCTCCCCCACCGTTATGGGCAGGTCAATCCAGTGGTGACTGTTCCAACTGCGAATCAGATCATCGCCCCACTGCTGCTCAACCACGGCCCGGACCGCCGGAGCTACCGACAGGGGCAACGCGCCCAGGGAATTTCCATCCAGATAAACGGTGTTCCGGGGAAGATGAAACAACGATCGCAGTGCTGAGAGCTCGTCGCTCGCATCCAGTTCAAGCGCCCTGCCGATCATCGTGTCAGTCCTCCGCTCATGGAAACACTCAGCAGATCAAACAGCGTATCCAGCAGGCGATCATAGGCCCGCGTCTGGGGATGAATCCAGTCGAAGTGCCCGGCCGCCTCCAGTTCACTTGCATGGACCTCCCTCATGGCGCGGAGCTGTTCCGGGCCGACAATAGGATCTTCAGACCCGCGCAGCAGACGCAGCGGCACCCGTTGCGGGAGCGACGCGGGCGATGCCTGCGCATAGACCTGTGGCGCATCTTCTGGAGACGCCCCCATAAACCGCTCGGTCACCGCCTGGCAGCTGTTCGCGCCCCGCGCATAGGCTGCCAGATCGGTGATCGGTGCCAGGCCCACCGCGCCGAGAATCTTTAGCGGCGGTGTCACGAGCGCCGGGTCGCGAGCCGCCAGCCACAGTGCCAGATGACCGCCGGCCGAATGACCCAGCAGCAATGTTCGGGAAAGCGCAAGGCGTGGATCATCGAGCTCCGCCAGCGCATCCAGTGACGACACGAGATCCGCCGGGGTGCCGGGCCAGCCGCCGCCGGACTCACCGACGCGACGGTACTCGGGCACATACACCGCATACCCATCCGAGGCCAGCTCCGCGGCCAGCGGGTAAACGTGCGCGGCGCTGTAGTCGCTCAGCCAGCAGCCACCGTGGACGAGCACCAGCACCGGGGCCGGTCCACCGATCCGTGCCGGCGGCAACCAGAGTGCAGCAGTCTGTGACGCCTCGCTGCCGTAGCGCAGCGACAGATCCGGAGCACGCGCCTCAAGGGCCAACACCTCAGTAAAGGACACGGGCATAGACACTGACGCGGACGACGTGGCGCCCACCTCGAGTGAGATGCAAACAGCAAACAACAGGCAGTGTGCTATTACCCGCGGAAGAGCATACAGGGCTCGCCAGGGCAAGGGAGAAGCAGACAACTCATCGCTCATCGCTACACTCAATCAGTCTCAGGCAGGTGCGGGATTGTAGCGCTGATCGCGGTGGCTAGCGGGACCTTCGTTTACTCCGTGCCCAGCAGCAGCTGACAGCCGCTGGCGATCAGCGCCGGTTCCAGCGCGTCCCGGGCGAGCCCGGCGCCCCGGGCAATTCAATGCGCGGGCTATTCATGGGTGACTTTCCCACCGGGTGCTTACTCCGCACTCTGCGGGGTCACCGGCGGATCCAACGCCAGTCGCTCCTCCTGAATCCTCCGGGCCACAATCTCACTCTGCTCCAGAGCACGCAGCACATTCCCGCCGGCTATCGCGGCGATGTCGGCATCGCGGTAGCCGCGACGGGACAATTCCGCAAACAGCGCGGGGTACGTCGATACATCCTCAAGCCCCGTGACAACCTCGCTGATACCGTCGAAATCACCGCCGACACCGATGTGATCAATCCCTGCAATATCGCGGATGTGATCGATATGGTCCGCCACCTGGGACAGCGTCGCACCCGGGTCAGGATTCGCCTGCTCCCAGTTCTCAAGCAGCTGGTCACGCAGCGCCGCGTCAAAGGGATGGACCGCCTTCAGTCGCGCGCGCTCGCCAGTCTGCGCCAGTGCCCAGTCTCGCCGCGCCTCGGACACGTAACTGGGCACAAACGTCACCATCACCACGCCGCCGTTGTCTTTTAACCGCTCAAGCACGCTATCCGGGACATTGCGAGGGTGATCCGTTACCGCCCGGGCCGAGGAATGGGAAAAGATCACCGGCGCCTGCACCGTATCCAGCGCGTCGTGCATAGTCGCCTCAGTCACATGGGACAAATCTACCAGCATGCCCAGACGATTCATCTCCTGAACCACGCTGCGCCCGAAATCCGTTAGTCCGTCGTGGCGCGCCTCATCGGTCGCCGAGTCAGCCCAGCTCAATCCCTTGCTGTGCGTCAGCGTCATGTACCGCGCACCCGCGGCATACAGAGAACGCAAGGTCCCCAGAGAGTTTTCAATGGCGTGACCGCCTTCGATTCCCATGAGGGAGCCGATCTTGCCCGCGGCATAGGCAGAGCGTATATCGTCGGCCGTCATGGCCAGCGCCAGGTCATCCGGATGGCGCTCCACGAGGCGGCGGACCACATCCATCTGGCTCATGACCCGCGAGGCGTCTCCCGGAGCACCGCCATAACTCTCAATGGGCACGTACACGGACCAGAACTGCGCCCCGACACCGCCTTTACGCAGACGCGGTAAATCCGTATGCAAGGGGGGCTCGAGATCATCCTGAAGCTCGGCAACATCCAGCGGCGCGAGACGATTGGCAAATCGCTCGTGGTACTGCCAGGGTAAATCGTTGTGCCCGTCGATCACCATGAACGGAGCCGACGGGGGCAGCTGGCTGTCCTGCCCCGACACGTAGCCGCTCTGGGCGACCACGGCCAGGGGAATCAAGCTTCTTATCAGTAGATGACGCAGCATAAAACCTCTCACTAATTCACTTTTTTGGCGTATTCGATCACAGAAACCGTCGCCATTGTGCGACCTGCCTTGCGTCTTGGCCAGTGGCTGGCATCATGGCGCCCGCACACGTTTCTGCGATCTACCCGAGACCTCAACGATGCCCCTCTACACAGGCTCCAGCACCCGGCACCACAGTCGTGTCTGCACAATGGCGGCGGCAAGCTTCGCGATGCTGTACCTGCTATTGAGCCGGAGTGCGATGGCGCAGACCGACCTGTTACTGGTCGACCAAAACAACGTGCCGGTGCAGGGGGTCATTGTCTGGTCGGACGTTCCCCCGCAAGGCACGGTAAACCGCGATACGCCGACGGGTACCCCCCGCGCTGAGGTCGACCAGCGCGACAAACGCTTTACGCCCTATGTCAGCGTGGTAGCGCCAGGCACCGATGTTTTCTTCCCCAACAGCGATGATATTCGCCACCACGTCTATTCCTTTTCCGAGGGAAATACGTTCGAACGAAAACTCTATCGTGCCAATGAGGCTGAGCCTGTGCGCTTTGCCACGCCGGGAGTGGTGGCACTGGGCTGCAACATTCATGACAACATGCAGGCCTACGTCCTGGTCGAAGATGAGCCGGTGCTCATCAGCGACCCGGACGGCATGGCCGCCCTCCCGGAGGGAGCGCGCGAGCTACGACTATGGCATCCGCTCCTCGGCGAGGAAAAACTGAGCGCCAGCCTGGCAGACATGGATCGCAATACCCGGGGACAACCTGTGCTGATGCTGCCTTTCGAATGGCAGGACCCCCAGGCGCCGCGCAGTGCCAACCAGCTGGAATCCTTACTGAAGCAATTTTCCCGTGATGCCAGGTAGCATCGCCGGGCGACTGCTGGCACTCCTGGTCGGCCTCCTCGGCGCGGCGCTCCTGGCCTCGACCGTGGCTGCCCTGCGCGCCGCCAATGCCAACGTGACTGCGCTGGTCAGCAGCGAGCTCGAGGTGCGGGAGCGCGTTGTCACCTTTGCCCTCGCGCAGCAGGCCGAAACCCTGCGCGAGCGCGTAGACATCATCACCGCGGACTTTGCCTTCAAGGCCGCCGTCGCAAGCAAGGACCGGGGGACTGTTCTCTCAGCCCTGGCCAATCACGGTGATCGATTAAACGCCGACCTCGCGATCCTGTTGACGCCCGATGGGGAAATCAGCCTGTCATCGGCACCGCTGGAGACCCTGCCGCCGGCCCTGAACAAGCGTATCGATAAAAGCGCGCCGGGCACCCATACGGCGTTGGAGGTGGTTGCCGGGCACCCCTATCAGCTGGTCCTCAGCCCGGTGTCAGCCCCGAGCCTGATCGGCTGGCTGATCATAGGGGAAGAGCTGGATGGGCCCACGCTGGAAGCGCTGGCCCGGCTGACCAACGCCGACATCAGCCTTCTGATGAGTGACGATGGGGAGAACTCGCTGCGTATCGTCTCGACCCTCGCCCGGGCCCGGGCCCGGGACCGGGACATCGGGACGGCGACGGCTTTGAGCGCCGCACTCCGGGAGAGCGGATGGTTGAGCCGCGAAGTGACACTGACCGCCGCGACCAGCCCCGGCGGTACGCCGATACAGGCGCTCCTGTCCCTGTCCCTGGACGATGCCCTGGCAGACTACAACCCACTGCGACTTCAGCTCATTGCAATCGCGCTGGTCGCCCTGCTGCTGGCCGTAGCGCTGGCAGTCGGGGCATCGCGCTGGATCACCCGGCCCGTCACCGCGATGGTCGAAGCCGCCCGGCGTATCGCAGACGGCGAATATACCTACGCGGTGCAACTGAAAAGCGGCACAGAGCTGGACACGCTGGCAGAGGCGCTGAGCTTCATGCAAGACACCGTGGCCGAACGTGAGGCGCGCATTCAGCATCAGGCCCAGCACGATCTGCTCACGCAACTGCCCAACCGAAACTACATGTACACGCTCTATCAGCGCTACCTTCGGGAGCACCCTGAGCGAGCCTCCTTTGGCATCGCCATGATGGAGATTGAAAATCTGCCCCAGCTGCGCGACCTCTACGGCAGCGATTTCAGCGATCAGGTCCTGCGCGCCGTATCGAAACGCACGACCGAAAGTCTGCGTCGGGGCGACATGGCGGGGCGTGTGGGGGACCAGCAAATACTTCTCTTCCTCCAGGGACTGGGCGCCTCGGATCTCGATCAGGTGATGGACAAGATCGGTGAACAGAGCGACAAGGAGCTCGTAGTGGCCGGCGTCCCCGTGCGCAGCGAACTCCGGCTGGGTTTTGCCCTGAGTCCGGCGCATGGCCTGGATTTTGATGATCTTCAGCGCCGTGCCCAGTTGGCTCTGACGCAGGCCCGGCGCCAGGGCGATCTTTATGCGCTGTACAGCCTGGGGCAGGATGAAAGCCATCTGCGCCAGATTCGTATAGCCAACCGGCTTCAGGACGCGGTACGCGACGATGCATTCCACCTGCTCTACCAACCAAAATACAGTCTTTCAGAGCGCCGGATCTGCGGCGCCGAAGCGCTCCTGCGCTGGGAAGATGCGGAGCTGGGCCGGGTATTTCCCGATGAATTCATCACCATAGCGGAGCAAACCGGCATCATTACCCAGCTCAGTGAATGGGTCGTCGCTCAGGTTATCCGTGATCAGCAGCACTGGCGCAGAAACGGCACTGACACGGCAATCAGCGTCAATCTCTCCGGCCTGGATGTTCTGCAGGCAGACTTTATCGACCGGATTCTGGCGGATGTGCATGCCGCGGGGCTACCCGTGGATGCCATTGTCCTGGAGGTGACCGAGACCGCCATGATGGCCGATGCAGACGCCGCCCGCGCCAACATGGAGCGCGTTGAAAAGCTGGGTATGCGCATTTCCATCGATGACTACGGCACCGGCTTCTCCTCCCTCGCCCAGCTGCGGGCGCTGCCCGTCCGGGAACTCAAGCTGGACCGCAGTCTGATCGCGAATATCGACAGCGAAGTGGGCGATCGACTGATCGTGCGCTCGACCATCGAAATGGCTCACCATCTGGGGCTGGAGGTCGTGGCCGAGGGCGTCGAGACCCCGGCGATCCTTGCGTTGCTGAGCGACATGCACTGCGACGTGGTGCAGGGCTACCTGCTGGCCAGACCCATGCCCGCTGAAGCGCTGGCAGAATTCCTCAGTAACCAGCCGGCGAGCACGGCCCTGCTTCGGGATACGTTGATTGAGAATGACTAAGCTTTTGATGCGCCGCGCTGCCGTTCATGCGCTGATGCTCACTCTTGGGCTGGCCTCGTGCTGGGTTGCTGCTGACAGCAAGCTCCTCGCGACCTCCGGCGGACAGCAAATTGAGGGTCAGGCCGGCGGTGGCATTGTGCCCTGGGCCCTGCTGGCCGGCTATGGTGATGTCGGCGAATGGGGTGTAAGCGGCGCGGCTACGCGGGTGCGCGTGGATGACTTTCAACTCGACGTCGCCGGCGTCGCGTTAAGTTTCAACAATCGTCTGGAACTGAGCGTTGCGCGGCAGGATCTTGAGGTTCAGCCTCTGGGTCTGGACCTTCGTCAGGATATTCTCGGCGGCAAGCTGCGCCTCGGCGGCGATCTGATTTACGGCTCGCTCCCCGCGATCAGCGCGGGTTTTCAATACAAGCGCAACCGTGACAGTGCCGTACCTTTTGCTCTCGGGGCACAGGACGATGAAGGCATCGACTTCACCCTCTCGGCGAGTCGCCTGTGGCTCGGCGCCATCGCGGGGCGCAACCTGTTTGCCAACGCGACGCTCCGTCGAAGTGAAGCCAACCAGCTGGGGCTTCTCGGCTTTGGCAGTGTCAATGGGGACGACAGCCGCTGGGTTGCCGAGGGCTCTCTTGGCGTTTTTCTCAACCGACACTGGGTGTTCGGCGTCGAATACCGGCAAAAACCGGATTTACTTCAAAGCGTAAAGGAAGATGCCTGGAAGGATGTGTTTCTGGGCTGGTTTCCGAATAAACGCTTTTCCCTGATCGGCGCGTATACCGATCTGGGCAGCATTGCCGGTTTGGCGGATCAGACCGGTTTTTATCTGTCGCTACAGATCACCCAATGAGTCGGCCTATGCAACACCCTATGATATGTGCTGTGTTCGTTCTTAGCCTGGCGGCCTGTGCGGGGCCCACCAGAACACCTGACACGCTCTATCATCAACTGGGCCAGGAAGCGGGTATTCAGGCGATTGTCGATGAGTTTCTCTATGCGCTGGCGGGCAATAACCTCGCACTCCCGCTGTTTGCCAACACCGATATCCAGCGCTTCCGGGAACAGTTTGCCCGGCAACTCTGTGCCGTGGCCGGGGGGCCCTGCGTCTATGAAGGCGACTCCATGGGCGACACTCACCGGGGCATGAACATCAGCCACGCACAATTCAACAGCGTGGTCGAAGACCTGATCGAGGCTATGGAAAACCGGGACATACCGACGGGAGCACAGAATCTGCTCCTCGCCCGCCTCGCGCCGATGTATCCGGAGATTGCCGGCCAGTAGCTGCACTGCATAATGCTGCAGTGAGTGCCGAAGGCACCTAGAATATAGCGATGTCCGTGAATTTCGAATCCACTAAAGAGCCGCCCTCTTCCGTAGCCGGCACAGCTGTCAGTCCCTGGCGCTTCTGCACGGCGCCGATGATGGATTGGAGTGACCGCCATTGCCGCTACTTCTGGCGCCTGCTCAGTCGCCGGGCCCGACTGTATACGGAGATGGTCACCACCGGCGCGCTGATCCACGGCGACCGCGATCGCTTTTTACGTTTCAACCCTGAGGAAGCCCCCG
>CAZGGN010000056.1:0-9218 GCA_964525195.1 uncultured Congregibacter sp.
AATGCGATCGAAGGCGTACTGGAAGAGCTGGCCAAGCATGGCACGGTGAACGTGCGTCACGCCCACGGTGACTGGAATAATCCCTCGCTCTCGGGCTGGGCCGAGAAACTGCATCCCCACGCCATCAGACCGATGCAGCAGTTTGCCTATACCAAGGGCAAGAATGCCACGGATTCGGCGATGATCATTGACGCGATGGACCTGCTTTACAGTGGCAATGTGGATGCCTTTGCCCTTATGACCAGCGACAGCGACTTTACGCCGCTGGTCCTGCGGATACTGGAGAGCGGTTTTCCGGTCTATGGCTTTGGCCAGAAGAAAACCCCCGCGCCTTTTGTGGACTCCTGTTCGCCATTCATCTTTATCGAAAATCTCATGCCCTCGAAGTCCGGGGGCGACGACAGTGCAGCGCTGCCGTCGAAGACACCCAAGTCGAAACTGCGCCAGGATAGCGGTCTGGTCAAAATCCTGCGCACCGCCGTTGACCAGACCGCCGATGACGACGGCTGGGCAGAGCTCTCGCGGGTGGGCAGCTACATCTCCAACAACAATGCGTCGTTTTCCTCAGTGAACTATGGCTACCGCCGTATCAGCGACCTGATCAAGGCCACGGACCTGTTCAAGATCGACCGGCAGGACAACAAGATGCTGATCCGTAATCCAAAAAGCTAGGGGCCGACCGTGACGATGTCCACAGCCATGACCGGCGTTTAGCACGCATGGCAGATAAACCCTTCTGGGAGGCGATACCGCTGCGGGAAATGTCCCGGGAGCAGTGGGAGTCGCTCTGCGATGGCTGCGGGCGCTGTTGCCTGCACAAGCTGGAAGAGGCCTATAGCCGCGAGATTTTTTATACCAATGTGGCCTGCAGCCTCCTCGATGAGACAAGCTGTCGCTGCAGTCAGTATTCCGAGCGACAGCAGCTTGTTCCGGACTGTGTGGTGCTCGCCCCGGAAGATGCCGGGGCCTATCACTGGCTGCCGGATACCTGCGCTTACCGGGTGCTGGATGCGGGCGGGGAGCTGGCCGAATGGCATCCGCTGGTCAGCGGCGATCCGAATTCCGTGCACCTGGCGGGGATGTCCGTGCGCGGTCGCTGCATCAGCGAGGATGAGGTCGACGAAGATGACTTCGAGGACCACATCATTCGCTGGGTCACGGTGACGCGCGCTTGAGCTATCGCTAGTCGTCGTCCCGCGCTTGCGGTGGACGCTCAGCGATAGCGCTCGAACCAGGCCAGGATATGTCCCAGCTTGTCGAGCAGCTGACTGGGCTTTCGCGCAATAAAGTGGGATGCGCCGGGCAGTTCCACCAGCATGGTCGGCACTTTGCGGTACTTCAGCGCGTGGTACAGCTGTTTGGCCTGCGACGGGGGCGTCCGCAGGTCATCGAGACCGACCATGACCAGTGTGGGCGTATTGATGTTGCCAACGAGTGAAATCGGCGAGAACTTCAGATAATCGTCCGGGTTGGTCCAGGGGGTTCCCGGGATTCGCGTGTGGTAGTAGCGAAACCAGTTATCTGCATTGAGCGTTTTGCTGTACCAGTTCATCACCGGCTTGATCACCGCGGCGGCACGGAAGCGATCACTTTTGCCAATCATCCAGGCACTCATGATGCCGCCGGCGGAGCCGCCGGTCACATAGAGCTGATCCGGATCAACATAGCCCTGGGCAATGACCGCATCCATCCCGCTCATGACGTCGTCATAATCCTGACCCGGATAATTGTGGTAGAGCAGGTTGGCGAACTCTTCGCCATAGCTGGTGCTGCCTCTCGGGTTGGGGAAAAACACGACGTAGCCCGCGGCGGCATAGAGCTGCAGTTCCGGGGAGAACCGCTCGCCGTAGTTGAGGATAGGGCCGCCGTGATTTTCGACCAGCAGCGGATATCTCTGGCTGGGGTCAAAATCCGGTGGTGTGAGTATCCAGCCCTGAACATCGCGTTGATCGAATGAGCTCTTCCACCAGATTTCGCGGGTTTCACCGAGTCGGCGCTCGCCCAGGATGTCGCTGTTGAGGTCTGTCAGCAGCCGGAAGTTGCCCCGTTGAACGGCAGCGACTTCCGCCGGGTACTCGGGCCGCGTGTGCGTGTAGGCGATCCGCCCGTTGGCGGCGACACTAAAGGATCCGCCGGCATAGGGACGACCAACGCTGGTGCCACCGAGGTTGTCGGCGAGGGTGGTCATTTTGTCGCTGAGACTGACGTAGGCGACTTTAGTGTGCCCCCGGTCATCGTACTGAAAGTACAAACCTGCGCTGTCTGCGGCCCAGCTGATCGCCGAGACACTGCGATCGAGGCTCGTGAGCAGTTCGCGGACGTTCTTGCCATTCGCGTCGGCAATGCGCAGCCGGGTTACCTGGTAGGCCTCTTTCTTGTCCGCATAGCCCAGCCAGGCCAGGTGTTTGCCGTCCGGAGAGAACACCGGGTCCCTGTCGGGGCCGGGTGTCGACGTTAGGGGGCTGATCTCACCCGTAGGGAGGTTCACACGGTAAAGTTCGCTATTGCGATAGTCGTATTCCCAGTTCTCGGAACGATTTCCTGAAACCACGATGGCCTGCCCATCGGCTGACCAGTTGGGTTCGCGATGGTGGAAGTCGCCGCTCGTGACCTGCCGGGCGCTGCCCCCGTCAGCGGGCACGACAAACACCTGTGAGAAAGCGGGTTCGATGTAACCACTGCCGTCACGCTCGTGATAGAGCCGATCTGTCAGGCGCGGAGCCTCGGCCCATTGCGCGCCCTCAGGCATCTTCGGGCGCTCCGCGAGGCTGGGCGGGGCTACCTTGAGGTCCATGGCAAAAGCAATCTGCTTGCCGTCGGGGCTCCAGCGCAGGTGTTTGGGCGATCCGGGCAGTCGCGTTATCCGGGCGCTTTGCCCGCTATCGCGCCAATGGATGTAAATCTCCGAACCTTCGTCCTCACCGGCGCTGCGCACGTAGGCGATGCGCGTGCCATCAGGGGACCAGCGGGGGTCGGACTCATCGCCCTCAAAACTGCTGAGCTTGTAATGCGCCTTGCCGTCGCTCGACACCATCCAGAGGTCGCCGCGACGGCGGTCCTTCATAATGTCAAAACCCATGCGACGGTAGACCACGGTTCCACCATCCGGGGAGATCTGGGGGTCAACGGCCCACTCGAGCTCGAACACATCCAGCGGGGAAAAGGCGGGTTTTTCGCCGGGAGCCTGCGCTAAGGCGACACCACAGTTGATGCCCGCAACGATCGCGACCGTTCCCGCCGCCAGTAAAGATAAAGACCTGTAGAAACGCATGAAAAATCCAGTCGGCTGAAAGTGCCCCCGATGCTACCACTCCAGTCAGGAAATGCGACGTGCCCCTGCTAGCGCGGGCGCAACAACCGTTCTTAAAAGTCTGGCAATCGGCGCTCTATCGAATAGGCGTCAAACGCGGACTGCCGGGCCGGTGAGGTCCGAATCCGGGCGACCTCGTGCTATAGTCTCCCGCCTTTTTTCGCAGCCAAGTTTCGAAACCATGCCATCTGTTACCGACGATTTACGCATTCAGAAAACCAATCAACTGGTGTCTCCCGAGTCGCTCGTGGACGATATTCCGCTCACCGATGCTGCAGCGCGGACCGTGGCCGGTGCACGGGAGGCGATTTCCGCGATTCTGGCGGGCGAGGATGATCGGCTGCTGGTGGTTGTCGGGCCCTGTTCTATTCATGACCCGGCGGCGGCGCGGGAGTATGCGACGGGCCTGCTCGAGGCGGCGCAGAAGCACGCGGCCGATCTGCAGATTGTGATGCGGGTTTACTTCGAGAAACCCCGTACGACGGTGGGTTGGAAGGGCCTGATCAACGATCCTGACCTGAATAATACCTTTCAGATCAACAAGGGCTTGCATCTTGCCCGGAACCTGCTGGCGGACCTTGCGGAAATGGGCCTGCCGGCCGGCACCGAGTACCTTGACCTGATCAGTCCGCAGTATGTTGCGGACCTCGTCTCCTGGGGTGCGATAGGCGCGCGGACGACCGAGAGTCAGACACACCGGGAACTCGCCTCGGGGCTTTCCTGTCCCGTTGGCTTCAAGAACGCTACCGATGGCGATATTCAGGTGGCGATTGATGCGATCAACTCGGCCTCGCAGCCGCATCATTTTTTGTCGGTGACCAAGCAGGGGCACTCCGCGATTTTCCAGACCACGGGGAACAGCGATTGCCACGTGATTCTCCGCGGTGGCAAACACCCGAACTACGACATGTTTTCCGTGGATGATGCCAGTGAGATGTTGAGCAAGACCGGTCTGCCGGCTCGCATCATGATCGACGCGAGTCACGCCAACAGCCGCAAGATTCCCGCTCGGCAGCTTGATGTGGTGAGAGATGTGGCGAATCAGGTGGCGCGCGGCAGTCGCAGTATTTTCGGCCTGATGATCGAAAGCAATCTCGTTGAGGGACGTCAGAATGTGACCCCCGGACAGCCGCTGGTTTACGGCCAGAGCATTACCGATCCCTGCATTAACTGGCAGGACACGCAGGCGGTGCTCGAGGATCTCGCCGCTGCCGTGCGCAGCCGCCGCGGCTAGATTTCCCGGGGGCGCGGCTCTGCCCGAGCGCCTGCGCCAGCCTCGGGTGCAAAGACCGCTGACACAGTCGAGCGGATGAACAGCGCTTCCTGCCCTCTGAATTTTTTTTGATCGCTGTCAGCGATGCCCGGCGGCCGTGCCTGCTCAGCCATAGCGCAAAGAGTAGGGGAAGCGGGTTCGCGCTTTGCTACAGTTGCGGGTATCAGTGAAATATAAAAATACCGGGGAGTTCTGAGATGGCCAAAAAAATGACCGAAGCGCAGGCCAGGCGCTATTGGAAGCGCAACCTGTCACTGATGGCGAAGCTGCTGCTTGTCTGGTTCGCCGTGAGCTTTGGCTGCGGCATCATGCTGGTGGATGTTCTGAATCAGCTCCAGATCGGGGGGTACAAACTGGGGTTCTGGTTTGCGCAACAGGGATCGATTTATGTCTTTGTGCTGCTGATCTTTATTTACCGCTCACGAATGGAAGCGCTTGATCGCGAGTTTGATGTAGAAGAAGACTAGGAGACGGTCATGGCGCTTCAGACACTTACCTACATCGTCGTTGGGATCAGCTTCGCGCTGTATATCGGCATCGCCATCTGGGCGCGAGCAGGCTCTACAAAAGACTTTTACGTTGCCGGGGGTGGCGTACATCCCGTCGCCAACGGTATGGCGACCGCAGCGGACTGGATGTCCGCCGCCTCGTTTATCTCGATGGCCGGTCTTATTGCCTACATGGGCTACGGGGGCTCCGTGTTTCTCATGGGCTGGACCGGTGGTTTCGTGATTCTCGCCATGCTCCTCGCGCCCTACCTGCGTAAGTACGGCAAGTTCACCGTTCCCGAGTTTATTGGCGATCGCTTTTATTCCCGGACCGCCCGGGTTGTGGCGGTGGTCTGCCTGATTATCTGTTCCGTCACTTATGTGATCGGGCAGATGAAAGGCATTGGTGTCGCGTTCTCCCGCTTCCTGGAGGTTGATTACGACACCGGCCTGTTGATCGGCATGTGTATCGTTTTTTTCTACGCGGTTCTGGGAGGCATGAAGGGGATTACCTATACACAGATTGCGCAGTACTGTGTTCTGATTCTTGCGTACACGATTCCGGCTATCTTTATAAGCCTTCAGCTCACGGGTAACCCGATTCCACAGCTGGGTCTGGGCAGCACGCTGTCCGGTAGCGACACTTTCCTTCTCGACAAGCTCGATCAGCTGGTGCTGGAGCTGGGATTTCGTGAGTACACCACGGACCTGCGACTCTCCGGTCTGAACATGTTCGCCTTCACGGCGTCGCTGATGTTCGGCACCGCCGGCTTGCCGCACGTGATCATTCGTTTCTTCACTGTACCCAGAGTACGTGATGCACGTTCATCCGCGGGCTGGGCTTTGGTTTTTATTGCCATCCTCTATACCACTGCACCGGCAGTTGCGGCGATGGCGCGTCTCAATCTGATGCAGACGATTGAACCCGAGGCGGGTAGCTACCTCGCCTACGACGAGCGTCCCCAATGGTTCAGGAACTGGGAGAAGACCGGGCTGCTCGCCTTCGAGGACAAGAACGCTGATGGCCTGATGCAGTACAGCGCTGATGAAAAGCGCAATGAACTGGTCAAGGTGGATCAGGACATCATTGTCCTGGCCAATCCGGAAATCGCCCGGCTGCCCAACTGGGTGATCGCTCTTGTAGCGGCCGGCGGGCTGGCGGCTGCGCTGTCTACTGCGGCCGGTTTGTTACTGGCAATCGCTTCGGCGATTTCACATGATTTATTGAAAGGGATGATTGCACCGAACATCAGCGAAAAGCAGGAGCTTCGGGCGAGCCGGGTGGCGATGGCGCTGGCCATCGCCGGCGCGGGGTACCTGGGATTCAATCCGCCGGACTTTGCCGCGGGTACCGTAGCGCTGGCCTTTGGTCTGGCCGCATCGTCAATCTTTCCGGCGCTGATGATGGGCATCTTCAGCAAGCGCGTGAGTAAGGAAGGGGCGATAGCGGGCATGCTGGCAGGCATCGGGGTCACCCTCTTTTACGTTTTCCAGCACAAGGGCATTATGTTTATCGCCTCGACGGCATTTCTCGGTGATACGGCGCCCAACTGGTTTCTGGGTATCGAGCCCAATGCCTTTGGTGTGGTGGGGGCGATGGTGAACTTCGCGGTCGCGATCGCGGTATCGGCGGTGACCGACGAGCCCCCTGAAGCGGTGCGGGAGATGGTGGAGAGCATTCGAATTCCCGCGGGAGCGGAAGCCGCCATCGATCACTGATACACGATTGTTACCGGCAGGCATTTGTACGGGGGTACTGGCGACGGTGCCCAGGGGCTCATTTTTTCTCCCCGTAATCTTTTACACTGGTCGACAGATCAGTTCGATAAGCCGGACCAATGTTCACCAATAAACATGTCGTAGTTGCGCTCCTCATCGCCCCGCTGCTGTCAATACTGGCGTGGCTTGCGGTCGGCAACCTGCTGGGTGACAAAGCGGTCCCCGCTGCGCCCGGACAAAGCTATCCCCTGATCGAAAAGAGCAGCTGCCGATACGCGAGCGGTTTTTGTGAGCTGGAAAACAAGGACATCAAGCTGACTTTGCGTCTGGACGAGTCGCGGGGCAAGTCTCTGGAGTTGAGCGCATCACATCCCCTGGAGACCGCGTTGATGGCTCTGGCGCCGGCTTCATCGGAGCGCGGGCCCAGAGCCATGCAAGCTCTGGATGAGCAGGGCCTGCGCTGGCAGTTTGTGCTCGGCGACACCGTATCCCCCGATGAGCGCATCCGTCTGGTGGTGTCAGTGGCCGGCAGTGCCTATTTTGCCGAGGCATCGACGGCGTTTTTGCAGCATGGGAACAGGCCGTGAACGACGGTGTTCACGCTGCGGGGGATGCCTCTGAGCTTAGGGCGGTTGCGGACTTCCTGCGTGGCTCCCTGCCCTTTAATGAGCTTAAGGACGAGGATTTGCTGAAGGCGGTGAGGGCCCTGCGCATTGCCTATCATCCTCAGGGCGACCAGTTCGGGGTCTCCAGCGAGCACTCTGGTCTGCGCGTCCTACGCAGTGGTGCCGTCGATATTCGCGATAGCGACAACAAATTGCTCGACCGGCTGGGGGAGGGTGAGAGTTTTCATATTGCCGGCCTCAATGCCGAGCGAGACGACGTCCTTGCGCTGGTCATTGAGGATGCGCTGATTTATCGGTTGCCCGATACATGCTATCGCGAACTGCGCAGCGCCAATCGTAACTTTGATCGCTATTTCAGCGGTCAGCGCAGTCGACGGCTGCGTCGGGCCGCGCGTTACCAGCCAGAGCCCAATGCCATGCTGGCGCCGGTAAGTCGCGTCATGACTCGCGAGCTGCTCACTCTCGGACCGCAGGTTTCGGTCAGGGAGGCAGCGAAGGCGATGGCGGCAGCTCGCGTCTCGTCAGCCCTTGTCGTGGCCGGGGATGCGCTGCTGGGAATCGTGACGGATCGCGATTTGCGCATCCGCGTGCTGGCGGCAGGCCTGAGTAGCGACGTGCCCCTGACCGAGGTGATGACGCCGGACCCCGAGTCAATCTCGGCGACCGACAGCCTGTTTGCAACAACCCTGTTGATGACCCAGCGTGGTTTTCATCACTTGCCGGTCATCGAAGAGGGGCGCCTGACAGGCGTGGTGACCACCTCGGATCTTATTCTTGCGCGTCGTGACGACCCGGTCTATCTGGTCCAGCACATCTCCCGGGAATCTTCTGTACAGCGCATTCGCGAGATTGTCGCCGGTGTGCCGCAGCTGATGCTGAACTGGGTGAGCAGCGGAATGCCCGCACAGCAGGTGTCGCAGATACTGACGGCGATCTCCGATGCAATCACCCGGCGTCTGATTACTCTGGCCGAGGAGGAGCTTGGCCCGGCTCCGGTGCCCTGGGCATGGCTGTCATTTGGCTCTCAGGCACGCTGCGAGCAATTGTTGGGCGCGGATCAGGATAACGGCATGGTGATTGATGACACGGCAGCCGCAAAGGACATGGTCTGGTATGAGGCGATGGCAACACGCGTCTGTGATGGTCTGGCGGACTGCGGGTACGCCTACTGTCCCGGCGCCATTATGGCGACCAACAATAGCTGGCGCCTGCGCCTTCAGGATTGGCAGTCGACGGTGCGCAGATGGGCGCGCGCGCCGACCCCGGACGCGCTGATGCGCGTCAGTATCTTCTTTGACATACGCTCCCTGCATGGAGAGCAGGCTCTCGCGCTGTCGTTGCAAAAGACCATGCTTGAGCAGTCTGGCAGGAACACGATTTTCCAGGCGGCGCTGGCCGCCAACGCTCTCGATAGTCGTCCGCCCCTGGGATTTTTCCGGCGGTTTGTGGTTGACCGGAACGGGGAGCATCGCGACAGCCTGGACATCAAGAAGCGGGGTGTTCTCCCGATCACCGAGATCGTACGATTGCATGCACTTGCTCACGGCCTCACGGAAGTGAACACCGAGGCGCGACTGCAGGCGCTGGCCAGAGCCGGGCACATGGCGATGGTGGACTCGAGAAACCTGATCGATGCGCTGCATTTTATTCAGCGTCTGCGCATGGAGCACCAGTGTGATCAGGTCCTGCGAGATCTGCCGATCGATAACTACGTCAATCCGCAGAATCTGCCTCGACTGGCCCGGGAGCAGCTGCGCGACGCCTTCACAATTATAGATGAGGCCCAGGCCGCGCTTCGTCAG
>CAZGGN010000056.1:9228-13231 GCA_964525195.1 uncultured Congregibacter sp.
CTACCGGGCGGGCATGGGCTGATGTGGCGACTGCGCTTGCGCCGCTGGCGCTGGTTGCAACGAGGACAGGCTGCAACGCCTCTGCAAAAGGCCTGGGCTGGTCCTTTGCCGGCCGCGGGCACATTGGCTCAAGGCTGTTGTTTTCTGGTCTGCGATGCCGAGATGTCCGGTCTTGATCCGGCAGCGGCACAAATCCTCAGTCTTGGCTGGGTGCGAGTTAACAAAGGCGAGATCCAGCTTGAGAGCGCCGAACATCATTTGATTCGCCATCGCCATCGCCAGAGTGTGGGCCAGAGCGCTGTAGTGCATCAGCTGCGTGACTGCGATCTGCGCGAAGCCGGCAGTCTTGAGGATGCGCTGGAGGCTATGCTTCGGGCGAGCCGGGGCTGTGTTCTGGTTTTCCACAACGCCCGGCTGGATATGGCATTTCTCGATCGCGCTTCGAGGCGCCTGCTGGGCGCCCCTTTGTTGCTACCGGTCGTCGACACCTTGCTGCAGGAGCAGCGACTGATGCAGCGCCGGCAGCAGACGCCTGGTCCGGGCGGGCTGCGTCTGCAGGCCTGCCGGGATCGTTACGGCCTGGGCGCCCATGCGGCGCACAACGCCCTGAGTGATGCACTGGCAACCGCAGAACTGCTGTTGGCGCATATCTCGGGACGGGGCGCGGGGCTCAGGCTCCGGGACTTGCTCTAGTCCTTTTGTGTCGGTGAGGGCACGTGCTCGGGTCGGGCTCCCCAGTCCTTGTCATCCCAGAGTTCAGACACGCGCTGGTCCCGGCCGCAGTTCCAGCGGTAATACTGGTACCTTAAGGGGTTCTTGTCGGCGTAGTCCTGGTGGTACTCCTCCACGGGCCAGAAACGCCCGGCCGGGAGTATGACCGTGGCAACATCCTTGTCCGGAAACAGCGCGTCGACCTCGGCCAGAGACTGCTCAGCGGCGCGTTGTTCTTCTGCGTTGCGCGTGAACACGGCAGTCTGGTAACTGAAGCCCCGGTCGCAAAACTGCCCACCGGCATCGAGCGGATCAATGTGGCGCCAGAAGTACTGAAGTAGTTCCTCATAGCTGATGGTATCGCTCTCGTAGGTAACCTCTACGGCTTCGTAATGACCCTCATGGTTACCGCGGTAAGTGGGGTTCTGAAGCGTCCCCCCGGTGAACCCGGAAACCACTTCGATTACGCCGTCGAGTTTCTGATAGTCGGCTTCAATACACCAGAAGCAGCCGCCGGCGAAGGCCGCCTTGCGCTCTTCGGCGTTGATCTGCGCCGCCAGCAGCGCAAGGCTTAGCATCAGGGCCTGAGCAATGAGTTTCGGAAAAGCCTGCTGTAAAGCAGCCCGGGGGGAAAACGGTGTGGCGTCGCTGAACATCTGTGGTCTCCCTGTCGATACCACTTCGGCCCTCGCGACGGGAAATGGTTCCCGCCGTGAGGGCACTTGTTCAGGCTGCGTCCAGCAATCGTGCGCGAGCGGCGGCGTATTCTACCCGCAGGCGCTCCACGAGGGCGGCGGCGGGACCGATGCTCTTGACGGCGCCGATACCCTGCCCGCAGCCCCAGATGTTCTTCCAGGCTTTTGCGTCCGTGTTGCCGCCGGAGCCAAAGTCCATCTTGGAGGGATCGCTTTCAGGGAGGTTGTGCGGGTCGAGGCCGGCAGATTCGATAGATGGTGCCAGATAGTTACCGTGCACGCCGGTAAACAGGTTGCTGTAGACGATATCGGAGGAGTTGTAATCGACGATAGCCTGCTTGTAGGCCTGTTCTGCGTTGGCCTCGTCGGTCGCGATAAACGCCGAACCGATGTAGCCCAGATCCGCGCCCATCGCCTGAGCAGCGAGGATCGCGTCACCGCTGGCGATAGAGCCCGACAGGAGCAGCGGGCCGTCAAACCACTCGCGAATTTCCTGTACCAGCGCGAAGGGTGACGTCGTCCCCGCGTGGCCACCCGCGCCGGCAGCAACGGCGATCAGACCATCAGCCCCTTTCTCGATTGCTTTTTTGGCGAAGCGGTTGTTGATGATGTCGTGAAACACGAGGCCACCATAGGAGTGGATCGCGTCGTTGACGAAGACCTGTGCCCCGAGTGAAGTGATGACCACCGGGACTTTGTACTTGACGCACAGCTCCAGATCTTCCTGTAGCCGGTTATTGGATCCGTGCACGATCAGGTTGACGGCGTAGGGGGCTGAGGGCGCGTCGGGGTTGGCTTCATCATAGGTGGCCAGCTCGCTGCTGATGCGCTCCAGCCATCGCTCCAGTTCCTCAAGCGGACGGGCATTCAGGGAAGGGAAGGATCCCACAATACCTGCTTTGCACTGGGCGATAACGAGGTCCGGATTGGAAATCAGGAACAAGGGCGCGGCCACAGCGGGGAGTCGCAGACGTGATTTGAGAGATTCAGGCAAAGACATGGAAAGTTCCTGTGCAGATTGTCGGGAAAGGGTTTAAGAAAACGGCTGGCAGACTAGATGACTCCTCTCTGATATGCAACATTTTGCATAAAGATTCCCGGGCAGGCACAATCCCCCCAACTTCAGAATTTATGGAACTCCCATGGCGCTGCGTTACGCCATCATGACGGCCCTGATCGAGGATGAACTCTCGGGTTACGACCTGGCGGGTTCCTTCGACAAATCCCTGGGGTTCTTCTGGCATGCCTCGCACCAGCAAATCTACCGGGAGCTGCGCAAGCTGAGTGAACTGGCCTGGGTGTCTTCCCGCAGTGACAAGCAGAAGGGGCGCCCGGACCGGATTCTCTATGCGCTGACAGACAGCGGACGCGAGGCCCTCGATGAATGGGTCCTGTCCCGGGATCGCATGCGGCTGCAGGAAACCAAGGATGAGCTGTACATCAAGCTCTACAACCTGTCGGAGAACAACATTGATTATTTGCGCACCCGTCTGGCGGAGCGCCGCGAAGCGATGATGCAGCGGCTGTATCTCTATGAGCGTATTCGCCGGCGGCACTATGCAAATCCGGCAGAGCTGCCCCTGCGCCGCAAAGGTGTCTATCTTGCCCTGATCGGGGGCATCTCCGGTGGGCGCCAGTATCTGGCCTGGGTAGACGAAGCGCTGGATCTCCTCGCCAGTGTCGATGAAGCGACCCCGTCGTGCTCGACAGTCGATAGCGATCCGGCATAATGACTGCTCAGCCCCAGCCGGGGCAGAGCCCGCTACAGTATCCGGCATGTATTACAGCTATTTTGGCCTGACCGAAGCGCCATTCTCTATCGCGGTAAACCCGCGTTACCTGTTTATGAGCCCTCGTCATCGAGACGCCCTAGCGCATCTGCTCTACGGGGTCGGCGCAGGCGGCGGCTTTATCCTGCTGACGGGCGAGGTGGGCACGGGCAAGACCACGATCAACCGCTGCCTGCTTGAGCAGCTTCCGGACTCGGCGGACATCGCCATTGTTCTGAATCCGGCCCTGGATGCGCGCGACCTTCTCGCCACGGTCTGCGAGGAACTTCAGATCGGCCTGGCGTATTCCTCGCCGGGGCTTAAAGAGCTGACCGACGCGTTGCACCGTTTTCTTCTTGAGAATCATCGCGCCGGTCGTAAAACCGTACTGATGATTGATGAGGCGCAGCATCTGAGTTTTGATGTGCTGGAGCAGATCCGGCTGCTCACCAATCTCGAAACCAACGAAGAAAAACTCCTCCACATTATTCTTATCGGGCAGCCGGAGCTGGCGGACAAGCTGGCCCGGCCCGAGCTGCGACAGCTTAACCAGCGGATTACCGCGCGATTTGAACTCGGTCCTCTGAACGCTGAAGAGACTGAAGCGTATATCCGGCATCGCCTGCAGGTGGCGGGAATCCCCGCCGGGCGCCAGCTATTCCCTGCGGCCCTCAGCCGGGCGATTCACCGGCAGAGCCGCGGCATTCCCCGACTAATCAATCTGCTCTGCGATCGCATGCTGCTGGGTGCCTATGGACGCAACAGTGATCATCTCGACCGGAAACTGCTGCGGGACGCGGCGCGCGAGGTCATGGGGTCGGCTGGCGC
>CAZGGN010000056.1:13327-16179 GCA_964525195.1 uncultured Congregibacter sp.
ATGAGCGTCGCCGGCTGCCTTCAGGTGAGCCCCCGGTAGCGGCGCCGGAGCCCGTCGCCGGCGCGCTGGCGCCGGGGCGCGCGCCGGGTGCGGGGGGCGACAGGCCTGCGCCGTCTCCTGTGGCGGAGATTGATAGCAGCGCACCCTGGCGCCTTTCCCCGGGGGAGGGCGCGGAGCTTCTCGCCCTGTTGTACGACGCTCCCATCGCCGGCGGGCGCGACCCCTGCGCCGTGAGCCTTGACGGGCCCCTGCGCTGCGAGCAGGTGAATCTGCGCAGCTGGAATCGCCTGCTGGAAAGCCGCCGGCCCGCGCTGCTCGCGCTGGTTGATGCGCGACGATTTGAGAGCGCGGCCTTGCTGGTGGGCGTTGAAGGTGATGTCGCGCTGCTGGCTTCTGCCGCCGGGATTCACAGACAGGCCCTGGCCGAACTGGCACCGGAGTGGACCGGCACAGCCTGGCGATTCTGGCGAATGCCGGCGCCTGTGCAGCGCGCCTTGCAGCTCGGCGATCAGGGCGATGATGTGGCGGCGGTTGCGGCACTCTTCGCGCGCCTGGATGGTCAGACCCAGGCGCTGACTGATTCGGGCTTTGATGCACGCCTCGAAGCACGGGTGCGGCTGTTTCAACGCCAACAGGGCTTGCGTGCCGATGGCGTAATGGGGGAGAACACGCTCCGGGCGCTGTCGGCTGCGGTGGGCGATGAGTTGGATTTTGCCGATGCCCAGGCGCGCATCACAGCCCTCAGTCGAGGGGAGGCGCAACGATGATGCATGCTTGCATAGCGACAATGGGCTTCGGGGGACATTTCCCATGTCCCTGATTCTCGATGCCCTGAGTCGCGCGGAGGCCGAAAAACGCAGACAGGCAGTGGCGGTGGACATTCTTTCGCCGGCCCCGGTGACTGATGCCCCTTCCCGGCCCTGGGGATGGTTTGTCGCTTTGAGTGTGCTGTTGGCGGGTTTCCTGGTGATGCTGTTCTGGTTTTCCGGGGATGCTTCGGAAGGGCTATCGGCAGACCGCGATGCCGGCGCGCCGGCCATAAACGACACCGGGTTGGGCGGCGCAACACCCCTGCCGACGTCACCGGGGAGTCCAGACCCGCTGGCGTCGCGCCCGGCCCAGGGGGACATGGCGGGCGCGGCCACAGCAGTCCCGCGCGAGCAGTTGGCATTCTCCGCCTCGCGGCACACCCCTGATCCGTCCCAGGCAGAGGAGATCGCTGCACTTTATGCACGGCCCGTAAACCGCAGCGAGCGGGCGGAAGCCTCTACGCCGGCTCAGCCTCGAATCGCCGGAAGTTCAGAATCGAGTGTGAACCTTGAGGCGTCTGCAGCGGCAAAAGCGCCACAGCGACAGGCCCAGAGGGCTCCTCCCGCGATGCAGCTGGAAGCTATCGATGTGGAGCGCGTGTTGCGGGACGTGCGCGCAGAGGCCGAGAGCGAGGCTATGGCGCCGCATCCTGCCCCGCTCCTGGCAAGCCTGTCGAAACAGTTCCGCGATGGATTGCCGACGCTGATGTACCTGCGTCACGACTACAGCTCGCGGGGACCGTCCACGGTACTGATAAACGGTGAGACGCTGCGCGTGGGGCAGACTAGCCGCGGGGTTGAGGTGCTCGAGATACTGCCGGACTCCGTGATCTTGCGCTTTAAGGGCACTGACTTTCGGCTTCGGGCGCTGAACAGCTGGGTCAATCTCTAAACCCGGCGGCCGATCTCAGGCGAATTCCAAACGCATGCCGAGGCGCTTGAAAGTGTCCTTTTGCTGTTCCAGCTCCTGCCAGGTGAGTGGATGCTGGGTAAGCCAGTCACTGGGAAACTCGAGGCTCAGGGTTTTTTCCGTTGGCTGGATGAGGAAGTCCGGCAGTTGCTCCAGTTCTTCGACATATTTGAATAGCGTTGCGAGTCGCAGCAGGGCGACCAGTCGCTGCAGACGGGGCTGAGCCTCCTCGTCGACATCCTTGAATAACTCCGGGCGAAGCTTGCCGTGCTGCCCGGATACCAGGGTCGCCATATCCTCCTGCTCCTGCTGCGCAAACCCCGGGAGATCGGAATTTCGCAGGAGATAGGCTCCGTGGAGGTGGAAATGCTTGTGCGAGATGGCCTTGCCGATTTCATGCGCCAGTGCGGCCCAGGCCAGCAGCTCACGGTCCTCCCGGGAAAGCTTCCAGCTCTTGTAGGTGGCATCAAACAGCGTACGCGCGCGTCTGGCGACGAGTTGGGCGGTGTCTTCATCGACGTGATAGCGCTGCATGAGTCCCAGGATCGAACGTTCGCGAACATCCTCATGGGCCAGACGTCCGACCAGATCGTAGATAACCCCCTCTCGCAGTGCGCCGGGAGAGCTGCGCATTTCCTCGATTTCCAGTACGTCGAAGATGGCCTCGGTGATGGCCAGCCCCGCCGCAATCACTGAGCGTCTTGCGGCATTCAGGCCGGCCAGCTCGATGTCCTCCGCTTGCTTGAACTGGAGAAGTGATTTGCGCATGCGCTGCAGACCCTTGCGGGTGATAACCCCGTTGCTCCATTCCTCGGCGACGAGAATACCCTCGATGGCCTGGAGGGTGCCCGAGGAGCCGATGGCTTCGACCCAGTGCTTGCGACGAAAGGATTTACGAATGTGGGAAATTTCAACGCAGGCGCGTTCGTAGGCCCGGGTATAATTGCGCTTGCTCAGGAGGCCATCTTTAAAACACTCCCGGCTATAGGTGACGCAGCCCAGCTGCAGACTCTCGAGCTTGCGCGGTTCAAAGCGCTCGCCAATCGCGAACTCGGTGCTGCCGCCCCCAATGTCAACGACCAGTCGCGCCTGCGCATCGTCTGCCAGGGTGTGAGCCACACCGAGGTACACCA
>CAZGGN010000057.1:0-15145 GCA_964525195.1 uncultured Congregibacter sp.
GAGGGCGGTCAACTCCATCGCTGCTATCTGCGAACGAATCTTGGCTCGGTGGTCGCCGGCGATCAGGTCATCTTTTGCGCCGGTGACGATACCGGCGTTGTCGTTGCCCGGGAGCCGCGCCGCACAGCCCTCAGGCGTCCGGACAAGTTTGGCAAACTGCGCACGGTCGCGGCCAACATCGATCAGGTGATCATTGTGATCGCGCCCGAGCCGGAGCCGCACGGCAACCTGATTGATCGCTACCTCGTGGCGACGGAAAACCTCGGCGCCGAGGCGGTCATCCTACTAAACAAGGCGGACCTCCTGAACGATCCACGGATCGCGGAATCCCTGACGGCGATTCTCGCGCCCTATGCCCCGCTGGGCTATAAAACGATTCAGGCGCAGGGGAAATCCGGCGCTATCGAGGAGCTCCGCGGCCTCCTGGCGGGTCACACGAGCATCCTGGTTGGGCAGTCCGGCGTGGGTAAAACAACGCTGGTCAACGCTTTACTGCCCGACGCCAACGAGCGTGTGGGCGAGCTTTCTCCGGAGAAACTCAAGGGACGGCACACCACCACTACCGCAAGACTGTTTCACGTACCCGGCGGCGGCGCACTGATTGATTCGCCGGGCATCCGCGAATTCGGCCTCTGGCATATGAGCCGGGACGAGGTTGAGCAGGGATTCAGGGAGTTTCGCGATCGAATCGGGCAATGCCGTTTCAGGGATTGCCACCACCAGAGCGAGCCGGGCTGCGCATTGACCGAGGCGCTGGAAAGCGGCGCCATCCACCCGGCGCGTCTGGCGAGCTATCGGCATATCATCGCCTCCCTGGACACACCGCAGCAGGGATGATCGTCAGGCTGAGAGCTGCTGCCCCATGCGCACCGGCGCCCCCGCGACACAGTCCTCATTCCAGGAGGCCCCGCCCGGGGGAAACAGCAGGATCACCGTGGAGCCCAGCATAAAGCGCCCCATCTCGGCACCTCGCTCGAGGAGAATGGGCGCGGGCGTATCGCGATGATCCCAGCTCTGGACGCGGCGCCGCTGCGGGGCCACCTGGCCGGCCCAGACGGTTTCGATACCGGCGACAATCATTGCGCCGACCAGCACCATCGCCATCGCGCCCCGGGGCGTATCGAAATAGCTGATATGACGCTCGTTTCGCGCAAAAAGCTCATCGATCGCGGCCACGGTAGTGCCATTGACGGAAAACAGATCCCCGGGCACATAGGTACTGGCCCGCAGCTGCCCATCAAGCGGCATGTGCACCCGATGATAATCCCGGGGAGACAGATAAATGGTCGCGAAACTACCTTCGCGAAACTGCGCTACGCGCTCCAGATCTCCCGCCAGGAGCGCCTCCAGGCTGTAGCTCTTGCCCTTGGCCTGCAGAATGCGCTCCCCATCGATGTGTCCACATTCGCTGATGGCCCCATCTGCCGGACAGGCGATGCCACTGGCGCACAGGGGTCGAACCCCGGGCTTGAGCGCGCGGGTAAAAAACGCGTTAAAGCTCGCGTAAGCTTCCGGCATCGGTCGCTCGGCCTCACTTAAATCCACGTCGTAGCGGTGCACAAAGGCGCGGATCACGAGATTTCTGAGCCAGCGGGGCCCCTGCGCAGACGCAAGACGACCGACGAGTCGGGACAGCGCGTGCTGGGGCAGCAGGCGCTGGAGCAGGATAAACAGTGAATCCACGGTGGTTTAGAGATTTTCCTCAGCGAAAGCGGCGAGACGCGAGCGGACAATACCGTTCACATGCATCAAGCCCGCATGATCGTAGGATTTACTCCGTTCCACAAGATAGGTGAGGCCGGACGTCAGTGGCGAAATATACTTGTTATCGATCTGCGCAAGGTTGCCAAGGACCACGATTTTCGAATCCTCCCCCACCCGGCTGATCACGGACTTCAGCTGGAACTGGGTCAAACCCTGCGCCTCGTCGATAATGATGTAGGCATTGTTGAAGGAGCGTCCGCGCATAAAATTCAGGGATTTGAACTGGATGTTCGCCCGCTCTTTCACATAGTCGATGCTCCCGGTGCAGGACTCGTCGGCACCGTGCAGTATCTCGAGGTTGTCGTCAAAGGCCGCCAGCCAGGGCGCCATTTTCTCCTCCTCGGTGCCCGGCAAAAACCCGATATCTTCAGCAATCGGCGGCGTCGAGCGCGCGACAATCAGTTTGCTGTAACGTCCCTCCTCAAGAATCGCGTGCAGGCCATAGGCCAGGGCAATCAGGGTCTTCCCGGAACCGGCCGGACCCGTCATGACGGTCATATCCACATCGTCACTGGCGATCAGGGACATGGCCATGGCCTGTTCGAGATTGCGCGGAGACAGCCCCCAGAAACGACGGTTCATCAGATTGTCGCGGCTGTCACAGCGCAGGTACAAATGACTTTCATCGATACGCACCACGAAGGCGAGAAAATCGTTGTCGTCGTAGAGGAACATCTTTGGATAGGCCCCGGGGACCACGTCCCGGGGAATACGGTGCAGCGTGGCATCGTCTTCGCGAATCGTGTCGACCTCGCTGACCCCCGCCCAGAAATCCCCCTCGATATGCTCATAGCCTTTGCTCAGCAGGTCGATGTCATCAAGCACCCGGTCCCGGCGATAGTCCTCCACGTGCAGCAATCCGGACCCCTTGGCCTTGATGCGCATGTTGATGTCTTTGGTCACGAGACAGACAAAACAGCCCTCATTTTCGATCTGCAATTTGAGCGCGACATTGATAATGCGATTGTCATTGGCCTGATCGGGAGTCCCGTCAAGATAGGGAATTTCACTGTCGTCGTTGATCAGTTGGTCCGGATAAATGGCCAGGGTACCGCGAACGGCCTGTGAGTCCGCCGCGGGGATGGGCACCCCTTCCTGGATTTCGTGGGGCGATGCCTCGTCGACAATCTTGTCGATCATCTGAATCGCAATGCGCGCCTCGCGACTGACGGTTTTGTCGCGCCGATCCTTGATGTGATCCAGCTCCTCGAGCACGGTCATGGGTATCACAATGTGATGCTCGTTGAACGCCGTCACCGCCGTCGGGTCGTGTAACAACACGTTGGTATCCAGCACATAGATTTTCTTGGCCGCTTCGACGAGTGGTGTCAGGTCGTGCACAACAGAGCTGGATTCCATAGACAATTCCTCAGGACGGTCGGGAAGACACTCTCGCGCCGGACGGCGAGAGACAGTAATGCGCCAGGGCGCGGTTTAGACTGCGGCTGCGGGCAGAAAGTTTGGGCCCGGTCGGGGCACAACCTGTATCGGGGGCAAGGGGATTAGTGTTGGCGGAGCGGACTCGAGGCGCCTTGAAAGCACCTTTTACATTTACATTGAGGCCCGAACTGCGGCCGCCATTGAGGCCTGCATCGGAGCCGGCACTGGCATTTTCACCAGCTAGCGCTGACCCCGTGACTTGCTGGCCATCCTCTGAAGCTCGGAAGATCGCTGCATCCGCCTTACGCTGGAGACGTCTCGATTATCAGCGCGGCCGGCGAAGCCTGTCAACGGCAGAGTCGCCTGATTATCTGCTGAGCGATTCACTGACACCCGCGGGCATTTCCGATAGCATAGCGCCCCTTTGATACACGCAGGCCAGCCACAGCTCTCCAATGTTAGACCGCGACGCCCTTGCCCAGCTACGAGGCCTGAAAACCCAGATTGAGTCTGAGAAAGAGCACACCGAAGCCGTGCTTCGGGGTACTCCTGCTCGCTATGGATTCGCCCGCATCGATGACGGACGGGAAGTGTTTGTCCCGCCTGATGAAATGCTCAAGGCATTCCCCGGCGATCGCATCAAAGTCTGCGTCCGTCCGGGCAAAGACAAGCGACCGGTCGCAGAGATCGAAGGACTCGTCGACAGCCCGATCCGGGAATTCACCGGGCGCTGCGTGGTTAAAGGCAAGGCGATGTTCGTCGAACCGGACATCCCCGGCATGAGTCGCTGGCTGTTCCTCCCGCCCCAGGCCCGCAATGGCGCCCAGAGCGGGGACTACCTGCGCTGTGCGATCCTTCGACATCCGATCCGCGACGGCAAGCCCCAGGCCAAGGTCCTGGAGCGCATCGGTGGCGAAACGGATCCGGGTATTGAGAACCGCTACACGATGGCCAAGTACGGACTTGAGGCCCAGTGGCCCGAGACCCAGGAGCGGGAACTGGCCGCACTGCTTGAGACCGCGGACCCGGCGAATGATCCGAAACGGGAGGACTTCACCGATCTGGCCTTCATCACCATCGATGCGGCCCGTACTCAGGATATCGACGACGCACTGTATGCAGAAGTTACCAATGATGGCTGGCTCCTGTACGTGGCCATCGCCGACCCAACCGCCTACATCACTCCCGACTCGCCCCTGCGCGCGGTCGTGCGCGAGCGCGCGAGCAGCGTATATTTTCACGGCGCGGTGGTCCCGATGCTGCCGGAGAGCATTGCCCAGCAACGCTGCTCCCTGACAGAAAACGAACTGCGACCCGCGCTGGTCTGTCGCGTCGCGGTAGCCGAAGACGGCAGCGTCGGCGAGTTTCGCTTCTTCGAAGGAAAAATTCGCTCCCGGGCCAAGCTCTCCTACTACGCCGTCGATCGCTACCTGAGCGGCCAGGACGAGTCGCTGATTTGCCATGCGACGCCCCTCGAAGCGCTCTACCAGGCATCCCGGGCACTGCGCGCGCGACGTGAGGAGCGGGAACTGGTCATGGAAGAGCGCCAGGAATACCGCTGGCTGCTCGACGATCGCGGCCATATCGACAACATCGAGCCCTGCGAAAAGCTCGCATCCCAGCGATTGGTCGAAGAATGCATGGTCGCCACCAATCGTTGCGCCGCGCAGTTACTGGCAGAGGCCGGGGCCAGTGGACCATTCGTAGTGCATGACGGGTTCCGCCGCGACCGGCTGAAGGATCGCGACAAGTTTTTTGAGCTGTATGTGACCGATCGCGATGGTCTGGACCCGGACTCCCTCGAGGGTTACCGGGATTTGCTCAGGCAACTGGCAGCAAGCGACCATGAACTGCCACTGCGCAGCATGGTGAACCGGCTGCTTACGAGGGCACGCCTGTCCAAGAACCCCGGAGCCCATATGGGCATGTCCCTGCCCTTGTATACCAACTGTACCTCTCCGCTGCGCAAGAATCTGGACTTTCTGGTGCCTCTGCAGATCAAGGCCGTTTTGCGCGGAGAGACGGCTGCGAGCTGTGCCCAGCCCGAACTCGATTCACTCAACCAGCGCCTGCTCAAGCTCCGCCAGATCAGTCTTGAGGCCGAGCGCTGGCTGAGCCTGGAATATCTTCAGCGTAAAGCCGCCAGCGAGCCGGGCCTATGGACCGGGAAGGTCTCCTATCTGGGCAACTCCGGCTTTAACGTCAAGCTCGATGACAACGGTCTGGAAGGTTATGTCGACCTGCGCAAGGCGGGTGAGAAATTCAGCTTTGATAAATGGACAGCAACGCTGCACAGCAAAACGCGACAGTTTCGGGTCCATATGCCTGTGCAGGTCAGCTTCGCTGGCGAGGATCCGGAAACCCCGCATCTGCCACTGTTCAAGCTCGACCGCAGTTCCGGCCTGAAAGCTGCTCCGGACGCCGCAGACAAGGCGAGCGGGCAGCAAAAGCCGGAGGCTGCAGACGGGAAGACCATCGAAGAGAGCCGAGACGAACCCGGAGCGGAATAACCAAGCTCTTGTTCCGCATGACATCCTCGCTCGTCCCGGCGGCGAGGCTGGCGGCAGTCCTTTGAGCTGCTCGAGCAAAGCGGGGGCGCGCTGCCCAACGCAGCCACGCAGTCACACGGTAAGAATCCCGGTCACTGGACTGCGCAATGCGCCCTAAAAATGCGCGCTGCCCGGAGTCCGCGGGAACGGTATCGCGTCGCGGACGTTTTCCATCCCCGTCACGTAGTTGATCAGCCGCTCAAATCCCAGCCCGAATCCGGCGTGGGGGACCGTGCCATAGCGGCGCAGGTCCCGGTACCACCAGAGCTCATCGCGCAAAGCAGGATCCATGCGCGCGTCGAGAACATCGAGCCGCTCCTCGCGCTGGCTGCCGCCGATGATTTCGCCGATGCCCGGGGCCAGCACGTCCATGGCCGCAACGGTTTTCTCGTCATCGTTCAAACGCATGTAAAAGGCCTTGATCTCCCGCGGGTAATTCATCAGTACCACCGGGCGGCCCACATGCTGTTCGCACAGATAGCGCTCGTGCTCGCTGGCCAGATCGACACCCCACTCCACGGGAAACTCAAACTTCTGCCCGCTGGCCTTGAGAATATTGATCGCCTCGCTGTAATCCATGCGCTCGAAATTTTGCTCCACCATGCCGGTCAGCCGCGACAGCACCGTGTCGTCGACCCGCTGGTTGAAGAAAGCCAGATCATCCTCACAATCGTTCAATACCCGGGTGAAGACATGCTTTAGCAAGGACTCTGCCAGATCGGCATTGTCTGCCAGATCGGCAAAAGCCACTTCCGGCTCAATCATCCAGAACTCCGCGAGGTGGCGACTGGTATTACTGTTCTCGGCGCGGAAGGTCGGGCCGAAGGTGTACACCTTGCTCATGGACAGGCAATAGGACTCCACTTCCAGCTGACCGCTCACGGTGAGATAGGCATCTCCCGCAAAGAAGTCCTGGGAGAAATCCACTTCGCCCTGCTCATTGCGCGGGATATTGGAGAAATCCAGCGTACTGACCCGAAACAGTTCCCCGGCGCCCTCGCAGTCGCTGCCGGTAATAATCGGCGTATTCACCCAATAGAAGCCATTGTCGTGAAAGTAACTATGGATTGCATTGGCCAGGCAATGGCGCACCCGCGTGATCGCGCCAAAGGTGTTGGTCCGCGGACGTAAGTGGGCCTGGGTACGCAGGTATTCAAAGCTGTGGCGCTTCTTGGCGATCGGATAACTTTCCGCGTCATCGACCCAGCCGACCACGCGAACCTCCGTGGCCTGAATCTCCACGCTCTGACCCTTGCCCTGAGAGGGCACCAGAGTTCCCCGGACCTCGACGGAGCAACCCGTCGTGAGATGGCGAATCTCACTCTCGTAATTGTCAAGATTCGCAGGCACCACCGCCTGAATCGCATCAAAGGATGAGCCGTCGTGGATCGCCAGAAAGGAAATGCCCGCCTTGGAGTCGCGCTTGCTGCGCAACCAGCCACGGACCGCAACATCGCCGCTGTCCTTAGGATCAGTTCGAAGTAAATCCAGTACCCGGGAAAACGCTGTCATGTTCTGCCTCCGCTATCGAGGCGCGGAGGATACCCAAAGCCCCTGCTCGGTGCTACGCCCCGCTCAGGCTTTTACTGCCTTTGGCTGACGCCAGGGGCCTGGTCGCAAGCCCTTCGTGCGATATGTTCAAAGCGCCGCAGCCTGCTGCTCCCGGATACTGCGCAGCTCGAGCCGGTAGCGCTCTTTCTCGACGGCGAAGGCGGCTTTCTCGATGGCGCGACTGATCAGCCGCTCCGCTTCTGCATCATCTCCGCGAAAATGTGCCGCCAGCCCCAGACTGTAGATCAGCTGACCGTCGTCCGGCTGCAGCTCGCGCGCCTTCGCATAGTGCTCGTAGGCCTCATCCCAGGACTTATTCTCCATCGCCTCATCGCCGAGACTGGCGTGGTAATAGGGGTTGAGGTCACGGTAGTGCTTCAGACGGTCCAGCCAGTATTCGGATTCGTTACTGCGCTCCTGAAGAGCGTACAGTACCACCAGATTGTTCATCGCCGAGCGATCCCCGCGATCGATCTCCAGAGCGCGGAAATAGGCCTGTTCGGCCTCCACATACTGGCCCGCGTAGCGGTAAATCGCGCCGAGGTTCACCCACAGCTGGGAGAGACCCGGGGAAACCTCGATCGCCCGGACCAACTGACGCCAGGCCTCGGCCGGGCGCTCCTCGGCGAGCGCAGTCATAGCCTGGTTGTTGTAAAAGAACGCCAGCCCCTCCTCATCGCTCATCAGACGGGCGCCGGCGACCTGGGACCGGCTCAGGGGGTCGATATCCACCATGTACTCGGAGCCATCGCGCAGCTTTATCTGGACGTTGACGTGCATCCGCACGGCGACCCGCTCGCCCATGCGATGCCACTCGGGACGCACCTCCACCCATTGATAGTGGGCATTCAGGCCCGCCTCCCGAGCCAACGCGAGGAACATATGCGCATAGCTCAGGCAGTTGGCGCTGCCTCGCTCAAAGGTCTGGCGGGCGTTGCCGTCAGCAAAGGGGTCATAGTGCATGGCCAGACCGCCCTTCCCCTTGACCGCCCAGTGCAGGGACATCAGCTTGTTGCGCTGGTTGTGCGTGCCCCGGGTTTGCTCACGGACAAACTCCCGCATTTCTTCTGTAATGGCCAGTAAATCGTCCGGGCGCCCGGGGGCAGGAACAGAACTGTAACTATAAACCTCCCCATCCAGCACCAGCGGAGGTATATCCCGGGCGCGGAAAGTCCAGCTGGGGAATACCGTGCAGGACGTCAGGAGGCTGACAAGCAGCAGGGCCGCGACCCCGGTAAAACAGGTCCGAAGGGGAGTGGGCGCCTTAGCCCGATGCAAACTGCAGCGCAGTGAACTCATCGATCAGTGCCTCGACATATGCCTGATCTGCCAGGGTAAAACGTCCAGGCAGGGGACTGTCGATATCCAGTACGCCGACTACCTGTCCGCCCGCCCACACCGGCACCACGAGCTCGGAGCGGGAGCGCACATCGCAGGCAATATGGCCCGGGAAGGCGTGGACATCGTCCACCCGCTGCGTTTCGCCGGTGGCGACGCAGGTGCCACAGACCCCGCGACCCACCGGAATACGGACGCAGGCAGGCTGCCCCTGAAAGGGCCCCAAAACCAGCTCATTCCCCTTGAGAAAATAGAAACCCAGCCAGTTCAGATCCACCAACAGGGTATTTAAAAAAGCCGCCGTGTTTGCGCTGTTGGCAATCAGATCTGACTCCCCCGCAAGCAGGCCACAGAGCTGTTGCCGGGCCTCAGCAAGGGGCAGCCGCGGCAGCCGCTCGCCGTCCGTATGGCTGGCGGAAGGACCTTCCGGAACTTCGTGTTGAAACGCGTTATTCATGTACTGAGTATGAAACATGCACAGCGATCGCGCCAACTGATTCAGGCGATTATCTCGGGGATCAGCCTTTGTCCAGCGCCGCGTGCAGCGCAAGATACTGCTGCGTGAGCTTGTGGGAGGGCGCCATGTCGATCAGCGGTCGATGCTGGTAATGTGATTCTTTCATCTTCACGGAGCTGTTGAGGAACGTCCCGAGCACCGGATACCCCTCACTCTCCAGTTCCGCAACGAGCTCGCCGGGCAGCCGTGCCTGGCTGTTGAACTGGTTGATCACAATCCCCTCCACAGCGAGATCCTCGTTGTGGTCCTCACGCAGCTCGGCAATATTGTCCATCAGCGCATAGAGGCTTTGCCGGGCGAAAGAATCGCAGTCAAAGGGGATCAGAACCCGATCCGCGGCGATCAGCGCCGACTTGGAGTAAAAGTTGAAGTTGGGCGGCGTATCGATATAGACCCGGTCGTATTCCGACTCCAGCTTGTGCAGAGCATCGCGCAGCTTGTAGATCTTGTAGCGCGCCTCAAGCTCCCGTTCGAGCTCCGCGAGCAGCGGGCTCGAGGGCATCAAAAACAGGTTTTCGTGCGGTGTTTCCCAGACAAAGGCATCGGGATTGCGGCTCATGCGCCGTGGGCCCACGGTCTGCTTGAACAGTCCGGAAACACCCTGAGCCTCGGCGGGAAAGGCCTCCGCATCGATCTCGCCGACCAGATAATGGGTCGTGTTGCCCTGCACATCCAGATCGATAACCAGCGTTCGCCGACCCTTGCTGGCGTCGATAGCCGCCAGATTGCAGGTAATGCTGGTCTTGCCCACACCACCTTTTTGGTTAAACACAACACGTTTCATCACGGGCTCCGGAGCAAGACAGGCTATCTGGAAAAGGCGCAGAGTGTAGCCAAGGCCGGTAGCCGCTGCCAGCCACTGCCTTTATTTCGCATGGCCACAACTCCCGTGCAACGCTTCCGCTGTGCTATTTTTCCCGCCCGCAAGTCATCCTGCCCGACGGAGCTCCTATAAATGACCAGCCAAGCACCACGCGTGCAGCTATTGCTGACCGGTGACGAACTCATGAGCGGCGACACGGTTGATTCCAACTCGGCGCTGATCGCCCGGGAGTTCGCCGGAATCGGGCTCACCCCTCAGCGACGAGTCACTCTGGGCGACGATCGGATCGCACTGGCCCAAGAAATTCGCCAGCTCTGTGAAAGTGGCGATGTGCTCCTGATCAACGGCGGCCTTGGCCCCACAATTGATGACCTGACCGCCGTTGTTCTGGCGGAGGTGGCCGGTAGCGGCCTGGCAGAGCATCCCCAGGCGCTGGAGCATCTGCAGCACTGGTGCGAAAAGCGCGGTCTGGCCCTGAACGCAGCAAACCGCAAGCAGGCCATGCTGCCGGCCGGCTGTGACCTCCTGCCCAACCGGATAGGTAGTGCCGTGGGCTTTTCCCTGAGCGTCAGTGGCTGCCTGGTGCTTTGCACCCCGGGCGTGCCCGGCGAGCTGCGGGCGATGCTGCCATTCATTGTCGAGCGTCTGCGGGAGCGCTTCGGCATCACGCTTCAGCGCGACGTGCTGCGACTGCAAACGTTTGGACTGGGAGAATCAACCGCGCAACAGCTCCTTACAGACCACCATCCGGACTGGCCGGAGGAAGTCGCCCTGAGTTTTCGCGCCGGCGCGCCCCAGCTGGAAATCAAATTAAGTATTGTGCGAGAACAGGATCGTCCGCTGCGCGACCAGTGCCGACAATGGCTGGAGGATCTCTTTGGCGACCACATCATCGGCGAGGGCGACACGCGTATCGCCGAGACGGTCATTCAGCTGGCGCGCGAGGCGGGAAAAACCATCAGCTGCGCCGAGTCCTGCACTGGCGGCATGATTGCATCGATGATCACCCAGATCGCAGGGGCCTCAGATGTATTTCCAGGCGGCTTCGTCACCTACTCCAATGACCTCAAGGAACGAGTGCTCGGCGTGAGCCCGCAAACCCTGATCGACGAGGGCGCCGTCAGCGAAGCCACCGTCCGGGAGATGGTCGCCGGGGCCCTGAAGGCCTCGGAAGCCGACCTTGCGGTGGCGGTATCGGGCATTGCCGGCCCCGGCGGTGGCAGCGTCGACAAGCCCGTCGGCACCGTATGGCTGGCCTGGGGAGACCGGGAATACGTCGAGACCGCCTGCCTGTGCTGGCCGGTCGAGCGAATTTTGTTCCAGACCATGGTCGCCGCAGCTGCGTTGGATGCCCTGCGCCGGCGACTTGCGGGTATTGGAGGGGAATCGCGCTACTTTAACCAGCGCCGGGCCCGTCTGCCCTGATCAGGGCTGCAGCTGACTGATCTCCCAGTCGCCGCCGGGAGATTTGCTGTAGCGGAAACGATCGTGCAAGCGATGCTCACCACCCTGCCAGAATTCAATACGTTCCGGCAGCACGCGGTAGCCCCCCCAAAAATCCGGCACCGGCACCTCCCCATTAGCAAACTTTTCGCGCAATTTGCGGACCTGTTCCTCCAGTAGCGCACGTTTGGCAATCGGCCGGCTCTGGCGCGAGGCCCAGGCCGCAATCTGGCTTTCCCGTGGGCGAGATAGAAAGTAGCTGGCAGACTCCGCAAGGCTCATGCGTTCAGCCACACCGCCGACAATCACCTGGCGATCCAGTTCGTTCCATGGAAACAGCAGTGACACCCGCGGCTCCGCCTCAATCGCCAGCGCCTTGTCGCTACTGTGATTGGTGTAGAAAACAAAGCCGCGCTCCGACAGACCCTTGAGGAGGACAATACGCTGCCAGGGTCTCCCCTGGGCATCAATGGTCGAGAGGGCCATGGCAGTGGGGTCGGAGAGCCCCGCATCGACGGCCTGCTCCAGCCAGTGTTCAAACTGCCGGATCGGCGTCGGATCCAGATCCTCGGCACTCAACCCGCCAGCAGTATATTCCCGCCGATAGCTTTCAAACTTGCCGCTCATCAGGCCCCACCGGGGGACGGCGGAAAGGGCGCAAGCACCGCCTTCGCAGCCAGGGCCCGATTCTGCGCAGACTTCTCTGGGTCCGACTGCAGTTTTAACTGCGACTGGATCGTGGAACGCCATACGGAGCGGTTGCGCCGCGGATCGATAAGATCAACGATAAAGGTTCCCTCGGTGTACTGGCGGACGCTCAGATCGGACACGGGCGGTCCGCAGCGCCAGCAGTTGTATGCACTGGAGGCGTTGTAGGAGCGGATATCCGTCTTCTCCCGGGTCACCAGATGCCATGAAAGGTAGACATCAGCCTCGATTCGGTCTTCCACCACCTCGTAGCCGCGGGACTCAAGCTCTGTGGTCAGCGCCGCTTCGATGCGTGCAACCTGCATATCGCTGATGAGCTTCTCAGCCGCCGAGGTCCGATCGATCGGTAAAATTGCCAGGCGCTGCACCGTCGAAAAATCGAATTCCTTGTCGTAATCACTGATCGCCTCAAGTGGCGATGAGGCACAGCCCGCCAGCAGCGCAAGCAGCAGCACCGTAGCCCCCGCACGAAAAATCACGCCCATGAACCTGTCTCCTCTTATCGGGCGGTACCGCCCTGACTCACCGGTAGGCAGTATAGTCAATCGCGCGTCGTCACAGATACCGGCGCACGGGCAGCAAGGGCGGGAATTTCCGGAAAAGGCTGGTACTTCGCCCAGTCCGCGCCGAGGCGCTTTTCCAGCGTCTGCCCGGACACCTCCCGGTAAACCTCACCCATCATCGACTGCATCCGGGCGGCACTGGATTCTCCGCTGATGACCGCAGCTTCCCGCAGGCCCTCGAGGCGCAGACGCATACCCGGCGGGGCATCATCACCATCGGCCAGACGCTGAAACAAGCATCTCAAACGCCGCTCAATCTCCCGCTCCAGTTCACTCATCGAGATTCCCTTGCACCAACGCCAAGAGGGCTCGAGTTTGCCACCCGGACCGCGAAAAACCCAGCGCGGCCAGTCTGCCGGCGCGATCCAGAGTGACTGGCACAGGCGGTTGCGCCCGGAGGCGGTCTCGGGAATCCGCATGCTGCCGACTGAGCCACAGGCAGTTATAGTGCGTAAAGTAGTTGGTAAAGTTGTCGGGTATGCTCAGTCACTTGCACACCATGTGGAATCAGACTCACCTCAGCTCGAAACCGGTCCGGCGCTGGCCAGCAGGCGCAGCGCTGGCGGTTCTCTGTTCGATTCTCCTTTTGGCGTTCGGCCCGAGAGCGGCCGCCGTCACGGGCGACGAGTCGTCGCAGCTTGAGAGCGACGACAGTGCGCGCGCCGCCTTGATGGCCGATGTGCTTGAGTATCAATCCAGCATCGCCGCAATCGAAGACGGAAAAGGCGCCTTTGCCGCCGATTTGACCGAAGAGTTGCTCGGCCTCGGCCTCGCGCTGCAGCGCAACGGAGATCATCCGGGGGCGATCGAAGCCTTCAAGCGGGGCGTGCATCTGGCCCGAATCAACGAAGGCCTGTACAGCCCGGGGCAGATGTCTCTGCTCAAGGGCGAGATTGCCAGCTATTTGGCAATGGGTGATTTTGAGCAGGCGGACGAGCGCCAGCGCTATCTTTACCGGATTCAGGTGAAGACCCTATCGGATGCCACGCGCGGCCAGGCCCTCATGCAGCACGCCCAGTGGCAGCGCCAGGCCTACGATGCCGGTATTGGCGAGGAGCCCATGGCGCGCCTGATCCGCATGTCGAGTCTGTATCGGCTGGCGCTCACGGAGTTTGCCCGCGCCGAGGGCGACACTTCTCCACTCTTGCTGCCACCGCTCTACGGCATGCTTCAGGCCCAGTACCTGCTCAGTGGGTTCGTGGGTGAGACCAGCAACGGGCGCTATCGCACCGGCGGGGTCTACGGGGAGGAAGAATCACAGAAGCTGGCCTACCGCGGGCAGAGCTACAAACAGGGCACTGCGATAATCCGCGCAATTTACGATGTGAAAGTCGCGCAGCCCGATGTAGACCCAAAAGAGGCCGCAGAGCTGATGCTGATGCTCGGCGACTGGCAGCTCTGGCATGGCAAACGCAATGAGGCACTGGAGACCTACGCTGATCTTTATCGGGAACTTGACGTCAATGAAGCTGCCCAAGCATTAAGGGCGAAGTTACTGTCGGCCCCGCAGCCACTGCCGGCTCTGGCGGGCGTCAGGGCCCTGCCAGAACCTGCGGCAGAGCAGGAAGGGCGTTTGCTGCTAGAATTTAGCGTCACCGAGCGCGGGCGTGTGGTCGATCTCACACGTCTGGACGAAGTGGCGCAGAATGACGAAAAAGCTGACGACATCATGCGTCGGCTGCGCCAGACGCCCTTTCGGCCGCGCATTGATGATGGTATGCCCGTAGAAACAGAGGGATTGCGTTGGTCTTATGACACAACATTGTGGTGAACAAACCGTTAAACAGGCACCGGTCACCGCGCGCTCAGGCATCGCGCTGGCCATTGCCGTGGCGACCAGCTGTCTCTTATTGACAGGGTGCCCCAGCGCCAGTAACCCAACCACGCCGCAAACCCCGTCGCTTCCAACGCCGAGCAGCGCTCCCCCACCACCGCCAAGCAGCAGCTCCTCGTCGTCTAGTTCAGCGAGTAGCTCGTCCTCATCCAGCTCCTCGAGCAGCTCGTCATCGTCCAGCAGCTCATCCAGTAGCAGCTCCAGTAGCAGCAGCGGTGCACAGCCGCCTGCAAGCCCGGCCTCCCAGGCCAGTGCCCCCTCCGGTAGCCAGAGTGAAAGCCAAAGTGGAAGCCAGAGTGGAAGCCAGAGTCAGGACAGTGGTCAAAGCGGCGATTCCAGCACCCAGGCCTCAGCGGAGACCGACGGCGGTCAGGCGGGTTCCAGCGACGGTGACCTGCAGGGAGGCGGTGACGGTGGCCGGGACATGGGTGAGTTTCCCAGCGGCGAGGCCCCCGGGGCTGAAGTCGCCGAAAATGCTGGCGGCGCTGAAGAAACCGGCGCCGGAGGCGCCGACGGTGAAACAGTCGCCGAAGCGGGCGCTGGCGAGAGCGGCGGCGAAGGAGACAGCGCCGCTGAGGGTGCCGCGGGCACAGAACCCGGATTTGAAGATAGCGCAGGGGGTAGTGATGCCCTGCCCACGATGGACGATGTCCAACCCGTTTTCGCCGGCGGCCC
>CAZGGN010000058.1:0-14825 GCA_964525195.1 uncultured Congregibacter sp.
AAGCTGCTCTTACTCCTACCGCTCGGCGCCGCAGTAGTCGTGTTTTTCAGAGTGTTGATCGGCCTGCAGACTGCGGGCACCTTTATGCCCGTGCTGATCGCGCTGGTCTTTCTCCAGACTTCTCTGATTCCCGGGCTGTTATCTTTTGTTTCCGTCGTGCTGCTCGGTCTTCTGGTGCGCAGTTACCTCAGCCAGCTGAATCTACTGCTGGTGGCGCGCATCGCCGCGCTGATCGTGGTCGTCATCTTTATCATTTCGATCCTGAGCCTCATCGGCTACCAGCTTGGCATCAGTACCGGCATGGTGATCACCTTCTTCCCGATGATCATCATTGCCTGGACGATTGAGCGCCTGTCGATCCTCTGGGAGGAAGAGGGCCCCCGGGACGTATTGCTTCAGGGCGGTGGCAGCCTCGTAGTTGCGGTTGTGGCGTATCTGCTCATGCAGTCGGCGCCGGTGCAGCACCTCAGCTTTAACTTCCCGGAACTGAACCTTGTGCTCCTCGCGCTGATTCTCGCCATGGGGCAGTACACCGGTTACAAGCTGACCGAGCTGCGGCGATTTGCCCCCATGGACACCCCGCAGTGACCCGTTGGCTGGCCCCCGCACGGCTTCGGCATCTGGGCATGCTGGGTATGAACGCGCGCAATCTTGATTTTATTGGTCGCTACAATCGGCGCAGTCTCTATCCGCTGGTGGACAATAAACTGCTTACCAAGCGGCTGGCTCAGGACTACGAGCTGACCGTACCCAGACTTCGATTTGCGCTGAGTCAGCAGCACGAAGTCGACGAGGCGCTGGAAACCCTCGCCTCTGCCGACGGCTTTGCGATAAAGCCGGCCAAGGGCAGTGGCGGCAAGGGTATCTGGGTGATCAGCGGTCGCCATGGCCGGGATTACATTAAGAGCTCAGGTGCAATGATCACTCGCGATGACCTCAGACGGCACATGAGCAACACCCTCGCCGGGCTGTATTCCCTGGGCGGCGGCGCCGACAGCGTCATCGTCGAGGACCTGATTCGACTGGATCCGCGCTTCGAGGGACTATCCCATGAAGGCGTACCGGACATTCGCGTGATCGTTTTTCGGGGCTATCCGGTGATGGCGATGTTGCGTCTTGCCACCCATGCCTCCGATGGCAAAGCCAACCTGCACCAGGGTGCCGTCGGGGTCGGCCTGGGGCTGGGTGACGGGCGCTTCGCCAGCGCAGTGCAGTTCGGACAGTTCATCGACACCCATCCGGATACCGGACGCGCGCTTGCAGAGGTTGCACTCGACGCCTGGCCCTCAATTCTTGAACTGGCCGCCCAGTGTTACGAGATGACCGGGCTTGGCTACCTGGGCACCGATATTGTCATTGATCAGGACCGCGGGCCGATGCTACTGGAGCTCAACGCCCGGCCCGGGCTCGCGATCCAGATTGCTAACCGCCGGGGGCTGCTGCCACGTCTGCGGCATGTTGAGCGCCTCGATGAGAAACGCGGCGGGCGAACCGCCAGCGAGCGGGTCAACTATGCGATGACAACGCTCGCGGCAATCTAGAGCGGGCTCAGCGCGAGTTTGCCCGGGTTTTCGGCCGCAAAGCTGATTGTGCCCGGAAAGGAAAAGGGTCGTCAGACTCAGGGCTGCCAGTCGGCAAAGTCCGCCGCGGTCGCGTAGGACGTTTGCGTGCCCTTGCCGGTGACGCTATGAGATGCATAGCGCACCGCCTGAGCAATCGCCGCATCGACCGCCGTCCCCGCCGCAAGCTCTGCGGCAAAACAGCCAATAAACGCATCGCCTGCACCCGTGGTATCGACTGCGCTCACGCTTGGCGCCGTTACGTGCTGACGCTCGTCGCCGTAGAGCCAAAGCGCCCCTTTGTCGCCGAGGGTGACGATCAGATTTTTGAGACCCCTGGCCAGCAGGAAGCTCGCGGCGGTGGCAATCTCGTCATCGCTGCCAACCGGCATACCCGTGAGAATTTCCAGCTCGGTCTCGTTCGGTACGAAATAATCGCAGCGACAGGCGTAGTCGATATCCAGCGCGGTACTGGCCGGGGCAGGGTTCAGCAGCACGGGGATGCCGTGTGCGTTGCCAAACTCAATCGCGGCGTAAACCGTCTCCAAAGGTATTTCCAGCTGCAGAATGATCATGCTGCACTGCTTCAGGCGATCCGCCGCAGCGTCGATATCGGCCGGCAGCAAGTGCATGTTGGCGCCGGGAATAATCAAAATACGATTCTGCGAATCCGCATCTACCCAGATCGGCGCGACACCGCTGGAGACGCCGGGCACTTTTGTCACATGCTCGGTGCTGACACCGTGGCTGGTGAAATTTGCCAGGGTCTTTTCAGCAAAGGCATCGTCCCCGACGCGGCCCATCATGAGCACATCCGCGCCGAGCTTGGACGCAGCCACCGCCTGGTTCGCGCCCTTGCCACCGCAACCCATGGCAAATTCATTGGCTACAAGGGTTTCTCCGGCCTTGGGAACCGTGTCCGTGTAAGCGATGAGATCCACCATGCAGGAGCCGATTACAGCAATTTTCATAAGCGTGATTCCGTTCTTATTCGAGACCCGACAGTGTAGCCTACCCGGGTCTTATTCTGGTGTGCCCAAAGGTCCCGATCAATGCCCTCAGACAGTTACGATAACGCTCGCATAGCCTCGGCGATTGACCACACATTGCTCAAGGCCGATGCCCGCGCTGCGGATATTGATCTGCTGTGCAATGAGGCTATAGAGCACGGCTTTGCCGCGGTCTGCGTCAACAGCCTCTGGGTTCCGCGAGTGGCAGAGCATCTTGCCCGAAGCGCGGTTAAAACCTGCTCAGTGGTCGGCTTTCCCCTCGGGGCATCGCTTCCGGAAACGATCGCCATGGAAGCGCGCACGGCCATCGAAGCCGGGGCGCAGGAAATCGATATGGTCATGTCGGTGGGCCAGGCACTGGATGGCAACTGGGAGGCGGTGCGCGACGGAATAGCGGATGTTCTCGAGGTCTGCGTGGATAGACCGCTCAAAGTGATCCTGGAAACCTGCCTGCTGACAGACGCACATAAAAAGATGGCCTGCGACATCTGCCGGGATCTTGGCGTCGCTTTCGTAAAGACCTCTACAGGTTTTGGCAGTGGCGGGGCAACGGTAGCGGATGTCGCACTCATGCGCTCTATTGTTGGCCCGGATATCGGTGTCAAAGCCTCCGGAGGCATTCGCGACCGGGCTACCGCGGTGGCTATGCTGCAGGCCGGCGCAACGCGACTGGGTTGCAGCGCCGGCGTTGCGATCGTAAGTGGTGGGGAAGCTACCGGGAGCTACTGACAACCCCCGGCGGTACGCGGCATATCAGCGCGAGTAGACGATCAGCCCCAGGCCGATAATAAACAGCGCAAACATTGCCGTGATCATTCCAGAGGTGCCCGCGGGGGCATCCTTAAACTCTTTCCAGATGAACACGCCCCAGAACGCCGCGACCATGGTTGCGCCCTGACCCAGACCGTAGGAGATAGCCGGGCCCGCGGCGCCCGATGCGATAAAGCTGAAGGAAAAACCGACGCACCAGATCACGCCGCCGAGAATGCCTACCAGATGCAGCCAGGGCGTACCTTTGCTGAAGTATTGCCCGATGGGCGCTACCTCGCCGGAAATCGGCTTGTACATCAGCGGGACCAGCCAGATCACGTTGGACACTAAAAGTCCGATCGCAAAAATCACGCCCGCGCTGTAAGGAGTCATCAAACCCGCCTCGGGGTTGGCAAAATCCATGGAGATCGACGCGGCGACAAAGCGGTAAAAGAAGCCCATCGCGATACCCGCAATTACCGATATCGCCAAACCTTTACCTACCGAGCGCCCCTCATCCTGAGGCAGTCGGGCATAGATCATGGCGCAAACGATAATTGCCGCCGTCACGAGGCCAACGCCCGTGAAGAGAAACGCGGCATCGCCTACAGGATCGGCCATATAGTTGACCACCACGCCAATCACCAGCGCGAGTCCGATCGCCACAGGAAAAGCGACCGCCATACCGGCGATATCGATGGCAGCTACCAGCAGAATATTGGCAAGATTGAACACCACGCCGCCAATAAACGCCGAGCGGATTGCCTCGTTGCCGGCCTGGGAGATATCGGGCATAAACGCCCGGCCCTCTTCACCACTCGACCCCAGAGTGAAGGCAAATAGAAGGGTCAGGAGCAGAACCCCCAGAGAGTAATCCCAGTAAAACAACTGGAATTGCCACTCGCTGCTGGCAAGCTTCTGGGTGTTCGCCCAGGATCCCCAGCACAACATGGTAATGACGCACATTGCCACGGCAATGGTGTAGGACTCTACGATGAACATGGTGGTTTCTCGTTGTTATACGATCGGGCCCGCCATGATCGGACCGCAGGGGGAAACTTGCAAGACGCGCGCCGGCCTGGTGCTCAGTCGCCGCGAAAATCCTCGCGCAATTCACGGGCCGCCGCCACCATGTTGCGCAGCTTGCCATAGGCCGACTCGGGCGGCAGGTATTTCATCCCGCAATCCGGCGCGAGCACCACGCGGCTCGTATCAACGTGGCAGAGCGCTTTGAGTACACGGTTTTTGATCGTCTGTACGTCTTCGATATCCGGGGTCGATAAATCCAGCACGCCCAGAAGAATGTCTTTGTCCTTGAGCGAATCCAGTACCCCACAGTCGAGGTTGCTCTGTGCGGTTTCAATAGAAATCTGATCGCAGCAGGCGCCGGCAAGCTCTGGCAAAAAGGAATATCCCTCAGGCCGGGCGTGAATCAACGCGGCGTAGCCAAAACAAATGTGGACGCAGCTCTTGCCGTCGATATCGGCCAGAGCAGCGTTAAGTGCCTCGACACCGTACTCCCGAGCCATCTCCGGACGCGCCTGCATATAGGGCTCGTCGAGCTGGACAATATCGGCACCGGCAGCCAGCAGATCGCGAACCTCTTCGTTGACTGCCGCCGCGTAGTCCATTGCCGCAGCCGCCTGAGAGCCATAGTGATCGTCCTGCGCCTGCTGCGACATGGTAAATGGCCCGGGGACCGTAAACTTGATCGGCCGGTCGGTGAGGCTGCGCAAAAACTTCACGGTCTCTACACCTACCGGATGACGTCGTCGAATGGGACCGACGATGCGTGGGACGTACACCGGCTCTCCGCTGCGATCCAGCGCCTTGCCTGGATTATCCAGATCGATTCCATCCAGCGCATTGGCAAAGTGATTGGAGTAGCTCTCACGGCTGATCTCCCCATCGCCGATGATGTCCAGGCCGACGGCTTCCTGCGCAGCTACGGCAAGCCGCGTCGCATCGCGCTGCGCCTCGTCGAGATACGCAGGCTCCACGCGCCAGAGTTCCTTGGCCCGGGTGCGCGGGGGGAACTGGCCGGCCAGCTTGGCGCGATCAATCAGCCACTCGGGCTGCGGCAGGCTGCCGACGATGGCAGTGGGAAACAGGGGAAGGGCCATAGGGTTCTCCTCAGCCGTTGGCTACTGCGCCAATAGCATCTGAATAATAAACTAACTTGGATTTATAGGTCTCACGCGGAAGCGTGTTGTATGGGACGAAACTGATATCCGTCGTGACAAGAAGTCGCGCTCGTATTTCATCAATCATCCGCTGCCGGAGACCTTCCGGAGCCTGCGGCGTGTCTTTTCCAAGCTCGATCACTACCGGCAGCGGCGGGGTCTGAAGCACACCCCGATCTCGGGGCCTTACCTGCAACATCCCGGAAACCTCCGGCGTGAAGTCGTCGAGAAGGCTACGGATCGCGGTCGGGAACAGGTTCACACCGCGCACAATCAGCATATCGTCGGTACGTCCGACGCAACGAATGCGTGGCCCGGTGCGCCCTGTGGGGTTGTCCTGCATGGTCACCACCACATGGTCGCGACTGCGGAAGCGCAGTAAAGGCATAGCCTCGCGACGCAGGGCCGTATACACCAGCTCACCCTCAGCACCCTCTTCCCAGGGTTTGGGTTCTCCGCTTGCGGGATCGATAAGCTCAACGTGAACAAAGCCCCGGGGCATAAAGTGCATACCCATACCACTTTCGTCCTCGGCCCAGGCCGAGAGCGTGATATCACCGATACCCATTGACTCGCGTACGCTACAGCCAAAGGCTTCCTCAATTTTTCCGCGCACCATCGGGTCGCCACCACCGGGCTCTCCGGCGGTAATCATGTTTTTCAGTCCCAGGGACCGGGTATCAATGCCATGTTGATGGCACCAGTCGATGAGGTACAGACCGTAGGACGGTGTGCAGCTGATACCTGTCGCCCCAAGCTTTTGAATCGCCGTCACCATCCGCTCGGTGTTACCCGTGCCTACGGGAATAACGCTGCACCCAATTTTGTCGAAGCCGTAATACACAGCGCCGGCGACAAAGGGTCCGGCGTTGAAGCCGACCACAACTTTCTGACCAGCACTAAAGCCCGCCGCGGTATAGCCTCGCGCCACGTTGGTGGCATACATATCGAGGTCTGCCTCAGTCAGCCCGAGGTAGCAGGGCACGCCGGTGGTACCGCTGGTACTGAACACCCGTCGCAGCTGCGTTTGCTCTGCCGCCAGATGTGCCCCGAAGGGCGCGTGCTTCGCCTGCGTCTCACGGATTTCGTCTTTTTCCGTAAACGGCAGCTTGGCGATATCCTCAAGTCCACCGATCTGCTCCGGGGTGGTAAAACCCGCGTCTGCGAGTTTCTGCTGATAGAAGATCGAGTGCTTAAGCAGATAGTTGATTTGCTGCTTGTAGGAATCCTTATCCAGCTCGTATTGCTCTGCAACCGGCCGTGTTTCGACTTCTGGATCGTAAATCATTGCGATTTCATCCCTTTGAGGCAGCGCCGGGGGCGCCGCGATTTATCAGGCATTCCAACGCGCGGCACAGGCTGCCACGTGGGCACCGAAGGCCCGTGCGGTTTCGAGATCGGCCGTGGTCGGACCCACGTCCGGGCCTGCGTCGACCGCAGACTGAGCCATAGCACCCAGAGAGGCGCCTAATCGGTTCATATCATTTTCAGAGCCTGCGGTGCTGTTGTTCCCCGGCATCTGATTCAAGTTGACCCACAGCATGCCGTGCTGCGCCGCGAGGGTAATAAACTGCATCAGCGTGTTCTGCTTGTCGCCGTTCTGCGATCCAGAATTGGTAAAGCCGGCGGCAAGCTTCATCGCCCAGCGCTGCTCCATCCAGCGCTGAGAGGTCGCTTCCATAAACCCCTTGAAGGCTGCAGAAGCACTGCCCATGTAAGTCGGGCTACCGAAGATCATCGCATCACAGGCATCCAGTGCCTCCCAGGCAGGTGCATCGGCGGATTCGAGGTCAGCAACGGGAATCAGCTTGCAGTCCACGCCATCGACGGAGCCGGCGCCCTCGGCGACAGCTTTTGCCTGCTCCAGCGTATGTCCGTAGCCACTGTGAAACACCACACAAACTTTCTGGCTCATCAATTTTTTCCTGTTAACGGTGAAATTGCGTGTTGTTCGGGGTGTGATCGCCGGCCAGCCACTTTGCAAGGTCTTCATGGGCGGTCACTTTCTTGGCCGCGTTGATGTTGTCTACGTCCTCGTGATCCACGGTAAATTCCACCAGCAATCCCGAAGGGTCGAAGACATACAGGGAATAGCAATAGCCATGATTAAGGATGTACGTTTGCGGCTCGCTGATACCTGCAGCTGCCAGGCGATCCCTGATGCCATCCTGAGTTTCCTGATCGACCTTCATAGCCAGGTGACGAAACCCCGAGGGCTGTAGCTCTGGCCCAAACTCTTTCTGATCGTCTTCGTCGGCAAACTGGAAAAAGGCCAGACAGGAGCCGTCACCAATGTCGAAAAAGCAGTGCATGTAGGTACGCTCCTTGCCAAAGAGGTCCGTTTTCTCGGCCCATGTAGCAACCAGCTTGTAGCCAATGATTTCTTCGTAGAACTGCCGCACCGCTTCCATGTCAGTCGTGACGTAAGCGTTATGGTGCAAGTTACTTTTGATCTGCATCGCTGCGTTCATCTGAATCTCCTTTTTTTCTGTTTATGCTCTGAGTCTAGAAACGCTTGCTAAACTCAAGTCCGAAGCGCGCGGGCAAAGCCGGCCAGATGAAGCCGCCCGGAGAAAACTCCGTGTTGTACTCTTCATCCAACACATTTTTGCCCCAGAGCGTGACGCTCCAATTGTCTTCGGCCTCAAAACCGATACGCATATCCAGGACATCAATCGGGCTACGCGAGGTGTAGTTATCAGGCTCCCACCAGGTCTCACCGGTGCGCGCGAAGTCTGCCCGGGCTACAAATTCCATGCCACCAAACAAGGCAACCGGCTGGCGATAGACCGCGCCGAGATTCAGCGTGTACTCGGATACGAGAGGCGCCTGATTGCCCTCCTGCGAAGGGTCCGCAGCCTTCTGTATCTCGCTATCGGTATACCCAAGACCGACATAGGCACTAAAGTTGTCGGTAAAGGCGGCGTTGGCCTCGAACTCCAGTCCCATGTAGTTGGTTTCGTCGATGCTACCCAGGTTCTGTGTGCTGGTGCCCGCGTCGAAGTAGAAGAAGTACGCACCCTCAAACTCGGTGTAGTACAGGGCCAGCGAGGCGCTCGCCCGGCCATCCCAGAACGAACCCTTGGCACCGACTTCAAAGGTGTCTGAGATCTGCTGGTCGAAGATGTCACTCACACCTGGAGCGGGCACAGCCTCACCAACGCCAGTCTGGTTAAATCCACCGCTGCGGAAGCCTCTGCTCAGATCAGCGTATAGCGTCATGTCATCGTTAGGCTGGTAGCGCAGGGTGAACTTGGGCTGCAAGGCATCCCAGTTTTCGTTGCGCTTGCTACCAAACTCAAGATCCAGACCGGACGTGTTGTAAAGCGCAGGCGTGAGCGTTGTGTTCTCGCGATCATCCTTGTCGTAGCGCAGCGAAAAACTCGCCTCGAGCTGATCGGAGATATCATAGGACACCTGGCCAAATACCGCCCAGGCAAGATTATCCTGACCGTCCGCGAGAATATTCAGCTGTGGACTCGGATCCGTCGGATCGACAAAGACCGAGGGGCGGAAATCCTTCTTCACATCGAACACACCAAAACCGCGGTCGATCTGGTTTCCGGTTGAGATGTAGCGCTCGGTAGCGATCGCGTAGGCGCCGGCGATCCAGCGCAGCCGCTCTTCAGCCGGGGATGCAAAGCGGACTTCCTGAGAGAATGACTCAACCTCAAGGTACTGGTTCTGACTGAGATCTGTGATCTCATCACCGGTCAGGAACTTGATGAAGTCACCAAAAGGGTCTGAGTTGAAGGAGGACTGCTCCCGGGGCAAAAAGTTGAACTGGTCGCCAGAGAGCACTTCGTTCACATCGTCATACGCGGTGATTGCGGTAAAGGTACCCGCATCGGTGATCCACTCGAATTTCAGACTGGAACTGATGAACTCGCGTTCGTTGTTGCCCGGGTTGTTCACCCGAACGGGCAGCAGGTCATCGGCTTCCGGGGCAATGCGAAAGTACAGCGCCTGGGTGTCGAGCTTTGAGTAGCTGAGGCGGAAATCAGCATTAACGGTCTCGCTGATATCCCAGATCAGGCGCAGGCGGGCAGAGGCGTCGGTGACCGGATCGGCCTCTTCACCAAGCACGTTGTTGTTGATGAAACCATCGGTATCCATGTACGAGCCGGACAGGCGGTAGCGGACGTTGTCGGTCACGGGGCCGCCGATCGTGCCGCGCACTTTGTAGCCCGGACCACTGTCGACGCCGGCCTCGACGCGACCCCCGACCTCGTCACCCGGCTGTTTGGTGTTAATAGTGATCGCACCGCCAATGGCGTTGCGGCCGTAAAGCGCACCCTGGGGACCGCGAAGGACTTCAATCTGCTCGATGTCGAAGAGCTGCTGGTTGAACTGCGTCGGATTTGACATGAGGACACCGTCAATCAGCACCGCAGCTGACAGCTCGCTGTTCCGGGCCTGGGATACGCCGCGAATGTTCAGGAACGAGTTACCCGCATTCTGGGTTTGCACCAGGGTGACGTTCGGGGTCAGATTGATGAAGTCCTGAGGCGTGGAGATACCCGCCGACTGGATCTCGGACTCGGTGAAGGCGCGCACGGATACCGGCGCGTCCTCAAGGGTCTCGTTGCGTTTACGCGCTGACACCACCACTTCTTCAAGGGCGGTCTGAGCATGGATTTCCGGGGCTCCACAGGCAGCCGCAACAAATATGGCGAGGGGTCTCAGCGTACTCTTCATAACTTGTTCTCCGAGCTATGTTTTATTGTTAAGTCGAATCAGTGTAAAAACTTCGTATAGCGAAATCAATTTCGATATACGAAACATGGCCGATTCTACGCTGATTAAATCGCGACGGATCACGATGTCTCTTGCCCCCCCCTGTGAACAGACGCCGCCGCTTTAGCTATCGTTATCTCAGTAACCGACGCCTGCCTGCCACTGCGTTACCGGTGCATCAATTCCGCTCCGCAGCAATCAAATCCTCGAACAGCTTGCGCCCCCGGGCACAGGTTGCATCAGACGCCAGAAGCAACTCCTCCGGGAGTCGATCACCCAGTTGGCCAATCAAATTGAAAAGGAGTACCACCGTTATCAGAACCCTCGTTGCGATGAGGTCCTCGCCGATAACGACCTTCAGGCCCTCAAGCATCTGAGCGCCAAACTCAGCATCGTCTCTCATGAACGTGCGGCCGGAAGCAAAGAAATAATGCGCAGTTGTTTTCGTCGCAGGAGTGATGGCGTGATAAACGGACAACTTCCCCAGCAGGTTGTCTGCCCGGGTCTCGTCGTCACTCTTCCTATAGAAGTGGTCGTAACCCGCATGCAAGCAGGGCAGGTGCAACTTCATGCCAAAATCGCGGTCCATCCGGTCGGGATGATCAAATATCTGGGCAAACAGCGGCGGCGGGTCTATGTCCCGAAACTCCCGGGCGCTGCTGATCCAGGTATCCGTATATTCGCGCTTCTCCTCAACCTTGCTGAAATCACCGGCCCCAATACTTTCGGCATGCAAAAAACCCAGATGCGTAAGATCGAAGAGATTGTCGTGCATCAACATGTAGCGCCCGGGAACCTCGAAATATGCACCCGGGTCCACCTGATATTCCGGGTCTGTCAGACCAAGCTCAAGGTGATCCGGGATCAGGCCGGGATCCGCCAGGACCGGATCACCCATCCAGATCCAAAGCCACTTCCAACGCTCCACCACGGGGAATACGTCGATTTTGCAGCGCGCCGGGATCATGTTCTGCGCCGGGATACGTACGCAGTGGCCTTCCGGCGAAAAGGTCAGTCCGTGATAGAGGCACTCGATGTCATCCCCCGAGACACGACTCTTCCCCAGGGGAAAATGCCGGTGCGGGCAGCGACCCTGAACAGCCACCGGATCGCCGTTTTCCTTGCGGTAAAAAGCCACCGGCTGGTCAAGGATCCAGCGCTCCATAGGCTCCCGACTGACCTCTGATGACCAGGCCGCGATGTACCATTGATTGAGCGGGGCGAAATCGCCATCTTTAAGTGGGTACACGCCGAATCTCCTTTATTGTTGAAACAGCCAGGCGCAAATCCAGCCCTGACCCGAGCGCGTCCCGGGGCATCCATGGCTGTCGCATACACAAAACTGATTAATTTCTATTGCCATGATCGATCCCATCGCTGATTCTGGGGTCTTGCCGATAGGGGGATATCATGGAGCTGCGACATCTGCGTTATTTCAAAGCGCTGGCTGACTGCATGAATTTCACTCGAGCGGCAGAGCGCGTTCACGTTACGCAGTCGACTCTTTCGCACCAGATTCGTCAGCTTGAGGATGAGCTGGGTGTGGCGCTTTTCGAGCGCACTGGCAAACGCGTGACCCTGACCGCTGCCGGCGAAATGTTCCTCGAGTATTCGGTGGAAGCCCTGGGTGCCATCGACCGCGGTATCACCGCCATTAATGTCGTCGCCAAAGATGTCATCAGCGAACTGCGCGCCGGAGTGACTCAGACCAGCAATCGCGTGCTCGTCCCGCAGTGCCTTGCCCGCTTTATGGAGCAACATCCCGGGGTACGGGTCTCTCTGGAAGAGATGCCTGCGGAACGGATCAATGCCGAGCTGCGTGCCGGCACTCTGGATCTCGGGGTGAGCTACCGACCCGGCAATGCGACCGACATCGCCTTTGAGCCGCTGTATGACGAAGAAATGGTCCTGGTCGTATCGCCCGAGCATCACCTCGCCGGGCGCAAACGGGTGCGGATGGCGGAACTCAGTGGTCAACGCCTCGCCCTTCTGCATAAAGGCTTCACCACACGACAGCTTCTTGAACGCTGCTTTGCGGAGTGTGGGGCAGCGCCGCTGGTGGTCGCCGAATTCAACACGATCGGCCCGATGCTGGAGCTGGTACGGCGCACGGATACCGCGACCATCGTCGCCGCCGGCCAGGACCTGCATCGCAGTGACGTGCACGCGATTCAGCTCGAAAGCCCCACGCCGATACGTACGACGGGCATACTCTGGGCAAGCGGGGCGGAAAGAGCCCCGCTGCACGTCAAGGCGTTCAAGGCCCTGCTTCGCCAAGAGGCAGCGCGGCGCGCTCCCCTCCACTGACAGCGTGAGGACTGGCATCACTTAGAAGTTATAGCCTGCCGTTATCCCGTAAGTGCGTGGCGGCGCCCAGGTCGCCACTATCGCACCGGAGAGCGGAATCGGGAATGTGGTCGTAATAATGTCCTCGTCGGTGAGGTTCTTGCCCCAGAGGTTGAGGAAGAAACGGTCACCCGCTGATGAGTAAGTCACCCGAGCATCAACCACGGTGTAATCGTCCTGAGCACCGCGCTCAAACTCCAGTCCGTTAAAGTAGACTTTTGATTGGTACGAAGCGCGCCCGGAGAAGGTGACGTCACCGCCACCAGCGAGATCGATACGATAGTCTGCGCCGATATTCCCGGTGTATTCCGGAGCCTGGGGCAGGCGGTTACCGGAAACGTCCTGCACACCCAGTTCCGGGAACACCGGATCCACGGTCTGGTATTCATCGAATGTTGCGTCCAGCCAGGAGAAGCCTGCACTGATACGCAGCTGGTCGCTCGGAGCCCAGTTCATCTCCGCCTCGATGCCGTTATTACTTGCCGCGCCGGCGTTCTCGAATACGTTGATCTCGGATCCGGGGGGTGCATCGGGTCCGGCAGGGATCGTCCGGCTCACCTGCATATTGGTAAAGTCATAAGCGAAGGCGGCAAGATTCAGCGTCATCATTCCGTCGAGATAGGTGCCTTTCAGACCAATCTCGAAGGAATCCACTTCCTCGGGCTCTACGATAGGCTCAAGCGTTCCTACCTGAATTGGCCCCGCCTTGAACGCCTCGGAATAGCTGGCGTAGAACAGCAGGCTGTCACTGATACGCCAGTCGATACCCAGCTTGGGCGAAAGATCATCAACCGAGTCGCCGGTTCGGTTGGGAATACCCCCGGGAGGGAAAACAATACCCGTGGCCAGGGCGTCGCCCTGACGGTCCTCATCACTGTAGCGAGCCCCAAAGCGTAAGGTCAGGGCAGCGCTCAGATCGTACTCGTACTCGGCAAACAGGGCCCAGGCTTTCACGTCCACGGTACCGTCGAAATTCACCAGATTTTGCATGGCAGTGCCCCGGGGCTCAGATCCGGCGCGATTAAAGCCCTCCATTTTCCCGTCGAAGTAAAAGAGGCCGGTAATTCCGCGGAAGCGTTCGCCGTCGTAATGGAGCTGAAACTCCTGACTGAGCTGCTCATCCTGGAATAACAGTCGTTGCTCGAAAAACGACACGCTGGTGGCATCGAGATCGTGAACCCCCTGGGTCTTGAAGGTACGAGCTGATGTTATGGAGGTGAGCGAAAACTGATCGTTAAGCTCCAGATCCAGAGAGGCCATCAGGCCCCAGCCCTCGCGGTTGTTACTGTAACGTTCGTCGGAAGCCACATCGCGGATGTCACCGGCTATGATTGCATCCTGCAGGGGTGGCGGTAAGCCAATCTCCGGGCGCTGCACATTGAGGTAGTGATAGCCGTAGGCGGCGTCATCCTCATGGTGATAGTTGGCGCTGAGGAGCAGGTTTGCCCGCTCCCCAAGATCGAATGCAAGTTGAGCACGGAGCGAACGTTTTTCGGCGTCGTCAATGTCATCGCCCTGAATGATGTTTTCACCGTACCCGTCACGATCTTCGGTTTTTATCGCAATGCGGCCCGCGATGCTGTCAGAAAGCGGACCACTAATGGCTCCCTCGACTACAAAGTTACTGTAGTTACCGAGGGTTGCCCGGCCATAGCCTTCCAGTTCCCGCGTGGGCTTCTGGGAAATCAGGTTGATCGAGCCGCCCGTGGAGTTACGTCCGTAAAGGGTTCCCTGGGGCCCGCGGAGTACTTCGACCCGCTCGAGGTCAAAGAAGGCAGACAACTGCGCCTGGGGCTGGGCAATGACGGCACCATCAAGGTGAACGGCAACTGAAGGATCTGCACCTGTGAAGACCTGGTCAAGACCGATACCGCGAATGAATATGTGTGCCTGCCCCTGAGAATCGCCGATGGAAAGCCCCGGAACGACTTTCTGCAGGTCTTCCATGTAGGTAATGTTGTTCTTGACCAGCGAATCCGCGTCGACCGCTGAAATCGCCGCAGCGACATCCTGAAGGCCCTGTTCCCGCTTCTGCGCTGTTACAACCACTTCTTCAAGCGCCTGCCCAAAAGCCGGCGCGGTCAGCGACAGCAGCGGCATGGCAGCGACAAGTAGCTTGGGAGCAAATCTGTTCATGGCGCACCTCTGCATAGTTTTATAGTTATGTCGGAACGTATGAACGCTCTCTGTTTCTCAGAATAGGGTTGTGACGTATAGAAATGAAAATGATGTTTTTGAAT
>CAZGGN010000059.1:0-14613 GCA_964525195.1 uncultured Congregibacter sp.
CAGCAAACCGGGCCGGACTGGGCGAGCTTTTTGCTCGCCTTCGTTTTGTATTGGTCGCGATAATTGTGTACCGAATTGGTACGCATATTCCTGTGCCGGGCATCGATCCCAACCAACTGGCTTCGCTTTTTAACCAGAACCAGGGGACGATACTTGGTCTGGCGAATATGTTCTCCGGTGGTGCTTTGGAGCGCATGAGCATTTTAGCGCTTGGCATCATGCCGTACATTTCTGCGTCCATCATCATGCAGCTTATGTCGGCGGTGACACCCCAACTCGAGCAGTTAAAAAAAGAAGGGGAGTCCGGACGGCGGAAGATCAGTCAGTACACCCGCTATCTCACTGTGGTACTGGCGATTGTTCAAGCCACCGGTATGACCGTGGGTATGGCCAATCAGGGTATGAGCTACAACACCGGGATGCTGTTTTTTATTATCGCGATCACGTCCCTGGTAACGGGCGCAGTCTTTATGATGTGGCTCGGTGAGCAGATCACAGAGAAAGGCGTAGGCAACGGTATTTCGCTACTCATCTTTGCCGGTATCGTCGCGGGTCTACCCGCTGCCATTGGACAGTCCCTTGAGCAGGCCCGCCAGGGTGAGATCAATATCCTGGTGCTGCTGATGATTTTGACTCTCGCGATTGCGGTTATTTACATGATCGTGTTTATTGAGCGCGGTCAGCGGCGGATTACCGTGAATTACGCGAAGCGCCAGCAAGGCCGCAAGATGTATCAGGCGCAGAGTTCGCACTTGCCATTGAAAGTTAATATGGCTGGCGTTATTCCGGCGATTTTCGCCAGCAGCATCTTGCTGTTCCCCGCGTCTATTGCGCAGTGGTTCGGGCAATCGGGTTCTGCGGACTGGCTCCAGGACCTTGCCGTGGCGATTGGTCCGGGACAGCCCTTGAACATTCTGCTGTTTACGATATTTATCGTGTTCTTCTGCTTCTTTTACACGGCGTTGATGTTTAACCCGCAGGAAGTTGCCGACAATCTCAAGCGCTCGGGTGCATTTGTTCCTGGTATTCGCCCGGGACAGCAGACAGCGAACTACATCGATGGGGTTTTGACCCGGCTGACGGTGTTCGGCTCGGCGTATATCGCCATCGTATGTCTCTTGCCGCAGTTTTTGGTGGTGGCGTGGAATGTGCCCTTCTACCTTGGCGGTACGTCGCTGCTGATCGTAGTGGTGGTGGTGATGGACTTTATGGCTCAGGTACAGAGTCACATGATGTCTCACCAGTACGATTCTGTGATGAAGAAAGCGAACCTAAAGACTTATGGAAGCGCGGGGCGCGTTCGTTAGCATCGCGCGCCTGTTTTGGAGTAGGAAGATGAAAGTAAGAGCATCGGTTAAGAAGATCTGCAGAAATTGCAAGGTCGTCCGTCGCAATGGTGTTGTGCGCGTGATCTGTACCTCAGACCCGCGTCACAAGCAGCGTCAGGGTTAAGGTTTGTCGGCATTGCGTTCTGGCAAAGAAATCGTTAAAATCGCGCGCCTTTTTTCGGGGATTCGCATTCTCGTGCCAGCACCGCAAAAGGTCGCCAGCATCAGCGCGTATACACAGTTTTTCGGAGATAAGTAAATGGCTCGTATAGCCGGGGTCAATATACCGGACCACAAGCACGCCGTGATCTCTCTTACCTACATCTTTGGTGTGGGTCGTACCCAGGCGAAGCGTCTTTGCAGTGCCTGTGGTGTGGAAGAGAGCATCAAAGTGGGTGAACTCAGCGAGGCGCAACTCGACGACCTGCGTGCCAAGGTTGCTGAAATGACCGTCGAGGGTGACCTCCGTCGGGAAGTCTCCATGAATATCAAGCGACTGATGGATCTGGGCTGCAACCGCGGCCTGCGTCACCGTCGCAACCTCCCGCTCCGTGGGCAGCGCACCAAGACGAATGCGCGTACCCGTAAAGGACCGAGGAAACCGATTCGCAGATAAACCTTCCGGCCGATGAGATCATCGGTGACAGGAGCTGCGAGTCCTCAATTAGTGTAGCTGCACCGGAGTGCAGTGTTGATATTAAAGCAGGATCAGATACATGGCTAAGCCAGGTGCCAAAGGCACGCGCAAGAAAATCACGCGCACCATAGCAGATGGAATTGCGCACGTTCATGCGTCGTTCAACAATACCATCATCACGATTACAGACCGTCAGGGGAATACCCTGAGTTGGGCTACTTCCGGTGGGTCGGGGTTCCGCGGCTCGCGAAAGAGCACGCCTTTTGCAGCACAGGTTGCCGCAGAGCGCGCGGGGGAAGCTGCCAAAGAGTACGGTCTGCAGAATCTCGACGTACAAATCAAAGGTCCTGGACCCGGCCGCGAGTCAGCAGTTCGCGCTCTCAATGCCTGCGGTTACAAGATCAGCAATATCACAGACGTGACGCCGATTCCCCATAACGGGTGTCGTCCTCCGAAAAAGCGTCGCGTTTAAGAGGGAGCAAGGATTATGGCTCGATATATTGGCCCAAAGTGCAAGCTCGCTCGTCGCGAGGGTACTGATTTATTTCTCAAGAGTGGCGTTCGCTCACTCGATTCCAAGTGCAAGCCGGAGTCTGTTCCCGGTCAGCACGGTGCGCGCCGCGGACGTTTGTCTGACTACGGTGTGCAGCTGCGTGAGAAGCAGAAGGTCCGTCGTATTTACGGCGTGCTCGAAAAGCAGTTCCGCAACTACTACAAAGAAGCGGCACGCCTGAAGGGCGCTACCGGTGAGAATCTTCTGCAGTTGCTGGAGAGTCGCCTGGATAACGTTGTGTATCGTATCGGCTTTGGCTCGACGCGTTCAGAGGCCCGTCAGCTGGTGGCGCACAAGGCTATTCTGGTAAACGGTAAGGTGGTCAACATCGCGTCCTACAAAGTTCAGGCGGGCGACGTTGTTGCTCTGCGTGAAAAGGCCAAGAAGCAGCTGCGTGTTCAGTCTGCGATGGCTCTTGCCGCGCAGCGTGGAGAGCCCGAGTGGATTGAGGTCAATGTCGATAAGCTGGAGGCGGTCTACAAGGCGGTTCCCGATCGTCAGGACCTGTCTTCGGACATCAACGAAAACCTGATCGTCGAACTGTACTCGAAGTAAGGTCAGCTGCCTTCAGCGTAATGACACGAGTATTTCGAGCAGATCGATCCGAACAGTTATCTACAGGTGCCACAGATGCAATCATCAGTTAAGGATTTACTGACCCCGCGCAAGATTAACGTTGCTGAGAAGAGCAAGACGCGCGCTCAGGTCACTCTGGAGCCGCTTGAGCGCGGCTTCGGTCACACGCTGGGCAACGCCCTGCGTCGCATTCTGCTGTCTTCTATGCCGGGCTGCGCGATCACCGAGGTCGAGATTGACGGTGTTCTGCATGAATACTCGGCGATCGAAGGTGTTCAGGAAGACGTGATTGAGATTCTTCTGAATCTCAAGGGTGTAGCCCTGATTATGAACGGCAAGGACGAAGCTGAGCTGGTTCTGAGTAAAGAGGGCGAGGGCGCGGTAACCGCGGCGGATATTCAGACTGACCACGACATCGAAATCTGCAATCCGGACCACCTGATTTGTACTCTTAACAGCAAGTCAGCGATTCACATGAAGCTGACGGTTGCGCGCGGGCGTGGTTACTCGCCGGCAGATTCCCGGGAAAATCCCGAGGAAGAGACCCGCTCTATTGGTCGCCTGCAGTTGGATGCGACCTTTTCGCCGGTACTTCGGGTTTCCTATGTGGTTGAGGCGGCTCGTGTAGAGCAGCGCACGGACCTCGACAAGCTGGTTCTGGACCTCGAGACCAACGGGACTATCGATCCTGAAGAAGCGATTCGTCGCGCAGCAACGATTCTGAATGACCAGCTGCGCGTCTTCGTGGACCTGCAGAGCGAGACCCAGGCCGTCACCAGCGATGCGGAAGACGAGGTCGATCCCGTTCTGCTGCGTCCCGTTGACGATCTGGAGCTCACGGTTCGGTCGGCAAACTGCCTGAAGGCCGAGAACATTTATTACATCGGTGATCTCGTTCAACGCACGGAAGTCGAGCTGCTGAAGACACCGAATCTCGGCAAGAAGTCGCTCACGGAAATCAAGGACGTATTGGCCTCGCGTGGCCTGTCCCTGGGTATGCGCCTGGAAAGCTGGCCGCCGGCCAGCCTGCGCAACGATGAGAAGGTACTTAGCGCCTGATCCAAACACAGGACACAGGTTCTGTGACGCCGGGCGGCTGGTTCGCCGGGCATGCAGAATCTAAACATGATTGATAACAGGGCGTCGCGAGACGCCGAGTAAAGGACTGGAAAAATGCGTCATCGTCAAAGCGGACGTCAGTTAAACCGCAACAGCTCGCACCGGAAAGCCATGTTTCGCAACATGACTATCTCGCTGGTCGAGCATGAGCTGATAAAGACCACCCTGCCCAAGGCCAAGGAACTGCGTGGCTATGCAGAGCCGCTGATTACCTTGGCGAAGAACGACAGCGTGGCCAATCGCCGTCTCGCCTTTGACCGCGTGCGTAATAAAGCGGCGGTAGGCAAGCTCTTCAGTGAGCTGGGTCCTCGCTACCAGGCACGTCCCGGTGGCTACATCCGAATTCTCAAGTGCGGCTATCGCACGGGTGACAAGGCACCGATGGCCTATGTAGAACTCGTGGATCGTCCTCAGCCTGAGTCCTACGAGGACGCGGGCGAGGAGTAAGACTGCACAGGCAGCTGCGCTCAGTAAAAAGCCGGGTTTTTCCCGGCTTTTTTATGCCTATCCATTCCTCACAAGGCTCGATTTCCTCACACGGCTCGATTCGGTGCCTTGAGTCAACCGTCCCAGCGATGGCGGGCATCTGTGCAGCTTGTGATCCGCGTTGCGCTTCTCTTAGCTGAACAGAACCGCGGCGGACAGGCTGGGCCCTCTTTGGTCACCTAGGCTGCTTTGCTGGGTTTGTTTCTTTTGCCCAGCATCGGTGCCAGAAAACGCCCGGTGTGTGATTTCTTGTTCTTGGCTACAGTCTCCGGCGTACCGGTGGCGATAATCTCACCCCCGCCGCTGCCCCCTTCGGGGCCTAGATCCACCACCCAGTCGGCCGTCTTTATCACATCGAGATTGTGCTCGATGATCACGACCGTATTGCCGTGGTCCCGCAGCCGGTGCAGAACGACCAGAAGCTGCCGTATGTCCTCAAAGTGCAGGCCGGTCGTGGGTTCGTCAAGAATATACAGGGTTCGCCCCGTATCTCGCTTTGAGAGCTCTCGCGACAGTTTGACGCGTTGCGCTTCACCACCGGACAGGGTGGTCGCGGCCTGCCCCAGTCGCACGTAGCTCAGGCCCACGTCCATGAGCGTCTGCAGCTTGCGGGCGATGGCCGGCACCGCCTCAAAAAACTCCAGGGCGTCCTCTATCGTCATGTCCAGCACTTCGTGGATATTCTTGCCCTTATAGCGGATATCCAGGGTCTCGCGGTTATAGCGCTTGCCTTTGCAGATGTCGCAGGGCACGTAGATGTCCGGAAGAAAGTGCATTTCCACCTTGGTGACACCGTCACCCTGGCAGGCCTCGCAGCGACCGCCTTTGACATTGAAGCTGAAGCGGCCGGGTTTGTAACCGCGTGAGCGGGCTTCCTGGGTGCCGGCAAACAGCTCTCGCACGGGCGTAAAAATGCCCGTGTAGGTCGCCGGGTTCGAGCGCGGCGTGCGGCCAATGGGACTCTGATCAATATCAATGCATTTGTCGATATGTTCCAGTCCCTGGATGTCCTCATGCGCGGCGGGCACCAGGGTCGTTGCGCCGTTCAGCGCCGTGGCAGCAATCGGGTAGAGCGTGGCGTTGATCAGCGTGGACTTGCCTGATCCGGATACACCAGTGACGCAGGTCAGCAATCCAATGGGAATTTCCAGGTCTACGTTTTGCAGGTTGTTGCCGGCGGCGCCGCTCAGCCGGAGCTGGCGCTTTGGATCTGCCGCTGTGCGCTGCTCAGGCACCTCAATGCGGCGCTCTCCGGATAGATAGGCCCCTGTAAGCGAGCGTTTTTCGTCCATGATGGCCTGGGCATTGCCCTCAGCGACTACCGTCCCGCCATGAATTCCCGCACCGGGTCCAATGTCGATAATGTGGTCGGCGGTGCGAATCGCATCCTCGTCGTGCTCGACGACCAGTACCGTATTGCCGAGATCGCGCAGATGGGTCAGGGTGCGGAGCAGTCGTTCGTTGTCCCGCTGATGCAGGCCAATAGAGGGTTCATCGAGTATATACATGACGCCGACGAGGCCCGCGCCGATCTGCGAGGCCAGGCGAATCCGTTGCGCTTCGCCTCCGGACAGGGTTTCCGCGCTGCGATCGAGTGAGAGATAGTTGAGGCCTACGTCGACGAGGAAGCGGTAGCGGGCACGGATCTCCTTGAGAATTTTTGAAGCAATCTCTGCGTCGCGGCCCTCCAGCTTCAAGCTGTCAAAGTAGTCTTCCGCCTGTCCCACGGGCAGGGCGGTAATCGCCGGCAGGTTGCGTCCATCAACCAGGACATGGCGCGCGTCCTCACAGAGACGACTTCCTCCGCAGTCCGAGCAGGGCGCCGTTGACAAAAACTTGGCGAGATCTTCGCGCACCGACTGGGACTCCGTATCCCGGTAGCGGCGCTCCATGTTGGGGATAATTCCCTCGAAGGGATGCGAGCGCTTGAATACGTCGCCGCGATCGTTCACGTAGGAAAAACTGATCTCTTCCTTGCCGCTGCCCTCAAGGATGATCTTGCGGTGCTTCGCCGATAGCTGTTCAAAGGGCGTATCGATACTGAACTCGTAGTGCCGCGCGAGAGAGCTCAGCATGTGAAAATAGTAAACATTGCGTCGGTCCCAGCCGCGGATCGCGCCCTCGGCGAGGCTGGATTCGGGGAAAAGCACCACCCGACCCGGGTCGAAGAACTGCCTGACACCCAGTCCATCGCAGCTGCTGCAGGCTCCGGCGGGGTTGTTAAAAGAGAACAGGCGTGGCTCGAGCTCGTTGATGCTATGGCCACACTCCGGGCAGGCAAAGCGCGCCGAAAACACCATGTCCGGAGCCGTGTCATCCATATCCACGACCAGTGCCAGGCCGTCAGTCAGTTCCAGGGCGGTTTCAAAGGATTCGGCGAGGCGCTGCTTCAGGTCATCACGCACCTTGAAGCGATCGACGACCACGTCGATGCTGTGTTTTTTCTTTTTGTCCAGATCCGGGAGGTCGTCGAGCTCGCGCACGGTCCCATTAACCCGGGCCCGCACGAAACCGGCGCCTCTGAGCTCTTCAAAGACGTGCAGGTGCTCTCCCTTGCGCTCCCGGACCACCGGTGCGAGCAGCATCAGGCGGCTGCCCTCGGGCCGGGCGAGGACCGAGTCGACCATCTGACTCACCGTCTGTGCCTGCAGATGCCGGTTGTGCGTAGGGCAATGCGGTTTGCCAACCCGGGCGTAGAGCAGGCGCAGGTAGTCGTAAATTTCGGTAATCGTACCCACGGTCGAGCGGGGGTTATGGGACGTGGACTTCTGCTCAATTGAAATCGCCGGTGAGAGGCCCTCAACGTGATCGATATCGGGCTTTTCCATCATGCTGAGGAACTGCCGGGCGTAGGTGGACAGTGACTCCACGTAGCGCCGCTGCCCCTCGGCGTAAAGGGTGTCAAAAGCCAGCGACGACTTGCCCGAACCCGAGAGGCCGGTAATGACCACCAACTTGTCGCGGGGGATATCGAGATCGATGTTCTTGAGATTGTGCGTGCGTGCACCACGCAGCTGAATAGTGTCCATGCTGGAATCCGCAGATGACGGGTGAAACCCCGCAGTATAGGGCCGCGCCGGGGAGGGAACAAAACTCCCTAACTATACGCCCTCCTGTGGGTCCTGGATGGCCGGTGGCGAACGAAAAACTGTTACCATCTGCGGCATTTGAGAGGCTCTGTACTTGTTAACCACTAATCCTATGACCGCGCTGGAGCGCCGGGTCGTTGTGGCCCTGGCGCTGCTCTACAGCTTCCGCATGCTCGGGCTGTTTATGGCGCTTCCTTTGCTTGCGCTTTACGCGGCGGACATGATCGGCGCCTCGCCGCTGATGATCGGTCTCGCCCTGGGAGCCTACGGTGCGACCCAGGCCTTGCTGCAGATTCCGCTTGGCTGGCTGTCCGATCGAATAGGTCGAAAGCCGGTCATTCTCGGCGGCTTGATTCTGTTCGCGCTGGGCAGCGTGGTGGCGGCAATGGCCGACAGTGTGCAGATTATCGTGCTGGGTCGCGCGCTCCAGGGCGCTGGCGCTATCTCCGGCTCCGTGATGGCGCTCGCAGCTGATCTCACCTCTGAGGAGCAGCGCACCAAGGCTATGGCGGTGATCGGCATCAGCATCGGTCTGTCCTTTGCTCTGGCGCTGATTTTCGGGCCGCTGCTGGCCGCCTGGGGAGGGCTCTCCGCGGTGTTTGGCATGACCGCGGTCCTGGCGGTAGTCGGTATGGCTATCGTGGCGCTGGGAATTCCCACTGCTGCCGCGCGCCAGCACGAGGATATCGGGGCCTCGCCGGATATGTTCCGGCCGGTGCTTCTGGATCCCGTGCTGCAGCGACTCAATGGCTCGGTATTTCTCCTGCACTTCATGCTGACCGCATCGTTTCTGGTTGTACCGGCGGTGATCGAGGGCGGTCTGCATGTCGCCAGAGACGCACACTGGCGCGTTTATCTGCCGGTACTGGTGATCTCGCTGCTGGGGATGTATCCCCTGCTACGGCTCTCTGAGCGCTATGGTCGCCCGGGGCTGGCGCTCAAAATCGGCGTCATTATGATGCCCGCGTCGCTGGCAGCCCTGTTTCTCGGCAGCAATACGGCGCTTCTCTACCTCGCGCTCTGTGGGTTTTTTACTGCGGTGAATTATCTCGAGGCCGCACTGCCCTCGCAGGTCAGCAAAGCGGTATTTGCCCACGGCAAGGGAACGGCGCTGGGGGTCTACGCGACCTGTCAGTTTCTGGGCGCATTTGTCGGAGGAACCTCCGGCGGTTTGATTTATCAGGCGGCGGGACTGTCGGGGCTTCTCTGGCTGGTTTTGCTTGCCGCTGCGCTCTGGCTTGGTCTGATCTGGCGTCTCGAGCCGGCAGCACCGCCTGCGCAGCGCCCCATCCGTGTTTCCTGAGCGCATATGCTGTCGCATTTGCGCAGGCGGATTGCTATATTGATCGGCCCTTTCAGCAAGACTTGGAATGAGCAGTATGGCTTCGCGTGGCGTCAATAAAGTGATTCTCGTCGGTAACCTTGGCGCTGACCCGGAAACGCGCTTCATGCCTTCCGGCGGCTCGGTAACGAACCTGCGTCTGGCGACTTCCGAATCCTGGAAAGACAAGCAAACCGGGCAGCCACAGGAGCGCACCGAGTGGCACCGGGTGGTGTTTTTTAATCGCCTCGCTGAGGTGGCCGCCGAATATCTGCGCAAGGGCTCAAAGGTCTACGTTGAGGGTTCGATCAGAACGCGTAAGTGGCAGGACCAGTCAGGGCAGGATCGCTACACGACGGAGATCGTTGGAAGCGAGATGCAGATGCTCGATAGTCGCGGTGGTTCCGGCGGTGCCGGTGGTGGTGGATACGATCAGGGAGATTACCCGGAAGCCGGTGGCGATTATGGGGCTTCGTCGGGGGGCTCCGGAATGTCTTCCTCTGCGCCTCAGCCGCAATCGCAAAATGCACCGATGGGTGATATCGACGACGACATTCCATTTTAGTGAGGCAGCTATGGGCCGGCTCTTGATTAAAAGCTGACCATTCGTGGATGTTCTCCTTGTTGGTTCAGACAATGCCTTGGGCGATGCTTTGCAAAGCAGTTTTGCGCAGTGGGGCCGCCATCAGGCTGCCCCGCTGACATTAGCTGCAAGCCGCTGGCGCAGTGAGCGTCAGGCCAAAAAGGCGGCGCGCAAGGGCAAACCCCACGCGGTTGTGGATATGCGCATCGCGGCGCTGCTGACGGCGGGGGAGGCTCCCCAGGCAGCGGATATCGAGCGTTCGCACTGGCTTGCGAAAGCCTGTGAACACAGCGATATGCATTATCTGTTCCTGTCCAGTGATCGGGTCTATTCGGGTACCAGCGGCCGGGTTCTTCGCGAAAGTGATCCTCCGGATGCCTTCAGTGAGCCCGGCTTTCAAATAGTGGAAATCGAGAATCGCATATTGCAGGCGGCGCCCTCAGCAGTGGTATTGCGCACTGGCCCGTTGTTTGCCGAGTCGGGTCGCAATCTGCTCACTCGTACTCTCAGCCGGATGGCGGGGGAGCGTCAGGCGGTGTTTGATGATCGAAGTGTCTTCTGCCCGGTTGCCAGTGATGACGCAGCGAGAGTGTTGGCGGCCATGCTCGATCAGCTGAGTGTCGGCGCGGAAGCTGTGGGTATTTATCATTACTGCTCTGGCGATCGCACGACTGAATATGGTTTTGCCGAGGCGGCGCTCGCAGCCGCCAGTCAGTACAGTGACTGCGGCGATATTGTGATCAGTCCGGTTGATCACGAGGCCGATGAAAGCGCAGAAACCCGTGTTTTTGACTGTAGTCGCTTACGCGACAGCTTTGCGATCAAACAGGTTCCGTGGCGCGGGTTTATGAACGCTCTGGTCAGGCGGTATTTCGAGCGCTTGGCTGAGCAAACTCACAATGGATAGGCAGCATGGCGACGGATAGTGAATTCACGGCACTGGGAGTAGCCGTATTAACGGTTTCGGATACGCGCAGCCCCGAGAACGATACCTCTGGAGACTTTCTGGCTGATGCAGCCGCGACTGCCGGGCATAAGATCGTCCATCGAGCGTTGGTTCCTGACGATATTTATCGCATTCGCGCGGAGCTTTCCCAATGGATCGTGGACAGTAGCGTGCATGCGGTGCTGGTGACCGGCGGTACCGGTTTTGCCGGTCGTGATTCGACGCCAGAAGCAGTGGCCCCGCTTCTCGACAAGTTTATTGAGGGCTTTGGCGAGGTTTTTCGCGCACTTTCCTTGCAGGAGATTGGTTCGTCAACGGTGCAGTCCCGAGCCCTTGGGGGTCTGGCGAATAATACGGCGATTTTCTGTATTCCGGGCTCCACGGGTGCCTGCCGCACCGCCTGGAACGGCATTCTCTGTGATCAACTCGACAGCCGTCATCGTCCCTGCAATTTTGTAGCGGTACTTACCGGTTCTGCTAAAGCGCCGTGACGCCCTCGCCGCTGATTCCACTGGCGGAGGCGCGCGAGCGTTTGCTGGCCCGCGCCAGGCCCTCGTTGCAAAACCCCGCGTTCGACGAGCCACTGTCCTTGGCTGTGGCCCAGGGTCGGGTGCTTGCAACAGACCAGCGCGCGACCCTCGATGTGCCCCCGGCTGATAACAGTGCCATGGATGGCTACGCGGTGCGCGCGGCGGATGCGGGCCGGACGTTGCCGGTCAGCCAGCGCATCGCTGCGGGTGATGTGGCGCGACCGCTGGAGGCCGCCAGTGTCGCGCGTATATTTACCGGTGCGCCCGTGCCCGACGGTGCCGACGCCATCGTCATGCAGGAGGATGTGTGCCTGGTGGAGAATGAGGTACAGCTCCCTGCGCAGATCGCGACGGGGCAGCATATTCGTAGTCGAGGGCAGGACTGTGCTCGCGGCGAGCTCTTGCTGGAACGCGGTCGGCGACTGCGTCCTCAGGATCTGGGCTTGTTGGCTTCTCAGGGCATCGACCGTCTGGCAGTGCGTCCGCGCCTTCGGGTAGCGTTGCTGTCGACCGGTAATGAACTGCGCGAGCCGGGCAGCGGCCCACTACCACCAGGCGCGATCTTCAACAGCAATCGCCCCATGCTCGCAGGCTTGCTGACGGCACTGGGCTGCGACGTCATCGACCGGGGTATCGTTGAGGATACCCGCGAGGCCACTCTGGCGGCTATGCGTGCGGCTGCCGACGATGCGGATGTCATCCTCAGCAGCGGCGGTGTGTCTGTGGGAGAGGCTGATCATGTCCGCGAGGCGGTGATAGCCCTTGGCGAAATTGATCTATGGCGTATCGCCATCAAGCCCGGAAAGCCTTTCGCCTTTGGTCGAGTAGGGGATACCCCGTTCCTCGGGCTGCCGGGAAATCCATCGTCCGCATTTGTGACCTTTGTCCTGCTTGCGAGACCTTTTCTCTGTGCGCTGCAGGGGCGCCAGGAGCCGGGCCCGGGCATGATACCTGCCCGTGCTGACTTCGAGCAGCTCACGGCGGGCAGCCGCGAAGAGTATCTGCGTGTGAACACGCAGCGTATCGATGGACAGCTCTGGGCCACGCCCTACGGCAATCAGAGTTCGGGGGTTTTGCGCTCAATTTCCGCCAGCGACGCCCTGGCGCTGGTACCTCTTGGGAGGACCATCGCTCACGGCGAGCAGATTGATATCCTGCTGCTCGACTCGCTGCTTTACTGAGGGCGCCAACAAGCCGCTGAGCGCGGTGCGTTACCGCTGGTCAGTCGCTGAACTTCTGGAATACCAAAGACGCGTTCGTGCCGCCAAAACCGAAGCTGTTGGACATGACGCGCTGAAGGTCCACGCCATCCTGGCGCTCCCGCGCGATCGGCAGGCCTTTTGCCTCGGGGTCCAGATTGTCGATATTTGCAGAGGCCGCGATGAACCCCTCCTGCTGCATAAGCAGACTGTAAATAGCTTCCTGGACCCCCGCTGCCCCGAGAGAGTGCCCGGATAATGACTTGGTGGATCCTACTACCGGAATGCGCTCCATATCGCTGAAGGCTTCCCGCACCGCCTTGAGTTCCTGGATATCACCGGCCGGGGTGCTGGTTCCATGCGCATTGATATAGTCAATGGGTCCGTCGACCGTAGCTAACGCCTGGCGCATGCAGCGCACGGCGCCTTCTCCGGACGGTGCGACCATGTCGTAGCCATCCGAGGTAGCGCCGTAGCCCACAAGTTCCGCATAGATTTTTGCGCCGCGGGCCTGTGCCACCTCCAGCGCTTCAAGCACCAGCATTCCACCGCCGCCGGCAATCACAAAACCGTCCCGATCTGCGTCATAGGCGCGTGAGGCGCGCTCCGGCGTGTCGTTGTATTTCGTCGACAGCGCGCCCATGGCATCGAAAAGACTGCTCATGGTCCAGTGCAACTCTTCGCCGCCGCCGGCAAACACGCGGTCCTGCTTGCCCAGTTGAATCTGTTCCATCGCATTGCCGATGCAATGGGCGCTCGTGGAGCAGGCCGAAGAGATCGAGTAATTCACTCCGCGGATACGAAACGGGGTGGCAAGGCAGGCCGACACGGTGCTGCCCATGGTCTGTGTTACGCGATAGGGGCCGACGCGGCGGATGCCTTTTTCGCGAAGGATATCCGTAGCTTCAATTTGGCTGGCGGAGGAGGCGCCGCCGGACCCGGCAATGATCCCGGTCAGGTCGTTGGATACTTCGGCCTCGCTCAGGCCGGCATCGTCGATGCAGCGCTGCATGGCGATATAGGCAAAGGCCGCTGCGTCAGCCATGAATCGGAGCTGCTTTCGATCGATATGTTCTGCAGGATTGATGTCAGGAGCTGCCGATACATGCGAGCGCATACCGGCGTCGATCTGCTCCTGGCTGCGGCGGATTCCCGAGCGCCCTTCACGGAGGGATTGAATAACTGTTTGAGCATCATTTCCCAGGCAGGAGACGATTCCAAGACCTGTGATTACCACTCGTCGTTGCATGGCTTAGAAACTCTCCGTGGATTGGAAGAGACCGACACGAAGGTCAGAGGCGTGATAGATGTCCTTGCCGTCGACGCTCACTTTGCCGTCGGCAATGCCCATGACAAGCTTGCGCTCGATAACCCGTTTCATGTCGATCGTATAGGTAACTTTATTTGCCGAGGGCAAAATCTGTCCGGTGAACTTGACTTCCCCGGACCCCAGCGCCCGGCCGCGGCCAGGATTGCCCCGCCAGCCGAGGAAAAAGCCCACCAGCTGCCACATGGCATCGAGTCCCAGACAGCCTGGCATTACCGGATCACCGGGAAAGTGGCATTCGAAAAACCACAGATCCGGATGAATATCCAACTCCGCAACAATCTGGCCCTTGCCATAGGCTCCGCCCTCGGAGCTGATGTGCGCAATGCGATCCAGCATCAGCATCTTGTCCACGGGCAGTTGTGCATTGCCCGGGCCGAATAACTCACCCATGCCACAGGCGATCAGCTCGTCTTTGTTGTAGCTCGGTTGCGGAGTGTAGGCAGTGGCTTCTGTTGTCATATGCGATTGGCTTCCCGGGCTGGATCACTGGGCTTTAGGGGATTTTCGAGGGCTTGATGGACTTTAAGCGAGGCGGGTCTGTGATCCAGTTGGCGTTTGTCGCCGCGCCGCAAAAATTTGCTCACCACTGGCCTTGTCAGGGCGTCCGAAATGGTTAGGCTGTTCAGCAGTGTGCCGCCGTTGAAGGCGCGCCGTATTTTAATGCATGCATGAGACAAGTCCACCCGTGGATACAAAACAATATTGTAACAAGGCAATCCGTATCATGGCTGCCCGGTTTAGCCCGACTTGTCCCGCATTCGATAAGTCCCTCGTTCAATCATCGGTTCGATTTTTTCTGGAGACCCACGTCTTATGTTGATCCCAGTTTTGCTCTCCGGGGGGGTCGGTAGCCGGCTTTGGCCCGTTTCTCAAGGAATGGAAGTAAAACAGCTATTCAAACCACACCAAATTCAAC
>CAZGGN010000060.1:0-487 GCA_964525195.1 uncultured Congregibacter sp.
TGCCGCACCCCCCGGGGGATAGGCAAAAAAGGCAAAGGGGCACTGGCCCATTTGCATCCGCAGCATCTGGGGGCCACGGTGCTCAAAGCACTCGCGGAGCGCAACAGTTTCGACACGGCCGATGTCGATGACATTATCTTCGGTACCAGCTGGCAGCGGGGTACCCAGGGCGGCGATCTGGCGCGTATGGCAGCACTGGATGCGGGCTACGATGTGCGCAGTTCCGCGGTGACCCTGGATCGTTTTTGCGGTTCGGGTATCACGTCGGTGAATATGGCTGCCGCTTCCATCATGAGCGGCATGGAGGATCTGGTCATCGCCGGGGGCTGCGAAATGATGTCCCTGCACGGATCGGATCCTTCCCAGTCGCCGTTTATGGACAACGGCAATGAGCATTTGCGCGATCTGCACCCCCAACCGCATCAGGGCGTCTGCGCCGATGCGATTGCCACGCTTGAGAACATTCCCCGGGAGGCGCTCGACGGTC
>CAZGGN010000060.1:497-1450 GCA_964525195.1 uncultured Congregibacter sp.
AACACCACCCTTGAAGGCCTCGCCTCGCTAAAGGCGGCTTTTGAGCCGCTTGCGGACTATCCGCTGGATGAACACGGCACCACGTATCGCAAACTGGTGGCAAAGGTGTATCCGGATCTGCTTATCCAGCATGTCCATCACGCCGGAAACTCTTCGGGTGTGGTCGATGGCGCTGCGGCGCTGCTCCTCGCGTCGCCTGACTATGCGAAAGCGCATGGCCTGAAGCCACGTGCCAGGGTCGTAGCCATGGCCAATATGGGGGATTCGCCGACGCTGATGCTCAACGCGCCGGTGCCCGCCGCAAGGAAGGTGCTGAAAAAGGCCGGAATGAGCCTGAGCGACATTGATCTTTTTGAGATCAATGAGGCGTTTGCGGTGGTTGCTGAGAAGTTCATTCGCGATCTGGATCTGGATCGTGACCGGGTGAATGTGAACGGCGGCGCCATGGCCCTCGGGCATCCCATCGGGGGCACCGGGTCGGTGCTGATCGGCACGATTCTCGATGAACTGGAGCGCCGCGATCAGCAGTTCGGACTGGTGACCATGTGCGCCGCTGGCGGTATGGCGCCGGCTATCATCATCGAGCGGCTGGCCGCCTGAGCGGAGGAGTTTGCCTGTGTATGAGTTCAGTGAAGTATCCCTGAAGTACCAGGAGGCGCTGAGCGCCTTTATGGACGAACACATCTATCCCAACGACGCTGTCTACCGAGAGCAGCTTGCGGCCGCGACCAATCGCTTCAGTTACCTGCCGATCATGGACGAATTGAAAGCAAAGGCGCGGGAGGCCGGACTGTGGAATCTCTTTGTTCCGCCGTCGCTCGCTGATCATGTGGATCACGACGGTCTGAGCAATTTTGACTATGCACCGCTCGCGGAGTTAATGGGGCGGGTGATCTGGGCGCCGGAGGTGTTTAACTGCAACGCGCCGGACACCGGCAATATGGAAGTGTTCA
>CAZGGN010000060.1:1476-8754 GCA_964525195.1 uncultured Congregibacter sp.
CGGAAGTGGTTTATCTCCGGGGCCATGTACGAGCGCTGCGGTATTTTTATCGTGATGGGCAAGTCGGACCCGGATAACCCCAGCCGGCACAAGCAACAGTCCCAGATACTGGTGCCGCCGGGAACGCCGGGGCTGGAGATCATCCGCCCGCTGACCACCCTGGGCTACGACGATGCGCCGATGGGGCACGCGGAACTGCGCTTTAACAATGTGCGTGTTCCCGCAGACAACATTCTTCTGGGCGAGGGGCGGGGATTTGAAATCGCCCAGGGGCGTCTCGGGCCGGGGCGCATTCATCACTGCATGCGCCTGATCGGAGCCGCGCAGCGCTCCCTCGAACTGGCCTGTGATCGGGTTACCTGCCGCAGTACGTTCGGTCGCAAACTCAGCGAACATCAGTCCGTGCGCGAAGACATCGCCCGCAGCTTCTCGGAGATCGAGATGATGCGACTCCTGGTGCTCAAGACCTGCCGGCGAATGGATGAAGTCGGAGCCAAGGGCGCGATGGATCTGATTGCCGCGAGCAAGGTGTCGGTTCCGATCATGGCGCAGACAGTGATTGATCGCTGCATGCAAATGCACGGGGCTGGCGGTCTGACGGAAGATTATCCGATGGCCGAGGCCTACAACTACGCGCGCTGGTGCCGTCAGGCCGATGGCTCTGATCAGGTGCATCTCATGGCCCTGGGCAAGCAGTTGATCCGTCGCTACGCGCCCGACTGAGGATCATTTTGCCGAAGCAGGGCGGTCGCCTGACGCGATTGTCCTGCGGGTGCTCCGGTGTTAGTGTCTGTCGCCTTTTTACTGCTTAGGAGAGTCCTTCGTGAAACGTACGGTTTCCCTCGTCCTCGGAGCACTGTTGCTCCAGTCCGACATCAGCGCTGCCGGGCTTTTTGATGCCCTGGAGTATCGCAACGTGGGGCCGACGCGCGGTGGGCGGGTAACTGCCGTCGCCGGAACGGTGCAGGAACCGGGCACTTTCTATCTTGGTGCCTCCGGCGGTGGGGTGTGGAAAAGCACCGATTACGGCACCAGCTGGAACAATATCTCCGATGGTTATTTTGCCTCGCCTTCGATTGGCGATATCGCGGCCTCCCAGACGGACTCAAATCTCCTCTATGTGGGCACCGGCTCTGAGGGGCTGCGCTCCAACGTCATTACCGGGAAAGGCGTGTACAAGTCCATCAACGGCGGAAAGAGCTGGACGCATCTGGGGCTTGAGAAGAGCGGCCACATCGGCGCGGTAGAAATCGATCCGCGCAATAACAACGTGGTCTGGGTCGCCGCGATTGGCCAGGCGTTCAACGATAATCCCGAGCGCGGCGTGTACAAAACCACCGACGGCGGCCAAAGCTGGAAGCAGATGCTGGCGGTGTCGGACGCCGTGGGCTTTGCAGACATCGAACTCGTGCCGAATAACCCCGATGTTGTATTTGCGGCGGCATGGAAAGCGCGACGCACGCCCTGGACCATCATCAGTGGCGGCAGCCAGGAAGAAGGGGGGCTGTTCAAGTCCAGTGATGGCGGCCAGTCCTGGCGCAAAATCACCGAGGGTTTGCCCGGCGGTCTCATCGGCCGGATCGATCTGGCGATTTCCGCCTCAGACAGCAGCATTGTCTATGCGCTGGTCGAAGCGCCCGGTAAGGAAGGCGGCCTGTACCGCTCGACGGATCAGGGTGAGAGCTTCAGCCAGGTGTCGTCCAAAAGCGCGCTGGTCAACCGGCCGTTCTACTACGGCAACGTGGAGGCCGATCCCACGAATGCAGACGTTCTGTATGTGATGGCCACCAACTACTACAAGTCGGTGGACGGCGGGGTGAACTGGGAAGAGATGCACGCGCCTCACGGCGACAACCACGACATGTGGATTAACCCCGACAACCCCCGGTTGTTTATTCAGGCTAACGATGGCGGCGCCAATGTCACCCATAACGGCGGTGAGACCTGGTCGACGCAGTTCAATCAGGCGACGACGGAACTGTATACGGTGGACGTCGACGACCAGTATCCGTACTGGCTGTATGCCGGGCAGCAGGACAATGGCACCACGATTGCCGTGCCCAGCCGGGCGCCCTACGGCGTGCAGAGTGTTGATGCCTGGCTGATTGAGACCGGTGGCTGTGAAACAGGGCCTGCGATTCCCAAGCCCGGAGACCCGGACACGGTCTACGCCAATTGCAAGGGGCGGTTCTCTGTCTTTGACAAAAACACGGGCACCGAGCGCAGCTACTATGTCGGCGCCGCGAACATGTATGGCCAGGACCCCAAGGATCTCAAATACCGCTTTCAGCGCGTGGCTCCGCTGCATGTTTCTCCACACGATCCCAACGTGGTGTATCAGGGGTCCCAGTATGTCCATCGCACCAGCGATAACGGGGTTACCTGGGAAACGATCTCTCCGGATCTGACGGCCTTTGAGGCGGGCAAGCAGCTGGCTTCCGGCGGCCCCATTACGCGCGACGTGACCGGTGAGGAGGTGTACAGCAGCCTGTACTCGATCCGCGAGTCGGCCCTGACGCCCGGGCTTATCTGGACGGGCTCCAACGACGGGCCGGTGCATGTTACCCGGGACGGCGGAAAAAACTGGTCGGACGTAACGCCCCGGGGACTGCCCAGGGGGGGACGTGTGGATTCGGTTGAGCCTTCACCCCATGATCCGGCGGTGGCCTACATTGCGGTGTTGCGCTACCAGCTTGGTGACTGGAAACCCTACGCCTACCGCACCGATGATTACGGCAAACGCTGGACATTGCTGACGAACGGCAAGAACGGCATTCCTGAAGATTACCCGGTGCGGGTGGTGCGCGAGGATCCGGTGCGCCCGGGGCTGCTCTACGCCGGCACCGAGTACGGTCTGTTCGTGTCCTTTGATAAGGGCGACAGCTGGCAGTCTTTTCAGCAGAACCTGCCGGTAACGCCGGTTACGGATATCAGGATTCATCGCGATGATCTGGTGCTGTCCACCATGGGTCGCGCCTTCTGGGTCCTTGACGATATCGCGGCATTGCGCCAGGCACCTCTGCCCGAGGTCGGTGACAACGCGCTGCTGTTTGCTCCGGCGCAAACCGTGCGCTACCGGCATCGTCCGACCTACAACAGCCGGAATCCGGATGCGATTCCGCAGTACCGCAAACCCTCGGCGATCATCGACTATTACCTGCCCGAGGGTGCAAGCGGTCCGGTGACGCTGGAAGTGATGGATGGCAATGGCGAGCTGGTGAATGCCTTCCAGAGTGTCAGCGACGCCGAGGCAGATGATGCGGTCGAGATCGTCGAGGACATGGCGCTTAACGAAGTCCGTTTTATCGAGCAGACCGCCTTGACCGTGAAGCCCGGCATCAATCGTTTCCACTGGGATATGCGCCGTCGCGGCCCCTGGCAGGAGAAAGAAAAGGGACGCTTCGGCGGCGGTGCACTGGTGGCGCCGGGCGACTACAGCGTGCGTCTGACCGTCGGGGAAGAGAGCTTCACTCAGCCGCTGAGCATCGTGGTTGACCCCCGGGTCCTGAAGACCGGCGTGAGCGAGGCGGATATCGCCGATCAGATCGCCCTGGAGCGCAAGGTCCTAACGCTTCTCGACCAGGCGCGTCGCACGGCGCATAAACTGGACCAGGAGCTGGAGGCGCTCGCTGAGACGGATGCAGCGCGTCGCGAGACGCTGGAAGCAGCGATTGCCCGGCTGGTTACCGAGGAGGGCACCTATATGCCGCCACGGCTGATCAGCCAGATCAGCTATCTGTCGCGGATGCTGGACAATGCGGATCAGGCGCCCGGGAATGAAGCCATAGCCCGCTACGATGAACTCAAGGCAGAGTACGAGGCGATCCTCGCTGCTATCTGAACGCATGGGGCCTTCGGGCCCCATTTTTCTGCCGTGAGGGACTCTCCTGTGTGGCAGCTGATCCGCGGTTTTTTTTCGGGCAAGCAAGAGGCCCCGGCCGGTCCGTTGAACGGGCGCCGCTTCGTGCTGGACGGCACCAATATCGCCCTGCTTCATGGCAGGCAATTTCCGCAGCTTCGCTATGTCCTGGCCGTCGCAGATTACCTGGCGCTAAATGGCGGCGAGTTTCACTGTTTCTTCGACGCCAATACGCCGTATCTGCTGCGCGAATTCAGCCCACCGCAGTTCGAAGCCTTTGAAAAAATTACCCGTGAAGCACCCTGGTCGGCCCGCTATCAGCTGGTGCCGAGTGGGACCGAGGCCGACCAGTGGATTCTTGCTCGGGCCAGGAAAGAGCACGCCGATGTCATTTCCAATGACCGGTTTCGAGACAGGGCGCGGAAAAATCGATGGATATGGAAACGCAGGCATGGGCTGCGCATTGCTGATGGCTGTATGACCCTTGCCTCTCTCGAGGGCAGTTTTGCCGTTTTGCCCAGTGCCGAGGAATACCTGAGCAAAGCGTCTTACCCGAACAAAGATGTTCACCCGAACAAGAAGCAGGTCACCCACAATTGACCTGTCTGTGCAGGTGCGCTGCCGGGAAGCAATCAACCCTGGCGATCGAGAAGGATCGCCGGGTTAGGGAGCTTGGCGAGGCTACTGGCGCGGAATCAGCAACAGCTCTTCCTGACGTCCGTCGATAAAACGCGTGGTCTTGCCGTCAAAGAAGGCATCCTCTTCAAGCTTGATACGCACCGGCTTTCCCCATTCCGGCATATCAGACTCCGCATACAACTCAATGGAGTACGCGGTGTTCGGATATAGCGGGTAGTCGCCGCTCCCTGGTACGCCATCCTGTTGATCCCAAAGTCCGATCGTCGGTCCCGCGGCGTGGCCGTGGTAGCCGATCGGATGGGTGTAGATCGAGGCGGTGATGCCCTCGCGTTTCGCCTGATTCAGCGATTTCTCGAGGATTTCGTTACCGGTCAGGCCTGTCTCGAAGTTGCCGATCAGAATATCCTGAAGTCGGTTACCCCGGGCAAGCGCTTTGCGCAGGGCTTCGGGCGCCTCGCTTTCTCCGGGGCGCAATACATAGGCGTGCTGCTGCGTGTCGGTGTTCAGGCGCAGATAGGTAATGCCGAAATCCACGTGCAGCAGGTCGCCGGGGCGGATAACTTCGTCGTCGTGTTGAGATTCCACGTCGGTCTTCATATCGATTTTGGGGGATTCAGCCCGCTGTATCGATACGGAGGGGTGAAACCAGGCAGTAAAGCCCAGCTCGCGGATGCGATCCCGGTACCACCAGACAACGTCATTGGTGGTAGTGATTCCCGGCTGAATCGCCACCGTGGAGAGCCCCTCAGCCAGGATTTCGTGGGCGAGCTGGCAGATCTGCGGGTAGACCTCCATTTCCGCGGCGCTGCGGGTTTCCAGCCAGCCAATTGCCAGCTTTTCCGCCGAGACGATACGTCCCCGGAGTGCTTCCGGGAGCGAATCGCGGAAGGTCGAATACTCCGTGTGACTCATACCGTCCGCGAGGGCAAAGGTATCTGACACGTTCACGCCGATCGCTTTGGGGTCGCGCTCTTCGACCAGCTGTGCCAGTCGCTGCCACTGCTCACCATGTGCTTCCTTGTCCCAGGCTTTTTTGAATTTGCTGCCGACGCCGTAGCGGGCGACTGCCAGGGTCTCCAGTGGCTGCCCTTCACCCGGATCGTGAATCAGCAGAATGGTTCGGCGCCGGGCGGACTGCCAGGTCGAGGGGAGAAAAGTCTTGAGCACCGGATCTTCGTTGTACTCGCGTGAGACGATCACCCAGAGGTCAATGCCGCTGCGACGCATGATCCCCGGCAGAACATTCTGGATACGATCATCCAGCCACCGGTCGATCACAGCGGCCCGTTCGCGCATCGGGAGCACAAGGGTATCTGAAGCCATGGCACCGGCCGGAAGCAGACTCCCGGTGACCAGGCCGAGCGCCAGGGCCATGGCGGGGAGCCGCCTATTGAAAAAACTCGGGAGCTGTTTCCTGAGAAAAACAGAGGGCATTCGGTATCTCCAGTCAGTGCTGTCCGTTAGCAGGAGCGCAGTTCAACACAGCAAAGTAAACGCTGCAATTGCTCTCGTTGCGCGTTAGTCTTGCGCATCCAAACAGCTCGCCCCCTCAATAACGACAAGGACACCTCATCGATGATTCGCACGCTCGGCTCCGGCCTTATTGCCCTGTTTCTCGTGTCTCCCCTGACCCTGGCCGCGGACAGTGGCGGGCGTCCAAAATTCTCGGTCGACATGAGCTATCCCTACGATTACAGCTCAATCCGGCCCTACGAGGGCGAGCACGACGCGGTTTACCGGCACATCGACAGTAATCTCGATGCGCATATCGGCAACCTTCAGCGCTGGTTGCGACAGCCCTCAATCAGCGCCCAGGACGTGGGTATTGATGATATGGCCCAGCTTCTGGTCAACGATTTCAAGGCGATGGGTTTTAAAGAGGCAGAACTGGTGCCTACCGATGGCCACCCCGGCGTATGGGCCTATTACGACGCCGGCGCGGCGAAGACCCTGATGGTCTACATGATGTACGACGTGCAGCCGGTCAATCCTGAGGACTGGCAGTCGCCGCCCTTTGCGGCCAGGCTCGTTGATCACGCGACCGGGAAGGTGATCATGGCCCGGGGAGCGACCAATCAGAAAGGGCCGGAGCGGGCCTTCCTCAACGCGCTGGAATCCATTATTGCGGTTGATGGCACCCTGCCGGTGAACCTCATGATTACCGCCGAAGGCGAAGAAGAGCTGGGTTCACCTCATTACCCGCAGATCATCGACAAGTATGAGGCGCGTCTGCGCACGGCCGACGGGGTGATCTTTCCCATGAACATGCAGTCACCGGGGGGCGATCTCAATCTGTTTCTGGGGGTTAAGGGTATTGCCTACTGGGAACTGGAAGCGCGTGGCGGCAGCTGGGGTGGGCCCGTCACCTCGGAGATCCACGGTTCGTACAAAGCGGCTCTGGATTCCCCCGTATGGCGCCTGATTCAGGCGCTGGCACTGCTCACCAGTCCCGATGGCAACACGTCGATGGTGCCCGGTTTTTACGACGGAATTCGTCCGCCGACGGAAGAAGAGCAGTCGCTGATTGCGGCGTCCCTGTTAAACAATGATCGCACCAGTGCGCTTCAGGAAGCCTTCGCGATCGAACGCTGGATCGATGATGCGGGCCCCGAGCAGCGCGCGATGGAGCTGACCTATACGCCCACGCTGAACATTGATGGCATTTACGCGGGCTACACCGGAGAAGGTGTTAAAACGATTCTACCGCACACGGCGACGGCCAAGATGGACTCGCGGCTGCCCGTAGGCATCGACCCCGAGGAGCACATGGACAAAATTCG
>CAZGGN010000060.1:8764-14588 GCA_964525195.1 uncultured Congregibacter sp.
ACCAGAAGGATAAAACCGCCAATGCCTGCAATCTCAATCATGCAGATGTCCTTTCACAATAAGCATCAAGTTTCAACTATTTAGCGATATCAGTCCTGGAACCGGCTTTCGCGGGAACTGAGTTCGTCGCGCACCTGGATACATGCGAAAGTTGTCGTGCCTACCTCGATGCGAATGGCTATAGCGATATTGTGATGCGCCGCCTGTCGAGTTATCCCGCTGCGCAAACCTCGATCGAAACGCCGCTCGTACAGGCGGCGCTGGGGGTTTCCAAAAAGTATACGGATACGCCGGCTGTCAATCCGCGCATTGCCGGTTCAGCACCGTTCTATCAGTTTACCCAGCGTCTGAAGCTGCCGATGATTCCCTGGGGCATGGGCTTTGGTAATGGTGCTCACTCGCCGAACGAGATCATGCTCATTGAACCCGCGGAAGGTGTGAAAGCGGCGGGTCTGGCGGATATCGAAAAAGCCTATGTGGACTTTATCTTCGCCCTATCGGAAGACTGATGAACCCGGGGCTGATCGCGCTCAGCCCCACAGCGCCCGGGAGGGCAGGCCGACTTCGCCGCCCGGGCGATAGTCCAGTCCGTTTTCAATGTCATGCGCCAGCAACAGCGGCCCGTCGATATCGACAAAACGACAGAACTGCCCGATGACATAGCTCGGTGCCATGGACAGGGAGGTACCGGTCATGTTGCCGACCATCAACTGCATGTCCCTGGCCTGGGCCGCACGGACCAGGGCTAGCCCTTCGGTGAGACCGCCGCACTTATCAAGTTTGATATTCAGCACATCGTAGCGCTGCGCTGCGAGCTCAAACTCGCCAAGGTGCAGGCAGGACTCATCGGCGCCCAGAGGGACTGGTGATTCGAATCCCTCCAGCGCGGCGTCGTCCCCCCGGGGCAGGGGCTGCTCAATCATGGCGACGCCCAGGCGCTGACAGGCCGGCAGGTACTCGCGCAGTTCGTCAAAATTCCAGCCCTGGTTAACGTCAATGATCAGCGTTGCATCCGGGCGAGCGCTGCGAATGGCCTCAAGGCGCTCGATGGGACGGTCGCCATCCAGTTTGATTTTCAGATGGGGAAAGCGTGTTGAACTGCCCGCATGGCGGGCCATGAGCTCCGGTTCGCCCATGCCCACCGTAAACACCGTCGTCAGTTCCCTGGGCTGAATCTCCAGAATTTCCCAGATGCTTTGCCCACTGCGCTTGGCACGATAGTCCCAGAGTGCACAATCCAGTGCATTGCGCGCGCCGCACGCAGGCATCAGGCCCTGTAGTGCTTCGGGGGTCATGGAATCGCTGATCTGTTCTGCGACGGCCTCGAGGTCTGCGCGCATGCTGTCAGCGGTTTCGTTCAGATAATAGGTCCCAACGGCTTCGCCGCTGCCGCGGACGCCATCGTGCTCCAGGGTTACCCGAACCGTATCCGTGTGGTGAAACACGTGGCCGGTAATGGCAAAGGGCCTGGCCAGGGGATAAGAGGGCGTTTCAATTGTTAGCTTCACGGTGTTTGTCCTCGGACAGCTTAAAGCTGTTTTATGATGGCCTCGGTGCCATCAAGCAGCGGATCCACACAGGGCTGTTGATAGCGTTGGGATAGCTCTGCAAGGTAAGCCTCGCGCTCGCGGGGATTGAGGCTGGAGGTGTTGACGGCGATGCCGACACAGCGGATGCCGGGGTTGGTAAGCGATCCGATCGCGATCGTACGCTCGATGACATCGCCGATGCCGGGTAGTGCGAACGCTTCCCAGCCCTCGATGTGGGTGCGACCGGCTGCGTGGCAGACCACAAAGGCATCGGGCTGGGAGCCGATCAGCAAACCGTGGCTGACCGCCGCGTAGCCCGGATGGAAGATGCCACCCTGACCCTCAATCACATCCCAGTGCTCTGGATCGTTAGCAGGAGAAAGCAGTTCCGCCGCGCCGGCAACGAAATCGGCGACCACGCAGTCGATGGGAATGCCGCAGCCGGCGATCATGATGCCGGTTTGTCCGGAGGCCCGAAAATCTGCTGCCATCCCCACGGCGCGCATGTCGCGCTCGAGCTGCAGTGCCGTGTACTTCTTGCCCAGTGCGCAGTCAGTTCCGACCGTGAGGAGGCGTTTGCCGCTGCGCTTCTTGCCACTGGCGACGGGAATTCCTTTTGGGGGAATTCGCACATCCACCAGCCGGGACCCGCCGGCGTTGGCGGCCTCTAGCAGCGCGGGAATACTGTCCAGACGCGTGTGCAAGCCTGCGACGATATCCAGACCGGCGCGAGCCGCAGCTGCCAGGCTGTCTATCCAGTTGTCCGGAATGCTGCCGCCGACCAGAGCGGTACCGATAATCAGCGATCCCACGCCGGCGTCCCTGGCCGCCTCAATCGAGAGCTCCGGGAGGCCGAGATCCAGCGCGCTGGCACTCAGGCGCAGCTGGCCGCTACACAGTTGCGGACGCCAGTCCGCAATCCCTTTGCCGGTTTTGGCATAGGTCACACGGTGTTCATCGCCGAGGAAAATCAGATAGGGCGCGCGCAGCTGAATTGCATTCATAACGAAGTCCGGTATTTTGCTTACGCTCAGGCGCGCTGGGCGACTGCGTGAATGGCGTCGGCAATGTCATCCAGGAGCGGAGTCGGAAGATCGTGTGCCATGCCCGGGAGTATTTGCAGCTCACAATCGGGAAGATAGCGCGCCGTGTCGACGCCACACTCGGGTTTTACCAGAATATCCTCATCGCCATGAATCACCAGCGCCGGCGCATCGATAGTGGTTAATAGTTGACGTCGATCTCTGGCTACAATAATCGCGGCGAGTTGCCGCGCAACGCCCTCGGGATAGTAGCCGCCGCGCAGCACCGCTTCTGTTGCGGTCTCACGAATTTCATCGTCTTGTTTGGGGTGCGTACGGCTTTGCAGAGCTTTCCTGACGCGAATATTGCGTTCGATGACCGACTGCATATCCTTTGGGTCGTCCGGCTTGAGTAGCAGTGCCCGGGTGGCCTCCCGATCCGCTCTGGGTAGGGAGCGATGTCCCGTGGTAGACATAATCGACGTCAGGCTCAGCGTTCGCTGGGGATAGTGTGCGGCGATCAGCTGGGCAATCATGCCGCCCATGGAGGCGCCGACAATATGCGCCTTCTCGATATTCAGGGCATCTAGGAGACCGACTGCATCGCTCGCCATGTGTTCCAGGGTATAAACCGGCCGGGCGGGCAGTTTGAGGGTTTTTAATACTACCAGCGCGGGAATATTCGGAGTACGCGTATGGTCCAGTCGTGTAGACAGGCCAATATCCCGATTGTCAAAGCGCAGCACATGGTAGCCGTGGTCAACCAGTAGGTCACAAAAGGCCTCGGGCCAGCCCGTGAGCTGGGTCCCAAGCCCCATGATCAGCAGGACCGTGGGGTTTTGCGGGTTACCCCGGGTTTCATACGCAATGTTGATATTGTTTACGTTGATGTTTGGCAAGCTTGTCGGCGACCTCGGATTGGCTGCTTGGGCGTCAGTGGGCGGATTCCCAGAAAAGGGCGGGTGGCGGAGGGTGCAGAGGGTGCGAACATCAGCGACCCTTAAACACCGCTTTGCGCCGCTCGACAAAGGATTGCACGCCCTCGGCGGCATCCTCACTCTTCATGATCGGTACCAATTCCTCAAAGATATGCTGGGCGCAGGCGTCCCGGCCATGCTCAAGGGAGTAGCGGCTTGCGCGGAGCAATCCCTGTACCGCGAGGGGGGCGGCATCGGCTACGGAGCCGGCCAGTTCCAGCGCGCGATCGATTTGTGCGCCGGGCTCTGTGAGTTCCTGCACCATGCCCCAGCGCAGTGCGTCCTCGGCGCTCCAGCGATCGCCGGTCAGGAGTACACGCTGGGCATTGCCCCAGCCGATCTCCCGTGGCAGGCGAAAGGTGGCCCCGCCACAGGGGAACAGACCGCGCTGTACTTCCAGCATCTGAAACTGCGTGTCTGTCGCCGCGACGCGAATTTCCGTGTTCAGGAGCATTTCTACGCCCCAGGTAAAGCAGTAGCCCTGCACGGCAATAATCACTGGCTTGCTGTGCCGTGGGCCGTTGACGCCCATCGGGTCGATACCGCCGTCATCAATGGGCCAGCCCTTGCCGCCGCCGAAGTAAGGCGACCACTCATCCAGCTCGACGCCGGCCGTGAAGTGCCTGCCCTCGGCGGAGACTACCGCGACACGCAGCTCGGGGTTGTTGTCCAGTTGATAGAGACCCTCGGCCAGGTCCTGATACATTTCAAGGCTGAGCGCGTTGTATTTTTCGGGCCGGGTGAGGTGAAGATGAAGAATGTGCTTGTGCGTAGTAATCTCGACCTGTGCCATTGAGGAGCTCCGTTTTGCGGGGATCACAGTTTACGCAGGATGGGACGGAATCTTAAGCGATTCCATGGCTTCCATCGCAGAAACTTGTTCGCGCCGAGCCGCTGTCCGCGTGCTTGGCAGGGAAAGTGAACAATAGGGATAATCCGGAACATCACTCATTCGGAGCTATAGAATGGCGGGGCGATTTCCAGCGATCCTTTTTGTGCTGCTACTCATGGGCTGTGGCGATCAAACGGGTAAACAGGATACGGCTATGGACACTCCCCAATCACCTTTGCAACCACCTTTGCAATCACCTTCGCAGTTAAGCGGAACGACGGCAACGCCCCGGCCGCCGGTCATGGATTACGGGAGTTGGCCGTCGCCGATATCGGCCGCGTCTCTGGTGGAGGGTAGCCGAGGCATTGCCGGACTGCGCAAGGATGGCGAGTTTTTCTACTGGCTGGAGTCGCGGCCGGAGCAGGCTGGTCGCACGACTATTATGCGCTGGCAGCCCGGGGCTGAGCCCGAGGAGCTGTTGCCTGAGCCCTTCAACGTTCGCACACGGGTTCATGAATATGGCGGTGGCAGTCTGCTCGTGGCCGACGGCGTGCTCTGGTTCAGTAACTTTGCCGATCAGCGCCTCTACCGCTTCACGGCCGGTGCGCTCCCCGTTGCAATCACACCGGATGCCGCGTTGCGCTACGCGGCCTGTACCCTGGACAGGCAGCGCAGTCGCCTGATCTGTATCCGCGAAGATCATCGTGGTCTTGATGAACCCGTGAATACTCTGGTCGCCCTGCCTCTCTCGGGTGAATCGGAGGGGGAGATTCTTTTTTCCGGGACGGATTTTGTATCAGCCCCGCGCCTGTCGCCGGATGGCAGCCGCCTTGCCTTCACCAGCTGGATGCACCCCAATATGCCCTGGGACAGCACCTCGCTGCACAGTGCAGCTTTTGCTGGCGACGGCACACTGGCGGACCTGGTCACGCATAACCCGGAGAGTCGCGAATCGGTCATTGATCCCAAGTGGAGTGCCGACAATCAGCTGTTCGTAGTGTCTGATCGCGATAACTGGTGGCAGCCTTACCGCGTGCAAGGCACTACATTCACCGCGCTGATCAGTGACCTTGAAAACCTCGAAATCGGTGGCCCGGACTGGTCGATTGATAGCAGCTATTACCAGCTCCTCAAGAACGGTGAACTCCTTGTCGTGGCGCGGCGCGGAAGCGTTGAGGAGTTGTTCCTGATCGACCGCGACGGTGCTCGGCAGAGGATTGATAGCGGTGCGGTGAGCTACGGCAGCATCCTGATCGATGGCGGCCTGCTGTATTTTACTGCCGGATTCAGGGCAGAGCCGGCGGCGCTGGTCAGCGCGGATATGAACGGAAATATCCAGCAGGTGATTCGGCGCGCCAGTGATGCCACGCTGGAGCCCGCGTGGATTCCCGACTACCGCCAGCTGAGTTTTCCCCTGTCATCCGGGGGTGAGACCCACGGGGCGTATTTTCCGCCGACCAATCC
>CAZGGN010000061.1:0-13552 GCA_964525195.1 uncultured Congregibacter sp.
AATGCCGCGATGCACCATGAAAAAGGGCTGCAAAAGCAGCCCTCGGTGTACCCGGTGCCGACTGGCGGCTGAGCCGGCGCTTAGCCCTCGTCGGACTCGCTCTGGCTGGGGATGTCCAGAAGCTCAACTTCAAACAGCAGCGCCGCATTCGGACCAATACGATCACCCGCGCCACCCGGGCCATAAGCCAGCTCAGAAGGAATGAACAGCTTGTACTTGGAACCCACATTCATGAGCTGCAAAGCCTCGGTCCAGCCGGCGATCACCTGACCCACTCCGAATGACACGGGCTCGCCGCGCGCGTAGGAAGAATCAAATTCCGTACCATCGATCAGCGTACCCCGGTAGTGCACCTGCACCGTATCGTCAGGACCCGGCTTGGCACCGTCGCCCTCTTCGATGATCTCGTACTGCAGGCCGGAATCGGTCGTGACGACACCCTCACGGGCGCCATTTTCGAGAAGAAAAGCTGCCGCCGCCGCTGCATTAGCCTCCGCCATCGCCTCAGTCGCCGCCTCGCGCTCTTCGTTCATACGCTCCTGAAAGGCCATCATTTCTGCCTGTATTTCTTCATCGGTCAGACGCTGCGGCGAGTTCGTCATCGCATCGCGCAGGCCCGCGGCAAAGGCATCAACGTCAACGCTCATGCCGTCGTTGGCCATATTCCGACCCAGACCAAGCGCGACACCGTAGCTTAGGCGGCTGTTGGGAGTCTCAAGCTGCAACTCAGCTTCGGCGGGGGCGTCAGCGCTCTGTTGCTGGCAGGCGCTGAGCGCGATAACCGCACACATTGCCGCAACGGGTTTCATCAGTGTATTCATGGAAACGTCCTGTGAATGACTTCAAGTGAATTAAAAAGAGGGTTTATCCGCGTATCCATGACCAGCAGGGGCTGGACACTCATGAAAAACGGCTGAGCTACCCGCTAAATAAGGGCGCAAGTGTAAACGCTGCCCCCACACTCCGCTACCCTCGGCCCTGCCCGCAGACGCAGCAAAGCGCTACACTGGCGCGCGGTCGAAAAGCAACAGTTCTCGCGACCGTCGATACAGCGCCCAGGATATCCACATGGCATTTCGGTTTTTCGAACAACTCGTCGACCCCTTTCCATCACTGGAACCGGTGCCAGCGCCGAAATCCGTCTATCAGTTTTGCCGACACCATGCCCGGGGGCTGGAACCCTGGCTGGTACTGATGGCCATACTCAGCACGGCTATTGCCGTGGTTGAGGTGTCATTGTTCGAGATGCTGGGCCAGGGTGTCGACCTTTTATCCTCGGAAACACCGCAGACAGTGCTGGCAGCCGGAGGCAGCACGCTCCTCTGGATCACCGCGGGACTCCTTGCCGCCTACCCCACCTTCATTGCCCTGCAATCCCTGCTTCTGCATCAGACACTGATGGGCAATTTCCCGATGATCGTGCGCTGGATGGCGCATCGCTACCTCCTGCGCCAGAGTCTGGGCTTTTTTCAGGATGAATTCGCCGGGCGGGTTGCGACACGGGTGATGCAGACCTCGCTGGCGGTTCGCTCCGTCGTACTCACGATGCTGGATATTCTGGTCTATGTGGTCGTGTACTTCGTGTCGGTCCTGATCCTGCTCGGCAATATCGATCTTCGCCTGGCCCTGCCCCTGTTGATCTGGCTGCTGATCTATATCGGCATCCTCAGGGGAATACTTCCCCGCCTGAGACAGGTGTCGGAGGACCAGGCGGATGCCCGATCCATGATGACCGGACGGGTCGCGGACAGCTATACCAATATCAGCACAGTTAAACTGTTTTCCCACGCACATCGTGAGGCCAGCTATGCCCGCGAGGGCATGAAGGCATTCCTGGACACCGTGCATCCGCAGATGCGACTGGTCACAGCCATGGAAACCGCCGTCGCGACCAACAATACGCTGATGCTCTTATCGGTCAGCGCCACTTCCCTCTTCCTGTGGTTTGACGGCGTGGTGTCCCCCGGAGCAATCGCCGCGGCGCTGGCCCTGTGCCTGCGTATTAACGGCATCAGCGAGTGGATCATGTGGGAGGTGTCCGCCCTGTTTGAGAACATCGGCACCGTTCGCGACGGCATAGGCACCCTGTCGCGGCATATCGACGTCGCGGACAAAGCCGAAGCCAAACCCCTGCGGGTCAGCGCGGGGAAATTGGAGTTTCACGACCTCGAGTTTGCCTATTCACCGGAAAAACCGGTGTTTCGCAAACTGAATCTTGAGATCGCGGCGGGCGAAAAAGTGGGACTGATCGGGCGCTCCGGCGCGGGTAAATCTACCCTGGTCAACCTGCTGCTGCGCTTCTCTGATGTGCAGGGCGGCAGCATCCGCATTGATGGCCAGGACATTCGTGACATCACCCAGGAAAGCCTCCGGGCAAATATCGGCATGGTGACCCAGGACACCTCGCTGCTGCATCGGACCGTGCGGGAAAACATTCTCTATGGCCGCGAGAACGCCAGCGAGGAAGAGCTTCTCGCCGCCGTGCACAGTGCCCGGGCCGATGAATTTATCAACAACCTCGAGGACCAGAATGGCGCCCGGGGGCTGGATTGCCGCGTCGGAGAGCGTGGCGTCAAGCTCAGTGGCGGACAGAGGCAACGCATCGCCATTGCCCGGGTTATGCTCAAAGACGCCCCGATACTGGTCCTTGATGAGGCCACCTCCGCCTTGGATTCGGAGGTCGAGGTCGCTATTCAGGAGAGCCTTTACGAGCTGATGGAAGGCAAAACCGTGGTGGCTATTGCCCACCGCCTGTCAACCATTGCCGCGCTGGACCGACTCGTTGTGCTTGAGGGCGGTGAAATCGCCGAACAGGGTAGCCATGCCGAGCTGCTCGCCAAGGGCGGCATCTATAAACGGCTCTGGGATTACCAGTCCGGCGGCTTCCTCGCGGCCGATTAAAGCGGTACGTTCGCGATAGCACCGCAGGCATCTGCCAGGGCACCGTCGCCCAACGCATAATACCGGCACAGCGCCGCGAGATTATCCTGCCGCAGGATCTCAGCTGCAGCGGGTGGCTTGTGCGCTTCGGCTGCCGGTGATTCCTCGCAGCTGAGGATCCGGAACGCGGCAAGAAAGTCCAGCTGTTGGCGTTCTGCCTGCAGTTCCAGCGCTTTTATGGCCGTGTACTCCTTGCCGCAGGCAGGGTCTGTATCGGTGCTTTTGGCTGCGGACCGTCCCCAGCGCCGCCGCTGGGCGCGCAGCGGCAGGACCACCCCGTCGCGCCAGACCCGGCAGTGCGCATCAGCCGCGGCGATCTGCGCCTCTGTCAGGGCCACGCCCTCGCTCGCGCACCAGCTCGCAAACAGCAGCATATTCACGTCCACACCCAGCCTATCCTGAGCCTCCAGGCACGCCGCCGCGACCCCATCGCTCGCATAGACACGCGTGGCGAAGCGCCATAAACGCTCAGAGGCCGCGTCCTGCATTGCTTTGTTTTCCTGTTCCCCTACGCCCATGCCCAGTACACTCCCGGCCCGTGATTATCTTACGCGACCTCAGCCTCCGCCGCGCAGACCGACTTCTATTTGAAGCGGCTGACGCGAGCCTGCTCCCGGGACAGAAAATCGCGCTTACCGGTGCCAATGGCTGCGGAAAATCCAGTCTCTTCGCCCTGCTTCTCGGTGAATTGCAGGCCGATCGCGGCGATATCGAAGGACTCCGGGGGCAGCGTATCGCGCACATGGCGCAGGACGTGCCCGCGAGCAGCCAGAGCGCCCAGGCTTTTGTGCTGGGAGGCGATGCGGAGGTTGCAGCACTGCTGCGATCCCTGGAGCAGGCCGAATCCGCAGGCGACTATGCCGCGGCCGCTGACATCCACCAGAAGCTGGAGGCCTGTGACGGCTACAGCGCAGAGCGCCGGGCCCTGCAGCTGATGCTGGGACTTGGCTTCGAGGAAACCGATACGCAGCGTGCGCTCAGCGAGTTTTCCGGCGGCTGGCGCGTGCGCCTGGCTCTCGCCCGAGCGCTGATGACACCCTCGGACCTGCTGCTTCTGGATGAGCCCACCAACCACCTCGATCTCGATACCACGCTCTGGTTACAGGACTTCCTCAAGGCCTATCGCGGCACCCTGCTGCTGATTTCACACGATCGTGACTTCATTGACGCGAGCTGCACGGCGGTGCTGCATATCGAGCATCAGCGCCTCAACAGTTATCGCGGCGGCTACAGCGATTTTGAGCGTCAGCGCGCCCTGCGAATCGCAGAACAGCGCGCCGCTGCTGATAAACACGCGCGGCGCCGAGCCGACATCGAGGACTTCGTCCGCCGTTTCCGCGCCAAGGCGACCAAAGCCCGCCAGGCTCAGAGCCGTCTGAAAGAGCTGGAGCGCATGGGCGAGATGGCAGTCGCGCATGAAGACAGTCCCTTTGAATTCCGTTTTCCGGAGCCGCCCCGGGGTCGCGACCCCCTGATCCAGCTGCGCGGCGCGGCAATCGGCTACCGGGCGGAACAAGCGCTTTTTCGCGATGCTGACTTCAGCCTGAACAACGGCGACCGTATTGCACTGCTCGGGCGCAATGGCAGCGGCAAAACGACGTTCCTGCGCAGTCTCTGCGGAGCGCTTCCACTCCTGGCAGGCGAGCGCCAGAACAGTGAAGGCTGCCGCATCGCCTACTTCGATCAGCAACAAATCGATACGCTGGATCTGGACAGTTCCGCGCTCGAGCATTTGCAGCGCATGACGCCCGAGGTTCGCGAGCAGACGCTGCGGGACTTTCTCGGGGGATTCGATTTTCGCGGAGACCGTGCCGATGCCCAGCTGCGACCGTTCTCCGGCGGAGAAAAAGCCCGTCTGGCGCTCGCCCTTCTGGCCTGGCAGCGACCCAACGTTTTGGTTCTCGATGAGCCGACCAACCACCTCGACCTGGACATGCGCCGGGCGCTGGAGATCGCCCTGCTCGAATTTGCCGGCGCCGTGATTGTGGTGAGTCACGATCGACACCTCCTGCGCAGCACCGCCGATAATCTCTATCGCATCGCGGATGGCCGCCTGGCTGTCTTTGAGGGCGACCTTGATGCTTACGAAAAGCTGATCATGCGCGGTGCCGATGCAGAACCCCGGGGGATACCCGCAAGCCCAGCAGCAGAAGAAAAGAAGCCCGTCGATCGCCGCGATCAGCGCCGGGCCGCCGCCGAAGCGCGGGCCCAGCGTCGCCCTCTGGAACTGGCTATCAAGCGCATCGAAAAAGCGATGGATGCCCTGCAGGTGTCGCTCGAGGCTATCGAGAACAAACTCGCTGATCCGGCGATTTACGAAGCTGAAGCCAAAATGCGACTCACGGAGTTACTGCGTGAACAGGGCGAGCAGCGCCAGACACTGGAATCCCTCGAGGCTGACTGGCTCAGTCAGCAGGAAGCGTTGGAGGCGCTAGAGGCGCTGAGCGAATAAGTCGGAGTTTCTCCTGTCGCGGGAGGCGCTTGATCGCCGCTTCACGACGCTGCGCCGCGCCGCGATCCGCACAGCACTCACTCCAGACCAGGGACACAGGACGCCGGCCCCGGGTGTACTGGGCGCCGCCGACCAGTTCCCCGTTGTGTTGCCGAAGGCGCCGCGCAAGGTCGCGGGTGACACCCGCATACAGTGAATCATCAGCGCAACGCAGGAGATAGACCAGCCAGACGTCCCCCTCGGCGCTATCGCTCCCGGGCTCACAGGGAGCCGCGTTCTTAACCACGGCGCCAGCTGTGATAGCGCTCAAGCCAGCGCAGCGCCGCCTCGGGCTTGCGAGCCTTGCGCCACTCCCCCGCCAGGAAGCGATTCGCTTCGCTCATGGTCGGGTAAATGTGAATCGTGCTGAGGATCTTGTTCAGGCCAAGGCCCTGCTTCATCGCCAGCACAAACTCCGTCAGCAAATCCCCCGCATGGGCGCTGACAATCGTCGCACCGAGAATCCGGTCCCGGCCGGGTACCGTCAGCACTTTCACAAAACCCTCGTCCTCGCTGTCGGCGATCGCCCGATCGAGATCGTCGATACCGTAGCGCGTGACTTCGTAGGGGATGCCCTGAGCCTTCGCCTCGTCTTCGCTCAGACCCACGCGCGCCACTTCCGGATGTGTAAAGGTCGCCCACGGTATCACCGAGTAATCGACCCGGAAGCGCTTGAGATGTCCCAGCAGCGCATTCACCGTTGCATACCAGGCCTGATGGCTCGCGGTATGGGTGAACTGGTAAGGGCCGACGATATCGCCACAGGCGTAGATGGTCGGCACCTCGGTTTGCAGATAATCGTCGACCTCAATCGTGCCGCGCCGCGTAGTGCGAATCCCCAGTTCCTCCAGCCCCAGCCCTTCGATATTCGCGGTGCGGCCGACCGCCAGCAACAGCCGGTCAAACTCGAGCCTGAGAGGCTGACCCTCGCGAAGACATTGTGCTGACTGGGTCGATTCGTCGCGGGCAAAAGACTGCGGCTCACAGCCCGTAAGAACAGTGATGCCCTTTTTCTCCAGCCGCGCACGAACCAGCTCTGAGGCATCGGCATCTTCGCGAGGCAGAATGCGCGCGGCATGGGTCACGAGCGTGACCTTTGATCCCAGGCTGCCCATAGCCTGGGCGAGCTCGCATCCGATCGGGCCCGCGCCGAGCACAAGGAGACGCTCCGGACGTTCACGAATATCCCAGAGCGTGTCGGAGGTGAGATAGTCCAGGTCCTCGAGACCCGGGATATCCGGCACCCTCGCCCGGGCACCGCTGGCAATAATGATGTGCCGGCTGCGAATGCGCTCGCCGTTAACTTCGACCTCCCAGGGCGAGACGATTGTCGCATCGCCCGCTACACAATCGACCCCCAGAGAGGTAAAACGCTCTACCGAATCGTGGGGTTCGATCGCCGCGATCTTCTGCTGAACGCGCTCCATGACCGCCGGAAAATCCACCGACACCTCTACCGGGGCAAAGCCGAACTCCGGTGCACGACGCATTTCATCGGCAACATGGGCGCTGCGTAAAATCGCCTTGCTCGGTACGCAGCCGGTATTCAGACAGTCACCGCCCATCTTGTGACGCTCGATCAGCGTGACTTTGGCTTTCAGGGTCGCGGCAATCAGAGACGATACAAGGCCGGCGGAACCCGCCCCGATAACAATCAGGTTCGTATCGAAGCGCTTTGGCCGGGTAAATTTCGCCAGTCCACGTCGGGCTTTAATCCGATTGAGAAGGCCGCGGGCAAGAAATGGAAACACCGCGAGCAGGACAAAGGATCCGATGAGCGCCGGGGACAGAATACCGGCAGGACTCTCAAGCTGTCCCAGCTGCGTACCCGCATTCACGTAAACCGCCGTGGCCGGGATCATCCCCAGCTGTGACACCCAGTAAAACCGTGACGTACTGATCGGCAGGAGTCCGGATATAAGATTGATAACAAAAAAGGGAAAGACCGGCACGAGTCGCAGTGAAAACAGATAAAACGCGCCATCCCGCTCAAAGCCCTTGTTGAGAGCCTTGAGCTGCCGTCCAAAGCGCGTCTGCACCCAGTCGCGCAGCAGAGAGCGAGACACGAGGAAAGCCAGAGTGGCGCCCAGGGAGCTCGCAAAGGACACGAGCAGCAGCGCCTGCCAGAAGCCGAAAATAGCCCCGCCGGCAAGCGTCATGATCGCAGCCCCGGGGAGTGACAAGCCGGTAACCGCGACGTACAGTCCGAAAAACAGTAGCGCCACCCACAGGGGACTGCTGTCGCGCAGGCCCTGCAGGTCATCGCTGCGAGCGCGCAACTGCTCAAAGCTCAATAAAGACTGCAGATCGAAATACCAGAAGCTGGCAAATCCCGCGAGCAGCAGTCCGACAATCAGGATTTTTACTGATTTCCTTGCGGCCATCTTTCGTGTTCCCTTGTGATATCACTTCGGATGCGGATACGCGAATTGCAGGGACCTGGGCCTGCATGACCGCACAATCGCTTTATTTTTACCTTGATTATTTACCCTTCGCCCCAATCTCCGCGATAGAATCAACGGCAGATGATGCCCGGCGCCACGCCTGACTGCTTGCAAACGGCATTGGCAACAAACAAATACGTACGCCAGACACATACGTACTACCGACATATTCAGCGAATTCAGCGAAACACATTCAGCCAAACACACGAACACACACGAACACAGCCAGGGAGAAACAACATGAGTGACGCCATTGTGCACGTCAGCGATGCCAGCTTCGAGCAGGATGTACTGAGCAGTGATTTGCCGGTATTGGTCGACTTCTGGGCCGAATGGTGCGGCCCCTGCAAAATGATCGCGCCGGTCCTGGATGAGATCGCGGGCGAGTTCGCGGGCAAGTTAAAAGTCTGCAAGGTAGACGTCGATGCAAACCCGGAAGTTCCCGGTAAGTTTGGTATTCGCGGAATCCCAACGCTGATTCTGTTCCGGGACGGGAATGCGGAAGCGACCAAGGTGGGCGCCTTATCCAAGTCCCAGCTCGTGGAATTCATCAACGAAAGCATTGCCTGAACAAGGGCCCCGTCACACGCTGGCGGGGCTTCTAATCGGCTGATTAAAGAACGAAAAAAGCGCTAGACCTCCCATCGGGGCCGTGCTACTTTAATTTTGTCTGCGCGGCCCCGCGCGACAATAATAACTCTGTCACCCCTCGGTTCCCCGTCTGTACAGCGCTGAAATCAACTCGTAAACAGTGCACAGAAGTACAGCGGCACAGGCTCACCGGAAAGCCGCGCAGATAGCTGCGAGACCTTCCGGGTCCGTCGTAAAATCGCGGACAGCTTTCCGGGTAGCGGCAACACCCAATAACCCCACTCTCTGGTTTATCAATCTTGTCTAGTACATCGCAAATCGAAACTGAAACCCCTTCGACCATCGACCCCGCCGCGCCGACTCAGGCTGCCGCCGGAAGTGACGCCCCAGGTGAAGCACCCGCCGCGGCGCCGGCCGCGGAATCAGGCAAAGGATCGAAGAGGTCGCCTGAGCCCGGACCACCGGAAGTTACGGCGAGCACCGACGATATCAGCGGTAACAAGGCAGCCCCAGCAGACACGGATGCTGCCGCATCATCGGGGCAGGGGCAGGAGGCCGCACCGGAATCGTCCAACGGTGGAACGCTCGGAGCGCCTAATCGGCCCCAGCGTGGCCGCTCGCAGACTCGTGCCAAGCAGCGGAATGGGACCAAGCCACCGCCGTCAGAAGTACCCCGATCTGAGCGTTCGGAACCGATGAACCTCACGGATCTAAAAACCAAGTCAACCCAGGAACTGATCGATATTGCATCGAGTATTGGGCTCGATAACCTGGCAAGATCGCGCAAGCAGGACATTATTTTCTCGATCCTCAAGCGCCACGCAAAAAGCGGCGAAGACATCTACGGTGACGGGGTACTGGAGATATTGCAGGATGGCTTTGGCTTCCTGAGATCCTCGGACAGCTCCTACCTCGCTGGCCCTGATGACATTTACGTCTCTCCGAGCCAGATCCGACGTTTTAATCTGCGCACCGGCGACACGATTACCGGCAAGATTCGCCCCCCGAAGGACAGCGAGCGCTATTTCGCGCTGCTGAAGATTGGCGAAGTTAATTTCAACAAGCCGGAGAATTCCAAGAGCAAGATTCTGTTTGAAAACCTGACGCCCCTGTTCCCGGATGAGCGTCTCACGCTCGAAGTGGGCAATGGCAGCACCGAGGATCTCACGGGCCGTATCATCGATCTGGTAGCCCCGATTGGGAAAGGGCAGCGCGGACTGCTGGTCGCGCCACCCAAGGCCGGTAAGACCATCATGATGCAGAATATCGCCCAGGCGATTCTGACCAACAACCCCGAGACTTACATGATCGTGCTGCTGATTGACGAGCGGCCCGAGGAAGTTACGGAAATGCAGCGATCCGTGGGGGCGCGAGGCGCCGAAGTCGTCGCCTCGACCTTCGACGAACCCCCGTCGCGGCACGTGCAGGTCGCCGATATGGTGATCGAGAAAGCCAAGCGTCTGGTTGAACACAAGCGTGACGTGGTCATTCTGCTCGACTCGATCACCCGTCTGGCCCGCGCCTATAACACGGTGATTCCAAGCTCAGGCAAGGTTCTGACCGGTGGTGTGGATGCGCATGCACTGGAGCGCCCCAAGCGCTTCTTCGGGGCCGCGCGCAACATCGAAGAAGGCGGCAGCCTGTCGATCATTGCCACCGCCCTGATTGATACCGGCTCGAAGATGGACGAAGTGATCTACGAGGAATTCAAGGGCACGGGCAATATGGAACTGCACCTGGATCGCAAGGTCGCGGAAAAGCGCATCTATCCGGCGATCAACATCCGCCGTTCCGGCACGCGTCGCGAAGAACGCCTCACCGGCGAGGAAGAGCTGCAGCGCATGTGGATTCTGCGCAAGCTCCTGCACGGGATGGAAGATTTGCCCGCGGTGGAGTTTCTGCTCGACAGACTCAAGGACACCAAGACCAACGATGAGTTCTTCATGTCCATGAAGCGTAAATAGAACCCGACGCAAAGCGCTCATTCCCTGAACCCATAGCCGAGGCAGAACATGGCGGCCCGCTACAACGATCTCCGGGACTTCATTGCTGATCTTGAATCCCGGGGTGAGCTCAGGCGGATCAGTCAGGAGATCGACCCCAATCTCGAAATGACTGAAATCGCCGACCGCACCCTGCGCGCCGAGGGTCCGGCCCTGCTGTTTGAGAACCCCAAAGGCCATAGCACGCCGGTTCTGGCCAATCTGTTCGGTACACAGCAGCGCGTTGCGCTGGGCATGGGTGCGGAAAATGTGAGCGCCCTGCGCGAGATTGGCGAGCTCCTCGCTTACCTGCGCCAGCCCGACCCCCCCAAGGGCCTGAAAGACGCCTGGGAAAAAGCGCCGCTGCTGCGCAAAGTGCTGGATATGGGGCCCAGGCTGGTGCGCAACCCGCCCTGCCGCGTTCATGTTCGCGAGGGAGACGACGTCAATCTTTACGATCTTCCGATTCAAACCTGCTGGCCCGGCGACGCCGGACCGCTGGTCACCTGGCCACTGGTCATTACCCGGGGGCCAAACAAAACCCGGCAAAATCTGGGCATCTACCGCATGCAGCTGATTGGCCGCAACAAGCTGATCATGCGCTGGCTGTCGCACCGCGGCGGTGCGCTGGACTACCGCGACTGGCAGTTGCAGAACCCGGGCGAACGCTACCCGGTGGCGCTGGCCCTCGGGGCCGATCCGGCCACCACGCTCGGCGCCGTCACACCGGTACCGGATACGCTCTCGGAATATGCTTTTGCCGGGCTGTTACGCGGAGCCAAAACCGAACTCTGCGAATGCATTACACCGCTGTGCAAAGCCAATGACCTGCAGGTACCGGCCACAGCGGAATTTATTCTTGAAGGCTACCTTGAACCGGGCGAAGAGGCCGAAGAAGGCCCCTTTGGCGATCACACGGGCTACTACAACGAAGTCGAGAGCTTCCCGGTCTTCACCGTGACCGCCATCAGCAGCCGCGAGAACCCGATCTATCACAGCACCTACACGGGACGTCCACCGGATGAGCCGGCGATTCTTGGTGTCGCGCTAAACGAGGTTTTTGTCCCCCTGCTGAAGAAGCAGTTTCCGGAGATTGTGGATTTTTATCTTCCTCCGGAAGGCTGCTCATACCGTATGGCGGTGGTCAGCATGCGCAAGGAATACCCTGGCCACGCCAAGCGCGTGATGCTGGGGATCTGGAGCTTTCTGCGTCAGTTCATGTACACCAAGTTTATTGTGGTCACCGACGACGATGTCGATGTGCGCAACTGGCAGGACGTGATCTGGGCCATGACCACACGCATGGACCCTCGCCGGGACAGCGTGTTTATCGACAACACTCCGATCGACTACCTCGACTTTGCCTCGCCGGTCGCGGGCCTGGGTTCAAAGGTAGGTTTTGACGCCACGAACAAATGGCAGGGCGAGACAGACCGCGAATGGGGTGCGCCTATCCGTATGGACGAGGCCGTCAGCGAGCGCGTGGAATCAATGTGGGCCGATCTGGGCATTGGCGTGGAGCCCGCTCCGCGCCGGCGCTGAAACACCGCGCGAAGACGCGGCTTTTCACAACTACCGGATCACGGTTACTTTTCCAGGCGATGCGAGTCCGGAACAATATCGTCTGGCTGAGGCAACACCGGCAGGGGATTGCTGCGCAGTTCAGTGCCGGCCCGGAACGCCGCCGCAGCGGCCGCATGCTCGCCCACCGCTGCTAACAGGCGCCCCAGCTCAAGACAGGCTTCCTCTGAGGCATTCAGGGCGTAACTCTTCTCCAGATACTCCCTGGCTCTGGCCCACTGGCGCTCCGCCATCGCCAGACGCCCGAGGCACAGAAACAGCTCTGCATCATCCGGGTGCTGCTTGAGCCAGCCCTCAGCAACCAGTAGCTGCTTCTGGGCGCCTTCGCGGGGAATCCGCCCGTAGAGTCTCACCAGCGGCGCCTGCCACTGTTTCTTGAGACGCCGTTCAATCTCTTTTTCTACAAGACTTGTCTCATCACATAAAAGCAGTGATTCGAGATAATGCAGAAGCACCTCCGGATCTTCCCGGAGACGCGGGGGGTATTTTTTCCAGCGCGCCTGCAGCAGCGCCAGATCACCTGTCACCGCGGCTTTTTCCAGCAGATCGTGATAAATCCGCGCCTCCAGGGCATCGAGCTCCAGCGGCCCGTCAACGCGGTTCTTGCGCAGCTCCGGCAGCAGCGCGGCCATGGCTTCCACGTCCCCAAGGCCATCGTAGGCTTTGCACAGAAGTGGCAGGACAGCCGGATGCTTGCGCGGGTTTTCCGCGGCTTTCTCAAGGGTTTTCAGGGCCTGCTCATACTGCCGGGACTGCAGCTGAATCTCGGCCTGGGTAATATCCACCGCGATCGCCGCCTCCAGATCGCTCACCGCCGCCTGCGCGAGATAGCGATGCATGGATTCCGGCTCCTGCAGGCGATGGCTGGAACGTGCCGCCATAAGGTAATTCAGGAGCGGCGACTCGCTGTAGCGGGCACCGCGCAGCAGCTGTTTCCGCGAGCGCGCCCAGTTGCCCTCAACATAGTTAATCAGGCCGCGACTGGTGAGCCGCGAAGACTGCCTAAGCCGCCGCTCGCCGGCCCAGTTGAGCACGTTCGCGGGACTGGTGATCAGGCGGTGCAGGAAGCGCAGCAAGGTGTACAGCGCAAGCACAACGCCGGCAATCAGCAGAATACCCACCCAGAAGCTGCTCTCAACGGTGTAGCCGCCATAGGCAATCAATAAATAACCCGGCTCTGTTTCAATCAGGGCGACAATACCCACGCCGGCGACCAGGGCCAGAAGCGCGATGACAAACAAACTGCCCATACGCTAGTTCCCGCCGCGGGCGAGGCGCGCCTGCATGGCCGTATCCAGCGCCTGCAACGAAGCGTTGAGATCCGGCAGCGTCACTGACACGCGCTCGTCGCGGATCTGGCGAAGCTCTTCGGCCATGGCGATCGCGGCCTGCTGATCTGCCTTGAAAAACTGGGTCACCCAGCCCTCAGCTCGCTCGAGGCTCTGGCGAAACAGCAGTTCATTGCCCGAAAGCATGGCCACCTGCGCCTGCTCGAGGAGCATGCGCATGTTCTGGCGCACCAG
>CAZGGN010000061.1:13629-14467 GCA_964525195.1 uncultured Congregibacter sp.
CGCTTCCACCTTGCGCTCGGGCAACTCAAAGAGCACCAGCGCGTCAGTCTGGCGGATCAGCGCATCAAGACGCAGGTAAAGTCCCTGGATATCGAGCCTGGGTACCGCGCGAACCGCTGCCAGATCGGCGGCTACTGCAGAGCGCAGACCGTGCAGCCCCGGGTCATCAAGCTCACGGAGGATATTGTCTGCGCTGCGCAGGAGCGCCGCAGCGGACACCGTGTCTCCGGTCATAATCATGCGCTGATTGGCCAGACGTAGCAGGTACTGAACCTCTGCCAGCTGCCAGGTTTCCCGGTCTTCTACCGTGAGATCGTTGATGCGCTGCTGCTGCTGGCGCAGGGTCATCTCAAGGGCACCCAGTTGCTCATCGACCACCTGGCGGACGCTGCCGGAGGCGTCCCTGGCCAGCGACTCAAGGCGCGCGAGCTCGCGCTGCTGCGCCTGGAGAGCGCGCTGCAGGTCCTGCTCTGCGCGCTGCTGACTGGCCTTGATGCCTTCGACTTCCAGTTCGATCTGACGCTCGAGGTTGTCGCGCATCTGGCCAAAGCTGCTGTCGTCCTGGCCGGATACGGACTCGAGCCCCTTGACACGCTCCAGAATCTGCCCTTCCCGGCGCTGCATATCCATCATGAGATAAAAGGTGCCCGCCGCCACAACCAGCACAAGCAATAGTGCCAGCCAGGCAATGGGTGCCGCCGTCGAGCGCGGGGCCGCCGCAATCGGCGCCGTCGGCGCGACCGGCGCCGGCCCCCTGACTGGCGATGAATCGGCCGCTACGCTGTGATCGTGCCCGCTGTCGCTATCCGCCTCGGAAGCAGCCTGCTCGGCCCCTGCA
>CAZGGN010000062.1:0-1358 GCA_964525195.1 uncultured Congregibacter sp.
ATAACAGCCCGAGGCTTCGAGCCGCCGGTTGCGGCCGCGCTGCCCCTGCAAAGTCTGTCGGGGAGCCTGCGGCTCAGTTTGAGGGCGGCGGCGCCGCTCGAGAGCTGGCAGGCATCCGCTATTGCAATGCGTGTCGATGAGGGTGAGAACCACTGGGAACTGACGGGAAAACTCCAGGGGAGTGGGGGCCTGCCGCTACCCGCCGGGCAGTTGCTCGCTTCGCGCAACGCAATACCGCTGACCTATCAGCGCGGCGCGAAGCCGACCGACGCGGCGCAGATAGTGCTGCCTGAGGGGCTGGCTTTTGATGGCCTGTCCCTGTCGCGCCTCGCTCTGCTGGTGGCGCCCGGCGCAAGCACGCGGGAGGCGCAGCTGGCCCTGCGCGTCGATGGAGACCTGGAGGCGGATATCGCTCTTGATCTGAAGCAGACCCCCGGCGGGGCGAGTTTCGTCCTCGCGCCTTTTGAACTGCTCTATCAGGAGCAACTCCTGCGCAGCACTGAGCCCCTTGCGGGAAGCTGGGACCGCGATGCGTCCTCTCTCGGACTCGAAGCCTTCTGTATTCGCTGGCGCGACAACCGGGCCTGTGCCGACGGCGCGCGCCTGGGGCAGAGCGGCGAGCTCGCCCTGCGCCTGGATGTCGATGAGAACTACCGGGGCGAGGTTTCCGCCAAACCGTTTTCCGTGGAAACCCGGGGCGTTGGCAGCCTGTCCCTGCGCTGGGCGGATGCGGCGCTGCTTGAGGGGGTCCTGCGGCTGGATCTGGACGGACTGTCTGTCGATCCGTTCCTTCTGCCCGGTACCGCCAGCGCGGTCAGCTGGGAGCAGGCCAGCGTCCAGGCAGTGCTCGGACCCGACCGGCAGCAGCTGAGTCTGGATATGCAGTCCGAGCGCTTTGGCACCCTGACCCTGGCGGTCACTGATACGGGCGGAATCCTGGACGGCGAGATCCATGCGGCAAAGCTGGAGCTTGCGGCGCTGGATGATTTGCTTCCGGAGTGGACGCTGCGTCAGGGGCGTATCAACGCGGACCTGCGTCTCGGCGGCGTGCGCGACGCTCCGCTGCTCTACGGCGATCTGTATCTGGAGGGCGTGGCCGCGCATATCCCCCGGGTGGAGAGTCAGCTCGTCGATGCGAATCTGCGGTTTCAGGCCATGGGCGAGAGCCTGGTGCTGGAAGGCTCCGCCATGCTCGGGGGCGGGGTTCTGTCGCTCGTCGGGGAATGCTGCGATGAGGGGGAGCTTCGCGCCACGCTGTCGGGGACTCGCAATCGCCTGCGCCTGCCCATAGGCCTGGATGCGACGCTGTCGCCCCAACTTGATCTGCGCCTCGATTCGCGGGAAGCGGCGATCAAGGG
>CAZGGN010000062.1:1368-13736 GCA_964525195.1 uncultured Congregibacter sp.
CTTCGCGTCTTGTCGGAAGAGCCACTCCGCTCTGGCTCCGACCTTGCCGAGCAGGCGGTTCTGGAGGGTCTGCTGGAGCACAGCGGTCCGGCAGAAGGCGGGGTGCCCCTGTCGGATGATGTCTATCGGGTGGATGCGGTGCAGTCGCCGCCGCGGCGCTTTGATATTTTTGCCGATATTCGCACGCTCATTGAACCCGGCTTTACGCTGCGCTCCCGGGAGCTGGAGGCGACCCTGTCCGGCGATCTGCGTCTGAGCGTGAAACCGCAGCAGCAGCCGGCGCTCTTTGGCGACCTGCAGATTCTCGGGGGCGAGCTGCGCGCCTACGGTCAGGCCCTGCGATTAACCGAAGGGAGCGTGGGTTTTGTCGGCGACCCGCTCAACCCGGGCCTGGATCTGAGCGCCGAGCGTCGTATCCGGGAGGAGGATCTTCGCGTCGGGTTCCGGGTGTCGGGAAGTCTCGAGGAGCCGCGCTTCGAGCTTTTTTCCGATCCCCAGCGCTCGGAGCGCGATACGCTATCCTATCTTCTGCGCGGTCGCGGGCCCGATGCGGGCGCGGCGGTTGACGGCACGGCCATGGCACTCAGCCTCGGCGCCTCGGCAATCAACCAGTCCGGCGTACTGGAATCCCTGAACGCAATCCCGGGGCTCTCCGGAGTGTCCCTCGGTGCTGAGGGCAGCGATGAGGACATGGCGGCAACCATTAGCGCCTATGTCGGTGAGAGGCTGTACCTGAGCTATGGCGTGGGTATTTACGAGCCGGTCAACGCCCTGACCGCACGCCTGTATCTGCGCTCCCGCCTGTGGCTGGAGGTGGTCAGTCGTCTCGAAAATTCCTTTGATCTGTACTACCGCTTTGACATTCAGTAGCGCTCGCGAAAGAGGTTGATGATATGCGTGAAATTCGATGGATCCGCTGACGCAGGGCGCGCTGGGTGCTGCGCTGCCCCAGTCCGTGGCGAAGGGGCGACTGATGGGGCTGGCCATGCTCTGCGGCATCGCCGGGGGCATGGCACCGGATCTCGATGTGCTGATTCGCTCGACCAGCGACCCCTTGCTGTTTCTCGAGTATCACCGCCAGTTTACCCATTCGCTGATTTTCATACCCATCGGGGCAGGGTTGGTTGCCTTGCTGCTCTGGGCTCTGGCGGGGCGCCGACGCCAATGGCCCCTGGCTAGGATTTACGGATTCACGCTGCTGGGTTATTCGACCCATGCGCTCCTCGATGCCTGCACGACCTACGGGACGCAGTTGCTCTGGCCCTTTACGGATCAGCGTTTTGCCTGGAATACGGTCTCAATCATTGACCCGCTGCTGACCTTGCCGCTGATTGTGCTGATTATCTTCGCGCGTGTGAGCCGGCGACGCTGGCCGGCCATGTTGGCCATGGGCTGGGTGCTCGGCTATCTCGCCCTGGGGCTGCTGGCGCGGGATGCGGCCGAGGACGCGGGTTATCGGCTGGCCGAGTCGCGCGGACACGACCCGCTGATGCTCAGTGCCAAGCCCAGTTTTGCCAATCTGCTGCTGTGGAAGATCGTGTACCGGGAGGGCGATCGCTACTATGTCGACGCCTTGCGTCTGGGTCGGGAGCCGCGAGTCTATCCGGGCACCTCGGTGCCGGTACTGGATGTCGCGGCAGACTTTCCCTGGCTGGAAGTGGACTCACTGCAGGCTATCGATGTTGAACGCTTTCGCTGGTTCAGCATGGGGTATCTCGCGGTGGATCCGGCCGATGGCAACCGGATTATTGATATCCGCTATTCGATGCTGCCCAACGAAATTCGCGCGCTCTGGGGCATCCACCTCAACCGGGAGACGCAACACTGGGAGCACGTTCGCTACCGGGTGACCCGGGATCGCGCTCCGGACAGCGCCGCGCGCCTCTGGCGAATGATTCGCGGCCTGCAGTTGCCAGAGCCTTAGGCAGCCTGCGTCGCCCAGACCGCCTTCGCCGCCTGCACGGCGGCACCGCTGTCCAGCGCGCAGTTTTCCTGTCTGAGTGCGGCCTCCAGGGCGCTGAGGCACAGAATCACATTGCGCTCCCGGCTCGCGTGGCCCATCAGGCCGATACGCCAGGTCTTGCCGGCGAGCGCCCCGAGGCCCGCGCCGATTTCAAGATCAAAATCCTGGAGAAGACGGTTGCGCACGCGGGCATCGTCGACGCCCTCGGGGATGCACACGGCGTTGAGTTGTGGCAGGCGCCAGTCGGCATCCACAGCCATGGCCAGTCCCATCGCCTCCAGTCCCGCGACCAGCGCCTTGTGATTGCGAAGATGTCGGGCAATAGCGTTCTCCAGGCCTTCTTCCCGGAGCATGATCAGCGTTTCGTGGAGCGCGTACATCGCATTGACGGGAGCGGTGTGGTGGTAGGCCCGCTTGGTCTCGCCCCCCCAGTAACCCATGATCAGCTGCATATCCAGAAACCAGCTCTGCACCTTGTGCTTGCGCGCCTGAATCCGTTCGATCGCGCGGGGGCTGAAGGTGACCGGCGAGATGCCGGGAACGCAGGACAGGCATTTCTGCGATCCGGAGTACACCGCATCCGCGCCCCAGTCATCGACCTTCAGTTCAATACCGCCCAGTGAGGTCACCGTGTCCATGATCACCAGCACATCGTGCTCCCGAGCCAGGGCACACAGGGCCTGCGCATCACTGCGTGCGCCGGTGGAGGTCTCCGCGTGGACAAAGGCGAGGATCGCAGCCTGCGGATGATCGCGAAGTGCCTGTGCGACTTTTTCCGGATTCACCGGCGCGCCCCAGGGATCTTCCACCATCACCGCGGTGGCTCCGCAGCGTTCCACGTTTTCACGCATGCGGCCGCCAAACACGCCGTTCTGGCAGACGATGACCGTGTCGCCGGGAGAAACAAGGTTGACGAAGCAGGCTTCCATGCCCGCGGATCCCGGCGCAGAGATCGGCAGAGTCAGCGCATTCCCGGTCTGAAAGGCGTACTGCAGCAGCGCCTTGATCTCATCCATGAGGTCCACGAAGAGCGGATCGAGATGGCCGATCGTGGGCCGGGCGAGCGCGGCAAGCACCCGGGGTGAGACATCGGAGGGACCGGGGCCCATGAGGGTGCGTTGCGGGGGATAAAAACTCTGGGTCACGGCGGCTTGTCCTCTGTTGCGGCGGTTGCCGAAATCCGCGGACGCGGCGGGGTTTCGGGCGCGCGCAGTATACCCGCGCGTCTGCGCCCGTTACAGCCGCGCTTGTTGTCAACAAAAGCCTGTGTCAGCATCGCGTTCTGACTCGCGGCTGGCCGCGAGCACCCCTATCCCCACTGCCCGGATCAGAATGCCCCTAGCAACACGCCCGCGTTTTCTACTGGTTCTTGTCGTGTCGGCGCTGGTCCTTCTGCTCCCGGCGTGCAGCAACGAGAAGGTCAAGCCGCAGGTCGCCGCCGATCCGGTAGACATGTCCGGCAACTGGGAGCTGGATTACGCCCGCAGCGACAACCTCCAGGCCCGTTTTAACAGCATGGTCCGGGATCTGCGTCAGCAGGCCGCCCGCAGCAATACGAACGAGCGCAACCGCAGCGGCGTGGTCATGTCACCGGGATCGTCCCAGGAGGCACTGCTGGGTCTGGCGCAGATGGCCGAGTTGATTACCGAGTCCCAGTTACTGGAAGTGGAGCAGGATCGGGTGGCGATCCGGGTAAAACGCGAAGGCAATTTTTCCCTGAGCTGTGACTACGGTCCCGATGCGCCGCCGCAGACGCACTACGGTCTGGGCAGCGAGCGCTGTTTCTGGGACGGGCAGCAGCTGGTCTTTGAAATACGCTTACCGGACGGCCTGGATATCGTCCACCGGCTGTCCGTGTCGGCCACCGGCACAACCCTTGGCATCGTCACGTCGCTGTATTCCAGTCGGGTGGCGACGCCTTTTACCCTGCGACGCATCTACCGTCGCTACACGCCGGGAAGCAACGGCTATCGCTGCACCGAAACGCTGACCCGCGGCCGCGTGTGCACAACGGAGTCCCGCTGATGTCCGCCATGGTCCAAAGGCTGGCGCTGCTGATCGCCGGGGTTTTCCTTCAGGCCTGTACCAGCGGCAGCAGCTTGCCCGCTGCGCCTACGGTGCCCGAATCGGCGACTCCCCTGGTCGGTGATGTCAGCCTGCGCTATGCCGACATGCCGGCTGCCCGCGCGCCGCTGCCCCTGGATATTGCGATCGCGGTGTTTGATCAGGGCTTGCAGGATCCCCGGGAAGGGGAGCGCGTGTTCCCGACGGTGCGCAAGGCCGAATCCATATTGCTGCCCGTAACACTGGCCGCGGTGCTTGAGGAGAGCGGGGCCTGGGGGGCGGTGCGCGTGGTTCACGCCTCGGACGTGCACCTGCCTCTGCTCCTGGACGGCAAGATTCTGCGCGCCGACGGCGCGGAACTGGAACTGGAGATTTCCCTGCGCGGCGCTGACGGGCGCAGGCTTTTTGCAAAGACCTATCGTGACGAGGCAACGCCTGCAGACTATCCGGTCGCGCCCGGGGGCGAGCCTTTTGCGGATATTTACCGGGCGATCAGCAATGACCTGTTGACCCTCGCCGCGACCCTGGACAACAAACGTCGGCAAACGCTCACGCGCCTGGCCCTGATGCGTTTTGCGGCGGACCTGTCGCCAGCCAGTTTCGAGCGTTTTCTGGAGCGCAGCGACGAAGGATTTTATGCGCTGCGCAGCTATCCCGCCGATGACGATCCGATGTTCGGACGCCTGGCGCGCTTGCGACGCCAGGATGATTTGTTTATCGATACGGTCGATGAGCAGTATTCAGACCTCGGCAGGCAGGTTGCCGAGAGCTACGCGCTGTGGCGCGAATACAGCTTTGAGCTCCAGCGTTTTGGCGATGACTACCGGGCCAGCGCCGCCGATCGCAAGTCCTCGGCCCGGCGGGGCAGCTTTGCGAACATGCAGCAGGTGTACGCGAGTTTCCGCAAGGTGAAAATCCAGGAAGAGGATCTGCGCGAGCTGGTGAAGGGGTTTTCCGGCGAATCGCTCGAAACGGTACTGGAAGTCGATGACGGCGTGTTCCGCCTCAGCGGAAGTGTCCAGGATCGCTACGACGAGTGGCGGAAGATTGTCACCCGGATCTACGAACTCGAAACGGGTGCTATCGAGCCGTCGCCCTAGGGGCTGGCCCTCAGCTGCGTTATGCTCACCCCATGAAGGACGAAGCAGACAGGCGCGAGCAGATCGCCGGCGGTGAGCGCCCGGGAGGGACCGGTGAGTCTCCTCGAGGCTCCTTGATTGACGGTCTGCTGAAGCGCGCCGGGCGGGTTGCCGGTGGCACCCTTGACCTGGCGATGGACGTCGCAACCATGAGCGCCATGTTCGGTGACTCCTGGGTGCGCGACCTGCTCAGTAACAGCGCTTCCCCGGAGCGCCTCGAGGCAATGGCCGAGGCCGGACGCTTTCTGCGCGATGCCCGGGAAACCGCCGGTCTGAGTGTTCAGGAGCTGGCTGACAGTCTCGAGCTGAACGATGAGAACGTGCTCAAGGGGGTCGAGCGCGGCGAGGCCATTCTGCCCCTGGAGCTGATGCTGCGCAGCGCGTCACTGCTCGCACGGCACGACCCCATTCCCTTTCTGATCAAATTTCTGCGCAGCTACAACCCCCAGCTCGAAGCGACCCTGGAGCAGTGGGGGGTGATGGCGCTGCCCAAGAATTACGAACGCGAGCGCCGCTTCGTCAACCTCTATCGCCAGCATGACTTTCTGCGGGATCTCAGCGATGAGGAATACCAGCGCTTTGTCGAATACATGGATTCATCGACTAACCTGGTGATCGAAGTCATGCAGCGCGAGGGGGGCACACGACGGCCGCGCGCGCGGAAAAAAGCGCCCGCGCGGCGTCCGCAGAGCAAGGCCCGGTTCAAAGAGCCCGCCGCGAAATCCGAGCCCGCGCCGCGACGCAAGACGCCGCCCCGGCAGCGCCCGGTCGTCCGCAAAGTGAAGCCGCGCAACAGTGATAGCTGACCCCACGCTGTCCTGGCTGGCGACCTGTCCCCGGGCTTTGCCGCCCCTGCTGGCGCAGGAGCTCGCTGCCCTGGGAGCCAGCGAGATTCGCGAGCTGCCCGCCGGCGTGGCGTTCAAGGGCGCGCGCTCTGTGATGTATCGCAGCTGCCTGTGGTCGCGCCTCGCAACGCGGGTGCTGTTGTCCCTCGGCGAGGGACCCGCGGGCGATTCAGACAGCCTCTATCGCACGGTGCTGACGATTCCCTGGGGGAGCCTGATCCGTCCCGGTAGCAGTATTGCCGTGAGTTTTCACGGTACCAATGACGAGATTCGCAACACCCGTTTTGGCGCCCAGCGCAGCAAGGATGCGATCGTCGACGCGTTCAAGGCCGCGGGTCTGGAGGCGCCAAAGGTCAGTCCGGAGAATCCGGATATACAGATCGTGCTGCGTTTGCAGCGAGACCGCGCCGATATCGCCCTGGACATGGTGGGTGAGAGTCTTCACCGCCGCGGTTACCGGCGCTCGACGGGGGAGGCGCCGATCAAGGAGAACCTTGCCGCAGCGCTGCTTATGCGTGCCGGCTGGCCCGAGTTGGCCAGGCAGGATGCCGCGCTGATCGATCCCATGTGCGGTTCCGGGACCCTGCTGCTTGAGGGGGCCCTGATGGCGGCGGATATCGCGCCGGCGCTGGGTCGAACGCGCTTTGGCTTTATGCACTGGCAGGGGCACGACGCTGAGCAGTGGCGGGTGATTCACAGCGAGGCGCAGGGGCGTGCGGAGCGCGGCCGGGCCGGCGCGCTACCGGAAATACGCGGCTACGATGCGGACCCCCGGGTCGTGCGCAGCGCCCAGGAGAACATCGCGGCGGCCGGACTGGAGGCCGTGGTGCGGGTCAGCGTGAAGGCCCTCGGCGAGGTCCGCAAACCGACGCATCGGCCACTGCCTTTGGGGCTGGTGATCACCAATCCCCCCTATGGCGAGCGTATCGGCAGTAAGGACAGTCTCCCGCAGCTCTACCGAAGTCTCGGCGAGCTGCTGCACGATCAGTTTTCGGGCTGGCAGGCCGCCATTCTCGCCGGTGATAAAGAGCACGGGCGGGCATTGGGGCTGCGCAGCCACCGTCAGTACAGTTTCTTCAACGGCCGTCTCCCGGTCACGCTATTGCTCCTTGATCTGGTGGACAACAGCCTGCTGGACGCCGCTCCGCCGGCAGCTCCGGCGAGCGCCGCGGCGACCGAGGCGGTCCCGGAGGCTTCGGACGGCGAGCTCAGCAGCGGGGCGCAGATGTTCGCGAACCGTCTGCGAAAAAACCAGCGCAAACTCACCGCCTGGCTGAAGCGTTCCGGCAACGAATGCTACCGGCTCTACGATGCGGATATGCCGGAATACGCGGTGGCCATCGATCGCTACGGCGACTGGCTGCACGTCGCGGAATACAAAGCGCCGGCCAGGGTCAGCGAGGAGGCGGCGGCGGAGCGTTTTCGGGAAATCAGGCAGGCGCTGCCGGTGGCCACGGGGATTCCGGCCGCGCAGATTGTGTTCAAGCAGCGAGAGCGTCAGCGTGGCCGGGCGCAGTACCAGCCCCAGGGACACGAGCGCGATCTGCTCACGGTGCGGGAGGGTGCCGTCAAACTGCTGGTGAATCTGCATGATTACCTCGATACGGGCCTGTTCCTTGACCATCGGCCCCTGCGCCTGCGGATTGCCCGCGAGGCGCCGGGCAAACGGTTTCTCAATCTCTTTTGCTACACGGGCAGCGCGACGATTCACGCGGCGGTGGCCGGGGCCCGGGAAACGGTCAGCGTCGATCTGTCCAACAGCTACCTGCGCTGGCTCGCAAAAAATCTGGCGATCAACGGACTCTCCGAGGCGCATAACCGACTGGAGCGTGCGGACGTATTGCGCTGGCTGCGCGCGGGTGAGGAGCGTTTTGACATCATCCTGCTGGATCCGCCGTCGTTCTCCAACTCGAAGAGTCTGCCGGGCAGTTTTGACGTACAGCGCGATCACGGGGGGCTGATCAGCCTGGCCATGGAGCGCCTCGAGCGGGACGGAGTACTGTACTTTTCCAACAACCGACGCAAGTTCCGTCTGGACCCACAGGTGAGCGAACGCTATCACTGTGAGGACATCACGGCGTCCACCCTGGACCCGGATTTTTCCCGTCGTCCGCCGCCACACCAGTGCTGGGCCCTGCGCCATCCTGGTGCCTGAGTGGGTGCCTGTGTGGGTGCCTGAACAGGTGCCCGGAGCGTCTCGAAAAAAAAGTTATCCACATGCCTTGCAAATTTTCCAGCGACTATGCTAGCTCCCGGATAACTTTATACGGAATCTACATTTACCTCATAACCGATTGATATTTATAAATAAAATAATTTGTTTCGCATTTTCCTTTGACATTTGGAAAAACCCTGTGAATAACTCAATGAGGCTTGCAATTTTATTGCGCACCGGCTTATCCACATGCCATTCACGAATTCGTGAGGGGGCGGGGAGGTTCAAATGCTGATTGCCTGGCACAGTCAGAGCGGGGCCTCCCTGGCACTGGCCGTCGCGGCCTTTGAGGGGGCGATCGAGCACTCGGACAAGGTGCAAATGCACAGCGCGATGGATGTCGGCGCGGTGGAGATTGCCCGCAGCAGCGGATTGTTGCTGGTCTGTGCGGAAAACTCCGGTCGTCTGGCGGGCGGCGCCAAGGATTTGCTGGACAGGGCCTTTTATCCACTCATCGACCGGGGCTGCACGCTACCTTACGCGCTGCTCATATCGGCCGGCAATGATGGTCGCGGGGCCGTCGAGGAGGCGCGGCGGATCCTGCGGGGCATTCCCTTTACAGAAGCCCTTGAGCCGCGAATAATCCGCGGCGTCCCGGACTCGACGGCGCTGGCCGATGCACGCGAATTTGCAGCGGGCTTTGCTGCGGGTATGGATATGGGGATTTTCTAGGCCGCGCCCGACATCGCCCCCGGTGCAGGCTTCAGCGCAGAGGAAGGGCAGTCAATGACAGCAGAGCAGGGCGCAAGCAGGAGCTTGCAGGTACCCGAGGGATTTGAACAATTGCCCGAGGGGCTGGGCTTTGGCGATCAACTGCAGCCTTTTTACCGGCGTATCCGTGAGCGGGAGATCAGTTTCGGCCTGTTCGTGGCCGAGCAGCACCTCAATCTCATGGGTATCTGCCACGGTGGCGCATTGATGACCCTGGCCGATATCGCCGCGGCCACCAGCATTCACATGCTTCGTGACCAGCCCGCGCCATCGCCCACCATTAATCTCAGTTTTGATTTCATGTCACCCGGACGACCCGGTCGCTGGCTCCAGACCCGGGCAGATCACGTGCAGGTCAAACGCCGTTTTGGCTTTTGCAGTGGCGCGATATTTGACGGTGATACGCCCATCCTGCGCTACAGTGGCGCATTCTATTTTCCCGATCAGTCGGCGGGGACGGCCGCCGAAAACGCGGCCAAGATGGGTATGCTGACCGGCGATGACGGCGCGCTGCGCTAGGCGGCGCCAGGGAGCGTTTTCTCCTCACCACCACTGGCGTAAAGCAACTCGGTGAAGGCCCGGGCGCTCCGTGACAGACTGCGCTCGTTGTGGCGGACCAGCCCGAGCTGTCGCGACATCGCCGTATTGGCGACGCGCAGGGTGCAGAGCTCCTCGCCGGCCATGTGCGCGGGCAGCACCGTCCAGCCCAGCCCCACAATGGCCATCATGCGCAGGGTTTCGAGATAGTTCGTGGCCATGCGCAGCTGAAGCCGGGCACCGGCGCGCTCGAAGTGCTGATGGACGATCTGGCCGGTAAAGGTATCCAGCCCCGGCAGCACCGCCGGATGCTCCGCGAGCTCCGCAATACCAAGGCGTCTGCGCCCCGCGAGGGGGTGGTCCGGAGCGATCATGATCGCCAGCCGGTCCTCCCAGATGGTTTCGCTGTGCAGTCGGGAGACATCGCCGGGGGCGAGCGTGACGACCGCCAGTTCGATGTCACCGACCCGCAGGCGCTCATAGGCCTGTTCCGAGTCCAGAAATTCGATGGCCAGCTGCACGGCGGGGTAGCGGCGCTGAAAAGCGGATAGCACCGGCGGCAGGCGGTGCAGGCCGATATGGTGACTGGTGGCGATGCGCAGGGGGCCGGTGATCTCGCCGTGCAGATCGCGCACGGCCTGCTCGGCGTGGCGCAGGCTCTGCTCAACGTCCGGTACCCGCGCGAGCAGGGCGCGGCCCGCTTCGGTGAGTTCGATGCGTCGGCTCAGCCGGTCAAAGAGGCTCGCCTGCAGTTCCGCTTCCAGCACGGCGATACGCTTGCTCACCGCGGGCTGAGTAATGTGCAGTTGCTCCGCGGCGGCAGAAAAGGACCCGCTGCGTGCGGCGGCGGCAAACGCCCTCAGATTCGCGATATCCATGTATAACCTTAAATAATGCTATGTATAAAAATAATAGATTTGAGTTATTCATGGCGCAAGCCTAGGATTGCGCCAGTTTTCACTGCAGGTAAGCCCCGATGAGCGCAAAAACCCTTTATGACAAGCTCTGGGACCTTCATCTCGTAGAAGAACGAGAGGACGGCTCGGCACTTATTTACATCGATCGGCATCTGATCCATGAGGTCACCTCGCCGCAGGCCTTCGAGGGCCTGCGCCTGGCGGGGCGCAAGCCCTGGCGTCTGGATGCCAACCTGGCGGTACCCGATCACAACGTCCCCACGGACGCAAAAGAACGCGCCGGCGGTGTGGCGGGCATCCTCGATGCGACGTCGCGACTGCAGGTTCAGACACTGGACGACAACTGTGCCAGTTTCGGCATCGAGGAAATCCCCATTAATGATCGCCGCCAGGGCATCGTGCACGTGGTCGGACCGGAGCTCGGCGCGACGCTTCCCGGCATGACCGTGGTGTGCGGCGATTCGCACACCAGCACCCACGGCGCCCTCGGGGCCCTGGCCCACGGGATCGGCACCTCCGAGGTCGAGCATGTGCTGGCGACCCAGTGTCTGGTGCAGCAGAAGATGAAGAACATGCGCGTGCGCGTGGACGGCCGCCTGCCCCTGGGCGTGACGGCCAAGGATCTGGCCCTGGCGATTATCGGCGAAATCGGTACGGCCGGTGGCACCGGCTACGCGATTGAGTTCGCCGGCGAAGCAGTCGAGGCCCTGAGCATGGAAGGGCGCATGACCCTGTGCAATATGTCGATCGAGGCCGGGGCCCGCATGGGCATGATCGCCGTTGACGAGGTCACGTTGAAGTACGTTGAGGGACGGCCCATGGCGCCCAAGTTTATCGGGTCCTGCACCAACTCGCGCATCGAGGATCTTCGCGAAGCGGCCGCCGTGGTACGCGGGCGCAAGGTGGCCGCGTCGGTCAAGCAGGCGATGGTGGTGCCCGGCTCCGGTGAGGTCAAAGCCCAGGCCGAGGCCGAGGGCCTGGACCGGATTTTTCTGGAGGCGGGCCTCGAGTGGCGCGAGCCCGGTTGTTCCATGTGCCTGGCGATGAATGCGGACAAGCTCGGCAAGGGGGAGCACTGCGCCTCCACCTCAAATCGAAATTTTGAAGGACGTCAGGGCTTCGGAGGGCGCACACACCTGGTAAGCCCGGCCATGGCGGCCGCGGCCGCGATCGCCGGTCATTTTGTGGATGTTCGGGATTTTCAGGGAGAGCCCGCATGAAGCCTTTTACGGTACACGAGGGACTGCTGGCGCCGATGGATCGCGCCAATGTCGATACGGACCTGATTATTCCCAAGCAGTTTTTGAAGTCGATCAAGCGCAGCGGCTTTGGCCCGAACCTGTTTGATGAGCTGCGTTATCTCGACGAGGGACAGCCGGGACAGGATTGCAGTGAGCGGCCCCTGAATCCCGATTTCCCCCTCAATTTCCCCCGCTATCAGGGCGCCTCGATTCTGCTCGCCCGGGAAAACTTCGGCTGCGGCTCCAGTCGCGAGCATGCGCCCTGGGCGCTGGAAGACTACGGCTTTCGCTGCGTGATCGCGCCGAGTTTCGCGGATATCTTCTACAACAACTGCTTCAAGAACGGCGTGCTCCCCGTGGTTCTGCCGGCAGAGCAGGTCGATGAGCTGTTTGCGCTGCTCTACGACAATGAAGGTTTCAGCCTGACCGTGGATCTGCGGGAGCAGCAGGTGGTGCTGTCCGATGGGCGCCGCTGGCCGTTTCCGGTCGAGGATTATCGACGCCAGTGCCTCCTGGAGGGTCTGGATGATATCGGCGTCACGCTCAAGAGCGCGGAGGCAATTCATGCCTACGAGGAGAAGATTCGGCAGCGGTCGCCCTGGCTGTTCCGTTCGGAGGCCTCGGCATGAGCCAGACCGTGTTACTGCTGCCCGGCGACTACATCGGTCAGGAGATTGTCCCCGAGGCGGAGAAGGTGCTCGCCTGCGTCGCGGCGCGCTTCGGGCTGGCTATTCGC
>CAZGGN010000062.1:13746-14136 GCA_964525195.1 uncultured Congregibacter sp.
GGAGCAGGCCCTGATTGGCGGCGCCGCCTATGAGGCCGAGGGCGACCCGCTTCCGGCGAGCACTCTGGAGAAGGCTCGTGCCGCGGATGGGATTTTGCTCGGAGCGGTCGGTGGACCTGCCTACGATGGGCTCGATCGCGATCTGCGACCGGAAAAAGGCCTGCTGCGCATTCGCGCGGAGCTCGGGCTGTTTGGCAATCTCAGGCCTGCGATCATGTATCCGCAGCTTGTGGATGCCTCCAGCCTGAAACCCGAGCTGGTGGCCGGTCTGGATATTCTGATTGTCCGGGAACTCACCGGCGGCATCTATTTCGGCCAGCCCCGGGGCATCCGTCGGCGCGAGGATGGCGAACGCGAAGGCTTCAATACCTATGTCTACAGCGAGAGTGA
>CAZGGN010000063.1:0-2708 GCA_964525195.1 uncultured Congregibacter sp.
CAGCGACCTCCTGGGCGACAGTCTGGAACAACCCGAGAAGCGCGTGCTTGGTCGCTCCATAGTGGCCCAGGCCCGGTGGCGACGGTCGGACCCCGAGGATAGATGCGGTGTTGACGATCGTACCCCCGCCGATTTTCCGCATAGGACCAATCACGCGCTGGGCAAGATCCGCATAGGCCCAGTAGTTCACCTCAAAGAGATGATGCGCTTCTTCCAGGGTCATTTGTTCGAGCGTGGCGAGGTATGAATAGCCGGCGTTGTTAAAGAGGTAATCGATCCGCCCGAAGGCTTCGAGTGCCGATTCAATGACCTGGGGGCGCTGCTCGGCCCTGGCGAGGTCGGCTTCTACCACGATTGCTTCACCGCCATTCTCGCGAAACTGCTCAGCGAGCTTTCGTGAGGGCTCCGGTCGGATGTCGACGAGCACCAGTTTCATACCCTGTTCGTGTGCAAGGAGGGCCAGCTCTTTGCCCAGACCGTAGCTACTGCCGGTCACGATTGCGACCTTGCCGGTTGCCTCAGATGCTGACGCCGGCATGCCCAGAGCACTGCTCAGCAAAAGCAACGCATAAACTGTGAAAATTCGAAATGATGACATATCCAATCCCTGTCGTTTACGGAGAACGTGGCGCACCGACTGAGTCTACGGACTGTATCCAGCAGGGTCGAGCAGGGCTGGCAGCAGCTAGGCGTTCTTCTCGCCGAGACTGAACATAAACAGCTCCCCCGGAAGCCACGCGTCCCGCTCCTTGCGCAGCGATACATTTTCCCGGTGGAGCAGTGTGAAGCCGGCGGCTTGTGCACAGCGCAAAACATAATCGCCTGAGTGGGTAAAACGCCCGGACCTTTGCAGACGCAAATCCTCGCCCCCGGACTGCTCCGTACTCATAACGAAGCGTGCGCCGGGATTGCAGCGCGCCGCGATGCCCTTGAACACATCTTCAAGCGCACCGAGGTAAATCAGAACATCGATGCAGAGCACCAGATCGAAGCTGGAATCGCTATCGCGCAGCATCGTGTTGATATCACCTGGCAGCAGCTGATCGTACACGGCTTTTTCTGAGGCCTTGTCGAGCATCGCGTGAGACACATCGACGCCGGTAAGGTGCTCGCAGTAGCTGCGCATCTGTAGCCCGACGAGACCCGTGCCGCAGCCCAGGTCCAGTGCGTATGGATACCAGGCATCCTCGCCGTCGATAAGCTCCAGCCAGCCGGGAATCTTCTCTGGAAGCGAGTACGCCAGAGGGCCGGTCAGGTGCTGCTCAACATTCGCCGCGTAGCCCTCAAAAAGAGTTCGTGCGTAAGCTGGCGAGCCCCGGGAAACTGTCTGCCCGCTAATCGCTGTCAGCATATGCCGGGCCACGCTGTCCTCCGGCCGGACTTGGAGCAGGCGCTGATAATATTTAACGGCTTCAGTATCGCGATTCACGGACTGCAACGCACTGGCTGCGCCACGAAGGGCATCTTCGTCTTTTGGATCGATTGTCAGGATCTCTTCAAAGACCGCGAGAGAATCTATCGGCTTACTCATCGCTGTCAGGCTGCGCGCCAGATTCAGGAGAGCTTTTCGATGTCGTGGCTCTATGCCCAGCGCCCGCTCATAGGCATCAATCGCCTGATCTAACTGGCCCATGTCATTGAACAGGTTGCCCAGGTCATTCAAGGCATCGGCATAAAGCGGGTTGAATTTAAGCGCCCGTTTCAGCGCCTCCAGCGCATTGTCACGCTGACCTGCTCCGCGAAGGGCCCGTGCAAGATTGGCATAGACTTCGGCGTCGGCGATGCCTCGATTTACCAGTTCCTGGTAGCAGCCAAGCGCTTCTTGATAACGCTTGAGCTCCGTAAACGCGGTCGCGAGGTTATTCAGCGCCTCGGCAAATGCGGGTTCCAGCTTTAGCGCAGTCTGGTAGGCGTCGACTGCCCGCACCGGCTGATCGTAGCGGCTGAGAATCACCCCCCGCAGGTTATGCAGCGCCGGTTGCTCCGGGTGCAGGCGGCATAGCTTGTTGATGTCTGCAAGCGCCGAGTTCAGCTTTCCGCTCTGCATCAGCCGCGCGACGCGTTCAAAGTCCGCGGGAGTGAGCTGTGCCCTGCCTTTGCCAACCAGCGCTTTTAAGGCTTTCTTCGCTTTTTTGTTAGCTGGATCGGCGCTGAGTACCTGTGCGTAGAGCCGCTTGGCTTCATCCAGGTTGCCGCTTTTTTCCTGACCGGCAGCCTGGTCCATGGCGTCGGCTGTGATTTGTCGCGCCATAAACAACCTGCTCTAGAAGCTGTAGGTGAGAGTGAAACTGGGCCCGTCCAGTTCTGAGTCAAACGCAATATCGCTGCGGGCGCGGTCCCGGCTGATGTCGATATTGGTCAGCTGATAGCCCAGCGATACGCCAAAGTTTTCAGTGAATTTATAGTAGCCGCGCAGGTGAGCGTAAACGAAGTCACCGCTGTAATCCTGGACGTTCGCGGACAGCCATCCACCGACCAGGCTGAGTCCGAATCGATCGGATAAATCCCAGGTTGCGGCGCCGCGAACGTTGGGAACCGGTGCCAGAAGTGTGCCGCCAGCCCGGCGCACCTCGCTGCTCTGGTCGTTGATGCTGGCGCTGCCGGAAACTTCTGCGCTCAGGTCAAAGGCGTGCACCCCGCCGCCGAGCATGATTTCGAGCTTGTCGCTGCGATGTACCGTGTACAACACATTCACCATGTAGATATCG
>CAZGGN010000063.1:2718-5395 GCA_964525195.1 uncultured Congregibacter sp.
ATTTCAAACTTCGATTCCAGATCCAGCCCGGCTTCGAACTCTACGCCATCATAGTTAAAGTCGCGCTGACTTTGGCTCTGACCGCTGCCCGTAAACTGGTAGGTGCCCGCAAAGACGCTCCAATTGGGCTTGAAGCGGTAGCGGTAATCGATGAAATAGGAGGTATCGCGCTCATTCGCACCCAGTTCCCTGAGAGTTATCGGTTCCGGGTCAAAGTTTTCTGTCGTCGCTCGAATCGTTGTTTTGGTTGATTGCCACGTCCCACCGATAGAAATCAGGTGTTTGGTGTCGAACAGTGCCTGTTTTGGCGTCGTGCTATCGGTCTGTGCCTGCGAAGCCGCCGAAGCAAATAGGGCGGTCATCAGTGCGATTGCTGAAACTTTGTTATCCATCGCCGGTATCTCCAAAGCGTTGTTACGACCATTCGTAAACGGCCAAGTTTAGCGCAGGAGCAGGGTTTTCGGGGCAGCCAACTTCTTTAGCATGTCGCGTTGGTAATTTCTTAGGCAATTACCCGTCACTACCTTCGACACGTGCACCACCAGACCGTTGATGTACTAGCTTGAATAGCTCGGAGCCAGTTCGCGCTTGCTTGAGGCCCCGGGCACTTCTACGGCGAGTTTCGGGACAAGGTACCCCGGACGGATGCTGGCGAGTTCCCCGACAAGATTTCGGGCCGTGTCTTCGGGTACATCAAAGTGTCCTGCACCGGCCACTTTGTCGAGGAGGTGCAGGTAATAGGGCATGGCGCCGGCGGCGAAGAGCCGGTCGCTGAGCGCAGCGAGTGACTCCACAGTATCGTTAACGCCGCGCAGCAAGACGGCCTGATTCAATACGGTGATGCCTGCGGCCTTGAGGCGGCCGATGGCCGCTGCCGTCTCGTTGTTGATCTCATTCGGGTGATTGCTGTGCAGCACGATCACTACGGGCATCGCCGGTTTTGTCAGCGCCTCGGTGAGTGTTTCGGTCACGCGATCGGGAATAACCACCGGTAACCGCGTGTGAATACGCAGAGTGACCCCGCGCTGGCGACGCTGAATACGTTCGGCAATCGCCGATATCTGTTTGTCCGGGAGTAGTAATGGGTCGCCGCCGCTCAGAATCAGTTCGCGAAGGGAGAGATCGTCAAGGAGCGCATCAACAGACAGGAGTCGGTCTGCACTCGACTGTGCATTGTCGGCATAGGGGTAGTGCCGGCGAAAGCAGTAACGGCAGTTCACTGCGCACTGGCCGGTAACGATCATCAGTGCGCGCCCGCTGTACTTTTGCAGGATCCCCGGGCTGCCACCGTAGCGACTTACTTCGGCTACCGGATCCCGCCCATAATCAGCCCGCTCAAGGGTTTCCTCAGGGGTGGCCAGGACCTGGCGCAGGAGCGGATCTGTTGCGTCCCCGCGCCGCATGCGGGCGGCAAAGGATCGGGGAACCAGAAGCGGAAAGGAATCGTCCGCCTCGCCTGAATATCCCAACTCTGCAGGAGAGAGACCCAGAAACTCTGCGAGCTCGTCGGGGCTGCGCAGTGCGTTCTGTAGTTGCTCCTGCCAGGTTTCTTCCGGATGCAGGGCAAGGGCAGATGCGTGACTCATCCGAGGCGATCCCGTAGCGAATAGTAGAGCATGCCGGCCACCAGCCCCGGCCAGCGCAACAGGGTGCCACCGGGGAATTGCGGTGTGGGCACATCGGCCATTACGTCAAAGCGCTCGGCGGTCCCCGCTACGGCTTCTGCCAGCAGCTTGCCAGCCAGTGTGGCGATCGGCACCCCGTGTCCCGAGTATCCATGGGCGTAAAGAATCCGCGGGGATACGCGCCCAAAGGCTGGCATCCGGTTGAGGGTGATCGCCAGGGTGCCGCCCCAGCCGTATTCGATGCGGGTGTTCGCAAGCTCCGGGTAAATGCGCAGCATGTAGGGGCGCACAAAGTTGGCAATATCCCGGGGAAAGCGCGAGCTGTAGGACTCCCCGCCGCCAAAGAGCAGGCGCCTGTCGGCCGACAGCTTCCAGTAGTTGATAACAAAGCGTGTGTCTGACATCGACGTATCGTCCCGGATCAGGCGTCGGGCGATGTCGTCGTTGAGCGGTTCGGTGGCAATCACGTAATTGTTGATGGGCATGATTTGCCCGGCGACGCGCGACTCGAGTTTGCCCAGGTAGCCATTGCAGGCCAGGATCAGATGCTCGCAGTCCACGTGACCGTTCTCGCCATGGACGCGAACATGCTCCCCCTCGACGTAGTGGCTTACCCGCGAAGACTCGTGCAGCGTGACGCCGAGCGCTTCCGCTGCGCGACACAGTCCAAGGCAGTAATTCAGGGGATGGAGATGTTTCGCGGCACTGTCCAGGGTGCCACCATAAAAACCCTGTGCCGAACTCATATCGGCCAGTTCATCACGCTCTACATAGCGAATGTCCCCGAAGTTATAGACAGCGTGGAGGTGCTCCACCTCCTCCCGGAGCTCTGCGGCAGCTTTTGCCGAGGCGGCCACGTGCAGGTTGCCGCTTTTGAGTTCGCACTGGATGGAGTGTTCATCTATCAGTTCACAGACTGTGGAGACGCCCTCCAGCCCGAGTTCCCAGAGAAATCGCGCGCGTTGCTTTCCCACGAGCTTTTCCAGGGAGTATTGATCTGCTCGCTGCCCCGTACCCACGTGGCCGCCGTTGCGGCCGGAGGCACCCCAGCC
>CAZGGN010000063.1:5405-14105 GCA_964525195.1 uncultured Congregibacter sp.
GTCACCGAGTAGCCCCGCTTACGCAGATGAATGGCCGCGGACAGGCCCGTGTAACCGCCGCCCACGATGCACACGTCGCTGCGCTCGCTGCCCTCCAGGGGCGGGTATTCGGCGTTGAAATTGGCACTGGCGGCATACCAGGAATTTACGTGCGATTCGCTCATGCGGGACACTTCGGCCGGGCCGTTCAATTCAGTGGGTGCATGGTAGCGCAGGGCTGCCGGCCTAGCGATATCCCTGCGCTTATGAATCCCCGCCGCTGGTTGCCGGCTTACCCGACCTGCTGCGATACTCTTTGCAGCATCTGAGGATTCCAGGTATGGCGACGAGCAGCAAATTGATTAACGACTGGTTAAAGCAGCACCAGATTTCCGAGGTTGAGTGCCTGGTTCCGGATATGACCGGCAACGCCCGGGGGAAATTTATCCCGGCGCATCAGTTTTTATCTCACGGCGAGCCCCATCTGCCGGAGAGTATTCTCGTGCAGACCGTCACCGGCGAGTACTGCGATGAGCACTGGGACTTTGTGGAGCCCACGGATACGGACATGCTCCTGCGGCCCGACGCGGCGACGATGCGAGTCGTTCCCTGGGCCAGAGAGCCTACCGCGCAGATTATTCACGATTGTTATACCCAGGCGGGGGAACTGCACCCACTGGCCTGTCGAACGGTGCTACGCAATGTTTTGGCCGCCTATAAGGAAGCCGGCCTGCAGCCTGTGATCGCTCCGGAAGTCGAGTTTTATCTGGTCGCGCGCAACGAGGACGCGGACTACGAACTGGTGCCGCCGGTGGGACGTAGCGGTCGACGGGAGTCCGCGCGGCTGTCCTACAGCATTGATGCGGTGGCAGAGTTCGAGGACTTTGTCGAGGACATGTACGAATACGCCGATGCGCAGCAGCTTGATGTGGATACGCTGATCCATGAAAACGGCGCGGCGCAGATGGAGATCAACTTTCGCCACGGCGACCCGCTGTCTCTTGCTGATCAGGTCTTCGTGTTCAAACGCACGGTTCGGGAGACAGCGCATAAGTACAATATGTATGCGACCTTTATGGCCAAGCCCATGAAAAACGAGCCGGGCAGCGCCATGCATATTCACCAGAGTATTCTGGATGCTGAGGGCAATAATATTTTTGTTGATGCCAATGGTCGGCACACCGAGGCATTTTTGAGTTACATCGCGGGTTTGCAGTGCTACACCCCGGAACTGATCAGTTTGTATGCGCCCAACGTCAATTCCTATCGCCGTCTCGCTCCGGACATATCAGCGCCGATTAATCTCAACTGGGGCCTGGATAACCGGACCTGCGCATTTCGGGTGCCCAACAGCGAGCCGGCCGCCACGCGGGTTGAAAACCGGTTCCCGGGCGCCGACGCCAATCCCTATCTCGCGATCGCGGCCACGCTGGCCAGCGGCCTGATCGGGATGCAGGAGAAGCGGCAGCCCACAGAACCACACCGGGGTACAGCCAACGAGGACGATGTGGAGGTGGCCAGAACCCTGGAGGAGGGACTGCGCAATCTTGGCAACACACCGGCACTCTGTGATCTCTTTGGCGATCTGTTTTTGCGGGCCTACGCGGCCGTAAAACTCGACGAGTTCGAAGAATTCAATCGCGTGATCAGCTCCTGGGAGCGCGAGCACCTGTTGCTCCAGGTTTAGCCTTTGAACTCGGGAATTCTGGGACATGGATTACGCGGTCGTCTGTTCACCGCGGTAAAATACCTGACCTACCTGCTGTTGCTGGCAAACGTATTTCTGTTTCTCCGGGAGGAGTCAGGTTCCCTGGAGCATACCTTTACCGGTGCCATATCCATCGCCCAGTTTGTCCAGGTGTTTGCCGCAACAATTGATACGACCGCCTGGGTGGTCCTGCTGCTCCTTTTCGAGCTGGAAACCTCGATACTCGACGATGAGAAGATTCGGGGCTGGGTAAAGCGATTGATCCACGGAACGCGACTGATTTGCGGCGCGGCGATCGTCTGGGCCTTTAGCGGCTATTGCGCGGAACTCATCACGCTCTACAAGACCACGGTACTGGAATCCTTTGATGCCTGTGCCCGGATCGGACAGCACTGGGCGGTGCTGGTGACCCTGGATGAGTACGCTCCCCTGGACCCGGTCAATTGTATGTCGGTAGCGGACAACGCCCTGCGCATCAGCGATTTTCGCATCGTTGCAGATCCACAGACTCTGAAGGCGACGCGCTATCTCGCCTGGACGGACGTTATCAATGCGGCCGCCTGGATTCTGGTCGTGGTGGTGCTTGAGATTGAAGTGCGCCTCCAGCTTCGCGGCAGCCTGACCGACGCCGTGGTGGACGGCACGCGTTATCTGAAGTACTGCATTTACTCAACGCTTTTCATTGCGGCGGTTTACTGGGGCTACGCGGGCAAGTTGCTCGACTTCTGGGATGCGGCGCTGTGGCTCTTTGCATTCATCTTTATTGAGCTGAATGTCTTTGACTGGCAGCGGGAGACTCACGGTGCTCCGCCGCGCCATCAGGCGGTTTAGGGCCGATTTTTTGTGTCACGACCCCACCTGACTGCGCGCGGCGGGCCGCAGTTTTAGAGAACAACACCAATCAAGCGCCAGGCGCTCTCTCAGTAGTCGTCGAACTCCAGATCGTAGTCGCCCAGTTCTTCGCGAAGACGAAGTTCCTCGAGACGCTGCTCAGCGCGCCGGCGTTTTTCCGCCAGGCTCTGTTTCTCGAGAGATATCGTACCGAGACCTTCGTAGGCCTCTTCCGAAAACTCTCCAATCACAGGCTCAAAAAAGTCGTCAATGCCGTCTGAAGCAGACTCCTGATTGCGATCTCCCACAAACCACCTCCTGATGATTACGGGCCATCCACGGCGCAAATATCGGGTAGGGACTCGATACAGTCAATGTGTCTTAGTACCACAATGCAATGAAAAAAATCGATCAAACAGCGGCTCTCTGTTTGATAAACCGACAGTTAAGGGGACGGGGTTCCCCGGTTGCTTCCCTGACTTCACGATGCACCTCCTGTGCCAGACTGAAAACGTCCCGTGTCCGGGGACCCCGTCACGCGTCCCGAACGGGTCGCCGGAATGATGGTGCAATGCCTGTGCCAGAGCTTCCCGCAGGAGCAGAAACGGCTTTATCAAAGGTCCTTGCGCGGTTTTTGCGGGGAAACCCGCGACATTGCCACAGGCACCGGTGTCACGCGGACGCGTTAGGCACCTTGGGTGAGCGCGTAGCGATCAGGCGTACAGCGCCTGAACGATCAGTGCGGCAATAGCGTCGGCGCTGCCACCGACCGCATTCACTGTGTCGGTCGCGAAGCGTTCATAGAGAGGCGTTCGCTCCGCGTAGATATCCTCGAAGCTCTGGTTTGCGCCACTCGCAATGCCTCGGTCGGGATTGGCGGCAACCCGCTTTTTCAGGGTTTCCACATCGGCGCGCAAATAGACGACCGGCCCCGCGGCGCGCAGCCGGGCCATAATGGCGTCAGAGTAAATAACGCTGCCTCCGGTCGCCACAACGTGATCCCTGAGCTGTTCTGTGAGCAGGACTTCCTCCTCAATCGCGCGAAGCTTGAGATGGCCCTGCCCATCGACGATGTCCTGCAGGGTTTGTCCCTCGCGTGCCTGAATCGACAGATCTGTGTCGGTAAATCCCAGACCGGTCAACTTGGCGAGAATCACTCCCACCGTACTTTTGCCAACGCCGGGCATGCCGATGAGGCTGATGGTTCGAAACTGGGGTCGGCTGATGCTCATGGATCCGGTCCTGTGCAGAGAGTCTCATTATCCCGTGTCCTTGCGGCATCTCAAAGGGCCCTGGGGCCATGCTAAAGTTCGCCCCCCACCCGCTGCCCTGGATGCCTTTTACATGAGCCTGAAGCACACCCCCCTGGATGCCTTGCACCGCGAGCTCGGTGCTCGAATGGTGCCCTTCGCCGGCTATGATATGCCCGTTCAGTACAGCGAGGGGATCATTGCTGAGCACCGCCATACGCGTCAAAAAGCCGGTTTGTTTGATGTCTCGCATATGGGCCAGCTGGTGCTTGAGGGCCCGGGTATTACCCGGACGCTGGAGTCATTGATGCCGGTGGATCTTGAGGCGCTGGCGGACCATCGTCAGACCTATGCACTGCTGACCAATGACGAGGGCGGCGTGCGTGACGATCTGATTGTGACCCGCTGGGGACCTGAGACATTTTTCCTCGTCGTGAATGCGGCATGCAAAGCGCAGGATCGCAGCTGGATTGAATCTCAGCTGGCTGCCGGGCAGAGCCTTCGCGAGCTGGAGGGGCAGGGTCTGCTGGCGCTCCAGGGGCCACGAGCCCGGGAGGTTCTCGGTGCCTTGCTGCCTGAGACCGCCGCCATGACCTTCCTCGATGGCGCGCATTTCACGCTCGATGGCATATCCCTGTACATCACCTGCTCCGGCTATACGGGAGAGGACGGTTTCGAAATTTCCGTGCCAGAGGCGTACAGCGCTATGCTGGCACGCCGCCTGCTCGCACATGAGGCCGTAGCGCCCGTCGGCCTTGGCGCGCGCGATTCTCTGCGTCTTGAGGCGGGACTGTGTCTGTATGGTCACGAGCTGTCACCCACGATTACACCGATCGAAGCCCGTCTGAACTGGGCAATCAGCAAATCGCGACGACCGGGAGGTGCACGTGCCGGGGGCTACCCGGGTGCTGAACGGGTAGCCGAGCAGCTCAAGGGTGGCACAGCGCGCGCGCGCGTGGGACTGCAAGTGCTGGGTAAGCGGCCCGTGCGCGAGGGGCAGACCGTCCTGAACGCACAGGGACAGCCGGTCGGCAGTATCAGCTCCGGTGGTTTTGCCGCGACCGTCGACGCGCCAATTGCGATGGCATTTGTGGATGTGGATTGCGCTGCTGTTGACAGCGAGCTTGCGGTGGATGTGCGCGGCAAGCCGCTGCCCGTTGTGGTGTGCAAGATGCCGCTGGTGCCGCAACGTTACTACCGGGGCTGAAGGCCCCCTTTATCGGCGGCGAAGGCTCAGTTGGCCCAGTCTCGCTGGGCCTTGAATTGCTGTGAGAGATAATCCATCTGGTCCGCCAGCACCCGGTCCTTGGCCAGGAAGTGCCATTCATAGGTATTGGGCCTGAATGGAATCGCGAGCAGCGGCATGCGGGCTTCTTCCGGCGTCTGATTGTCCTTTTCCCAGTTGCAGCGCTTGCAGGCGGCAACGACGTTTTCCCAGCGGTCCTTGCCACCCCTCGATACCGGTAGTACGTGGTCCCGGGTCAGTTCCTGACGACTATGCTGGGTGCCGCAATAGAGGCAGCGGTGATCATCCCGGCGGAACAGCGTGCGATTGCAAAGCGGCGGAGTAAAACCCTGCATGATCCGCCCCTGAAGGGCAATGATGGGCTGGAGAACGATCTGCGAGCGCTTGCCGGACAGGCGCTGAATACCGCCGTACACCGGGGGCAGCGTATCGCCGATGCCGTAGACAACATCGCCCCGGGCGTACGCGGATACCGCCTCGTGCAGGGTCAGCCACCCTCTCGGCTGTCCTGCCAGGTCTAGCTTGAGGATCGCCTGCATGCGCTCCCACTCCTGGAGGTCTGCCTAACGCTACTGCAATAACCCGACGCAAACAATCCCTGCGTAGCATGGCGCGCAATGCCACGACCGTGAATCATTTGTCCTGCGCGGAAGCTTCGGGCTTTTCCGGGCTCTGGTTTTTCCAGATGATGGCCATCAGCCGCTGATAGCTGTCTGGCTCAGGCAGGGCCCCGGGGTCATCGATTACCCGCAGTTTCTGCTTGTCACCCAGCGTAAACAGGGGAATGACATTAGCGCGGTTTTCGCGCTTGTAGTCTTCGAGACTGAAGTCATTCGATAATCTGATGGTTTTTATTTCGGCTCCCCTCGCCAGCAGGCTCGCGAGTTTCTGGTAGGTAACGTCCGGTCCAAACAGACGCGGCGGTGCGTACTCGTCGGCGATGCGTGCCCGCTCGGATACATCCTTGTCTTCACTGTTGCGCAGACTGAACACCCGCTGGGGTCCGAACTCACTCCTGAATTTCATACAGGAGAGCGTATTCCAGCGTGATCGGCGACTGACAGCAAAGAGCCGTCCAATGCCCGTGAGCTCAAGAAACTGGTCCGCGTGCGATGATATTGGATCACCGTAATAGACCTCCAGGCCGAGCATGCGTGCGGCGCGAATCTCCTCATAGGAGGTGTCGGCGAGTTTGACGCGAAAGCCCTGATCACGAAGCGCGACCCCCAGAGCCCGGGCCACCACGTTGGCCCCGACAAAGAGCATGCCGTTGGGCTCGGCCTCGGCGAGTCCCAGAGCCTGGGTCACCCGCCGGGCGCTGAAGCTCTGCACAAGTACCGTCGCCAGAATCACCAGAAACGTGAGAGCGACCAGAATCGAGGCCCCCTCATGCCCGGCTTCTTCCAGGCGGATGGCAAACAATGAGGACACCGCGGCGGCCACAATACCCCGGGGGGCGACCCAGGCGATCAGCGCTTTCTGCTGCCAGCGGTAGCCGCCGCCGAGCGCCGACAGCCAGACGACCACCGGCCGGGCGAGGAGGACGATGAGCAGAATCACAGCGCCCTGCCAGCCGGTGTCGAGGATTTCACGAAGATCCACGCGCGCCCCAAGCACGACGAACAGTACGGAAATGATCAGTACCGAGAGACTTTCCTTGAAGCTCAGGATCTCACTGACCGCGACATCACGCATGTTGCCCAGCATGATCCCCATGATGGTGACCGCCAGAAGTCCGGATTCATGCGCCAGAAAGTCACTGCCAGCAAATACCATGACCACCCAGGCCAGGGTCAGTACGTTGAGCAGGTATTCCGGTACCCAGTGGCGGCGCAGGACCATACCGAGACTCCACCCGCCGGCGACACCCATGATGGTGCCTGCGCCGATGCTCTCGGCAAAGAGCATCCAGGAGTTCTGCCCGGTCAGGAGGTATTGAAATACCAGCACTGCCAGCAGGGCGCCGACCGGATCGATGAGAATGCCTTCCCAGCGCAGGACCTGGCTGCTGGCATTCTCCGCCCGCATCGTTCGCAGCAGCGGGTTGATCACCGTGGGTCCGGTAACGATAACCAGCGCGGCAAACAACATGGCGATGTCTCCGGGCAGGCCGGCAATGTAGTGGCAGCCGGCGGCGATCAGGAGCCAGTTGAGCAGGGCACCCCAGCTCACCAGATTGGTCACCAGGGTCCCGTGGCCGCGAATATCGCGAAACCGGAGGGTCAGACCACCCTCGAAGAGCACCAGCGCGACGCCCAGGGAGACCATGGGAAACAGAATCGGGCCGAACATTTCGTCCGGATTGAGTAGCCCCGTCGCAGGTCCGGCGATAATGCCGAGCAATAGCAGCGGCAGAATCGAAGGCAGCTTGAGTCGCCAGGCCAGCCATTGTGCGCCAACGCCGAGGACGAGCACGGCGGCCATCGTATAGAGAATGGATTGATCCATGACTTGCTGTAACCCGCGGTAGTGTCAGCGCGTCAGCCTACTGGGATCGGTGTGTGTTTGAAAGGAAAGCGCCGCAGACTGCGGCGCTTTCGGGGGGATCAGTCGTAGCGGTCTTTCAGGACAAAGAACGCGACAAACAACAGCGCGAGGCTGAAGGGCAGGGCGATGTAAATGCCGTTGACGCCCAGCATGGACTCAAGGGTGACGGCGCCGAAGTTTGCCGGAGCAATCAGCGTGGATTCCAGATAGGGGAAGGCGAGAGAGAACAGGAAGGCTCCCGCAAGCGCGCCCAGCAGCGTAAAGATCGCATCTTTTTTGCCCTCGGCGCTGCCCACGACACAGGTTCCCGGACAGTAACCGGCCACGGCCCAGCCGATTCCGAAAATCGCACCGCCGATGGCAATGCCCCAGAGATACGCCGGCTTGACGGACATATGCGCCAGACCACCCATGTCGAGCAGATAAATTCCCAGGGATCCGACACCAATCGCCGTCATCATGAGCTTGATGATCCACATATCCTTGAGCAGCAGCGTGCCCAGGATGCGGCGGTAGCTGGTGGCTCCGCCGAGGTACAGGATGGCACCAAAGGCACAGCCAATCAGGAATCCGATGATCAGAGTGCTCATCACGCTCTCCCGCGGTAAAGGAATTTGGCCATCAGGATGGCTGATACGAAAGTAACCACCCCGAAAATGAAGGAACTCAGGGCCAGTTGCGATATGCCACTGATCATATGCCCGCTGGTGCAGCCTCCGGCCAGGCGGGCGCCAAAGAGCAGCAAGACGCCACCGGCAAAGGAGGCGATATAACGTTTTGCATGGGAGGGACCGAAGGTGGATGTCCACAGGGCGGGCATCGAGCCCTTATCCGCATCCGGCTGCCTTTTGCTCAGCAGGCGTGAGGTGACGGCACCGCCGACGACCATGCCAAACACGAGCATCCAGCCGTAACCCACGCCCCAGCCATCTTTTTCACCGTATTTGGCGAGATACTTGTTGCCCTCGGCAAACTTGGGCGCGACCTGATGCGCCACGATGCCATCGGTGACCACAAACTGCGTGGATACACCAAGCGGTTGAACCAGCGCAGTGGCCAGCACAAGCAATAGGCCGAGCGAGATGCCGGCAGCTTTCCAGGAAATAATGAAATCTTTGTTCACGAGTCGCTCCGGGTTTATGTTTGTAGTAGCGTGAGCGAATATTAGCAAATTAAAATATTAAGTAAATTATATGTTT
>CAZGGN010000064.1:0-13558 GCA_964525195.1 uncultured Congregibacter sp.
CATAATCATGCGGAGCCAAAAGACCGCCCCAGGTATCAAAGATTTGAATCGTTTGTGCTCCAGCTTCAATCTGCATATTCAGATAGCGCCGATCCATCTCTGTGATTTTCTGCATGAGAGTGTCGTACAAGGGAAAGTCCGAATACATCATCTGCTTGAGGCTGGCGAAATCCTTACTTCCTTTTCCTTCGACCATATAGCATGCCAGAGTAAAAGGAGCACCACCAAAACCAATCAACGGCACACGGCCCTCAAAAGCGACCCGCAGACGCTTGATAATCGCTGGTACATAGGAAACAGCCTCCGCCATATTTTCCGGCACCACCAAGGCATCGACATCCGCAGCTGTACGGATCGGGTTCTCAAACACCGGGCCGGGGACAAAATCAAGTTTCATCCCCATCGGCTCGATGGGTGTCAGAATATCGGAGAACAGAATCGCCGCATCCATGGCGTAACGACGCAGCGGCTGCATGGTGACCTCGCAGGCCAGCTCCGCGTTCTTGCAAAGATCCATGAACGAACCCGCCTGCTCCCGCGTGGCCCGGTATTCCGGCAGATAGCGACCCGCCTGGCGCATCATCCACAGTGGCGTGCGATCCACAGGTTGGCGCATGAGTGCACGCAGGAAACGATCGTTCTTCAATTCTGTCATTGCTGTTCTATCCCTAAAGCCGACCCTTCAGGGTCGATCTCAATTCGTTATTCGCCAGCGCTGCTGGCAGCGTTATTGTTCATACCTCGAGAAAATCGAGAATCCCTTCTGCGGCCTGACGGCCCTCCCAGATTGCCGTGACTACCAGATCGGAGCCGCGCACCATGTCGCCGCCGGCAAAAACCTTCGGGTTGGTGGTCTGGAATCCAAAGGTCTGGTGCTCATCGGCGATCACGCCACCCCAGTCATTCACCTGCACGCCAACGTCATCAAACCACTTCGCGGGACTGGGTTGAAAACCAAAGGCCATGATCACGGCGTCGGCCTCTAGCACTTCCTCGCTGCCGGGAATCGGCTCCGGACGACGGCGACCATCCGGGCCGGGCTCACCCAGACGCGTCTCAATAGTCTTCACCCCACAGGCATCGCCAAAGTATTCAACGACTTCGACAGGCTGGCGGTTAAACAGAAACTCCACGCCCTCTTCCCGGGCATTTTTCACTTCACGGCGGGAACCCGGCATGTTCTGCTCATCGCGACGATAGGCGCAGATCACATGCTCAGCCTGCTGGCGCACCGCGGTTCGCACACAATCCATCGCCGTATCACCGCCGCCAAGCACGACCACGCGTTTGCCCTTGAGGTTCACGTAGGCTTCCGGGTGTTGTTCAAAACCCAGATTGTGATTGACGTTGCCAATCAAGTAGTCGAGCGCCTTGTAAACGCCGGGCAGATTTTCTCCGGGGAAATTACCGAGCATCGCCGTATAAGTTCCCATGCCGAGAAAAACCGCGTCATATTCCTCAAGCAAAGCATCCATAGTGATATCGCGGCCAATTTCGGTGTTCAGTCGGAACTCCATACCCATGTCGCTGAAAATTTCCCGGCGACGCATCATCACCTGTTTTTCAAGCTTGAACTCGGGGATGCCAAAGGTCAGCAGACCACCGATTTCCGGGTAGCGGTCGAAGATCACCGGCTTCACCCCGGCGCGCACCAGGACGTCGGCACAGCCCAGACCCGCCGGTCCCGCTCCCACGATTGCCACGCGCTTGTTGGTGGGCACCACCTGGGACATATCCGGGCGCCAGCCCATGGCCAGGGCCGTGTCGGTGATGTATTTCTCGGCGGAACCGATCGTGACTGCGCCAAAGCCATCGTTGAGGGTACAGGCGCCCTCGCAGAGCCGGTCCTGGGGACAAACGCGACCACAGACTTCCGGCAGGGTGTTGGTCTGGTGGGGATAAAGTTGTGAACCGGGCACTTCCACTCGCAGTACGGATTGCCGCACTCGAGGCAGCGGTCGCTCTGATCCTCGACCTGTGCCTTGGTGTAGGGATCGTAGATCTCGACATATTCCGTCTTGCGCGCCGCAATCCGCTTTTTTTTCGGATCGGCGCGACCGACATCAATAAACTGAAAGTTGTTACTTACGCGTCCACTCATCAGGATCTTCCCGGCTCTCGCCCTATTCGCCCTAGTCGGTCTCGCGCAGGCGCGTCAGCAGCTGCTGCAGATCGGCGGCCTTGGGTTTGACCAGCCAGAACTTGCCCACGTAGTCCTCAAAGTTATCCTCAATCTCGCGCCCCCAGGCAGAGCCCGTCTCTTTGACATGTTCGGCGAGAATTTCGTGCAGGTGCGTGCGGTGCGCTTCCATGTATTCGGAGCTCACCCGGTGAATCTCCACCAGTTCGCTGTTATAGCGATCAATAAAGCGCCGCTGCTGATCCAGCACATAGGCAAAGCCGCCGGTCATACCCGCGCCAAAGTTCACTCCCGTATCGCCCAATACGGTGACCACACCGCCGGTCATATATTCGCAGCAGTGATCACCGGCGCCCTCTACCACAGCATGGGCACCGGAATTACGCACCGCAAAACGCTCACCGGCGATACCCGCCGCGTACAGGACGCCTCCGGTTGCACCGTAGAGGCAGGTGTTACCGATAATGGCGGTTTCCTGTGAGGCATAACTACTGTCGGGTGGGGAGTAAACCACCAGCTTGCCGCCGGCCATGCCCTTGCCCACATAGTCGTTGCTGTCGCCTTCGAGATACATGTGCAGGCCGCCGGCGTTCCAGACGCCAAAGCTCTGGCCGGCAGTGCCTTTCAAGCGCAGGACGATAGGCGCACTTTCCATGCCCAGATTGCCATGACGCCGGGCAATCTCGCCGGAGATTCTTGCGCCAATCGAACGGTCGCAGTTGGTCACGTCAAACTCGAACTCGCCGCCGCTGCGATTCTCGATGGCACTCAGGGTCGCCGCCACCATGGCCTCAGCTTTTTCGCCCCGATCAAAGGGATCGTTGGACTGAACGATACAGAACTCGGGCTGCCCCTCGGCATCCGCCGACTTGTGCAGAATCGGCGCAAGATCCAGCGAGCGCTGCCGCGCCGTGTCGCCCGGCAGGCGATGCAACAGATCCGTGCGACCAATCAACTCCTCAAGCGAGCGCATACCCAGAGTCGCCAGCCACTCGCGGGTCTCCTCGGCAACAAAGCTGAAGAAGTTCACGACCATCTCGACGGTGCCCTTAAAGTGGTCATCGCGCAGGCGCTCGTTCTGCGTCGCCACGCCCGTAGCGCAGTTGTTCAGATGGCATATCCGCAGATACTTGCAGCCCAGGGCAACCATTGGCGCCGTGCCAAACCCGAAACTCTCTGCCCCGAGAATCGCGGCCTTGATCACGTCCAGGCCGGTCTTCATACCACCGTCGGCCTGGAGCCGGATATTGCCGCGCAGGCCATTGCCGCGCAGCGTTTGCTGCACCTCAGCAAGCCCCAGCTCCCAGGGCGAACCCGCATGGCGGATTGAGGTGATCGGGCTCGCTGCCGTACCGCCGTCGTAGCCGCTGATCGTAATCAGGTCTGCGTAGGCTTTCGCAACGCCAGCCGCAATGGTTCCCACGCCAGGCTCCGATACAAGCTTCACCGAAACAAGCGCCTCTGGGTTGACCTGCTTAAGGTCGAAAATCAGCTGCGCGAGATCCTCGATGGAATAGATATCGTGATGCGGGGGCGGTGAAATCAGCGTCACACCGGGCACGGAGAAGCGCAGCCGGGCGATCAGCTCGTTCACCTTGCCACCCGGTAGTTGACCACCCTCTCCCGGTTTGGCGCCCTGGGCCACCTTGATCTGCAGCACCTCGGCGTTCACCAGGTAATGCGGTGTCACGCCGAAACGTCCCGACGCGATCTGCTTGATTTTTGAGACCCGCTCGGTGCCAAAGCGCGCCGGATCTTCGCCGCCCTCGCCGGAGTTGGAGCGCGCCCCGACGCGGTTCATAGCCGTAGCCAGCGCCTCATGGGCCTCGGGACTCAACGCGCCCAGTGACATCCCCGCCGAATCGAAGCGCCGCATGATCGCAGTCACCGGCTCGACCTCATCAATGGGTATCGGCCCGGAACTGCTCACCGGCGTCAGCAAATCGCGCAGCGTCGCGATCGGTCGTTCATTCACCAGCTTCGCGTACTGCTTATAGGTTGTGTACTCGCCGCTCGCGACCGCCTGCTGCAGCGTCATCACCACGTCCGGGTTAAAGGCGTGATATTCCTGACCGTGCACATACTTCAGGAGGCCGCCCTGGCTGATGCCCTTGCGCTTGCTCTTCGCTTCCCGCGCGAGCATCGCCTGATCTTCCTGCAGATCCACAAAGCGCGCGCCTTGAATACGACTGGCGACACCACAGAAAGCGAGATCAACGACTTCCCGTGCCAGACCCACAGCCTCGAAAAGCTGGGCACCGCGGTAGGAACTCACCGCCGAGATCCCCATCTTGGACATGATCTTCAGCAGGCCCTTGTTCAGGCCGCGGCGATAGTTCTTGTAGCAGGCGCCCGGCTCGCCGAGGAGCTCGCCGCTTCGCAGCAATTCCTCCAACACCGAGTAGGCCAGGTAGGGGTAGACTGCGGTCGCACCAAAACCGATGAGACAGGCGATCTGATGCGAGTCCCGGGCGCTGGCGGTTTCGACAATCAGGTTGGAGTTGCAGCGCAGACCGGCACGAATCAGATGGTGGTGCACGGCGCCGGTCGCCAGCAGGCTGTGAATCGGCAGCCGATCGTCCCCGATACGTCGATCCGAGAGCACAAGAATCGTGCTGCCATCGCGCACCGCAGTCTCCGCCTTCAGAATCAGCGCTTCGAGCGCCGTCTTCAGATCGGTTTCCCGGGGATCAAAACTGCAGTCCAGCTCAGCGACCCGAAATCCCGGACGCTCGAGATTGGTCAGGGTGCTGAACTTGCCCTGGGACAATACGGGCGAGGTCAGAATGACCCGGTCTGCATGCTCGGGGCCGAGATAGAACAGATTGCGCTCCACACCCAGAGCCGTCTCCAGGGACATCACAATCGATTCTCGCAGGGGGTCAATCGGCGGATTGGTGACCTGGGCAAACTTCTGGCGAAAATAGTCGTAGAGCGAGCGCTGCTTGAGCGAGAGCACCGCCATAGGCGTGTCATCACCCATAGAGCCCACCGCCTCGTTGCCGGATTCCGCCAGAGGGCGCAGGACCTGCTCACGCTCCTCGAAGCTGACCTGAAACATCTTCATGTAGGTCATCAGGTCGCCGGGATCGATACCCGGTGAAACCTCGCCGTCGAAGCTCCCCACCACGCGCTGGGAGTTCTCCTTGAGCCAACGCTTGTAGGGGTGTGCTGACTTGAGACGCTGGTCGATCTCCTCAGTCTGCAGAAACTCACCGGTATGTGTGTCGATGACGAGAAGCTGTCCGGGCCCCACGCGCCCCTTGGCAACAACGTCCTCGTTGCGATAGCTGTGCGTCCCAACCTCCGAGGCCAGGGTAATAAAGCCGTCGGTGGTGCGAACCCAGCGCGCCGGGCGCAAACCGTTGCGATCCAGAAGACAGACCGCATAGCGACCGTCGGTAAGTACGATCCCCGCGGGACCGTCCCAGGGCTCCATGTGCATGGAGTGATATTCGTAAAAGGCTTTGAGATCCGGGTCGATAGACTCGATATTCTGCCAGGCAGGCGGAATCAGCATCCGTAGCGCCCGGGGCATATCCACACCGCCGGTCAGCAACACGTCGAGCATGTTATCGAGACTGGAAGAATCCGAACCGCTGCGATTCACCAGCGGCGCTATGTCTTCAATGTTTGGCAGGCGTTCGTTCTCGAAAAGCGCGGTTCGGGCCTCCGCCCAGTTGCGGTTGCCATCAATCGTATTGATTTCACCATTGTGGGCCAGCAGACGGAAAGGCTGCGCAAGCGGCCAGCGCGGCATGGTGTTGGTCGAGAAGCGCTGGTGAAACACACATATTGCCGTGCATAGCCGCTCGTCAGAAAGGTCGTGATAAAAGCGCGGGAGGTCTACCGGCATCACCAGCCCTTTGTAGGCGATGACCCGAGCCGACAGACTGCAGATGTAAAAGTCGCGATCGCCACTGGTGGAAATCTCAGCCTTGCGCCGCGCCACGAACAGGGCGGTCGAGAGCTCATCCTGCCCAAGCTCTCCGGCATCGATAAACAGCTGCTCGATCCTCGGCAGCGCTGCGAGGGCGATCTCACCACACACTGCGGTATCGACGGGTACTTCGCGCCAGCCCAGTACGCTGAGGCCCTGCTCTCGGACCGCCACTTCAAGGGCCGCGCGCCCGGCGGCGGCGGCTGCCGGGTCCTGGCTCAGGAAAAGCTGGCCGATGGCAAGCCGACCGGGATTCTCGACGCCAAACTGCTCACCCGCCAACGCCCGCATAAAGGCTTCGGGCATCTGCATGAGCAGCCCACAGCCGTCACCGGTGCGCCCATCCGCCGCAATACCGCCACGGTGCGTCATGCAGGTGAGGGACTCAATCGCTACCTGCAATAGTCGATGACTCGCATCGCCGGACATATGGGCGATAAGGCCAAAACCGCAGTTGTCGCGGAACTCCTCAGGACTGTACAGGCCTGCGCTCATACTCAGCTTATTAATCCTTTTAAATTCAAAATCTTGCAGACGATCTGGGCGCCTGATGCACAACTGATCGGCCGACTGGCCTGCGCTTTGACGGCGCTTTTATCTCAGGCGGGGGAAGGGAGTTTACACAGATGCGAAAACGGGAACAAACCGCCCTGACTGGCCAGATAGCGGGCTAAGTGGCAGCTAAAACAGTCTCCAGAAAGCCTTCCAGCTCGGCCTTTCCCACATCGTCGGCAATACGGGCCTGCCCCAATGTCCTCAGGAGAACAAGGCGCAGCTGCCCATTGAGTACTTTTTTGTCTCTGGCCATATGTTCCATCCACATATCGACAGACATATTAGCGGGCGGGGCGGTCGGGAGCGACATAGCCTCGAGCCAGTCCACAAGGCGCTCAACCGCGGGCGGGTCAATCCAGCCTCGCTGCGCCGATAGACGCGCGGCAAGCACCATACCCGCGGCAACGGCCTCACCGTGCAGCCACTGCCCGTAACCCTGGGCCGCCTCGATCGCATGAGCGAAAGTATGCCCAAAATTCAATATCGCCCGAAGCCCGCCCTCGCGCTCATCGGCTGCCACAACCGCCGCTTTTGCGGCGCAGCTGCGCGCTATTGCCTCGGCGATAACTTGTTTGTTCCGGGCAATCAGCGCCGGACGCTGGCTATGCAGCCATTCGTAGAACTCACGATCGCAAATCAGCCCGTACTTGACCACCTCCGCCAGACCCGCCGCGTACTCCCGGGGAGGCAGGGTATCGAGGACATCCGGATCGATAAATACTGCCTGCGGTTGGTAAAAGGCCCCGATCATATTTTTGCCCAGGGGGTGATTGACGCCGGTTTTACCTCCCACGCTGGAATCAACCTGCGCGAGCAGAGTGGTGGGAATCTGTACGAAATTGACCCCGCGCTGGTAGCTCGCCGCGGCAAAGCCGGCCATATCCCCGACGACGCCGCCGCCCAGAGCCAGGATCGTCGTGCTGCGATTGTGCTTGTCGGCCAGGGCCGTATCAAATATCTGCTCGAGGACCTTCAGGGTTTTATAGGACTCCCCATCCGGAAGAATCACCTCCGATACCGCCAGCGCCGGATCAAGACTCGCGCGCAGCCGCGCAAGGTATAGAGGCGCCACGCTACTATTGCTGACAACGAGCACCTGATTGCCGGCGATATGCGCATTCAGGCGCTCGCCGTCATCGAGCAAGCCACTCTGGATATAAATGGGATAGCTGCGATCGGCAAGATCGACGTGGAGAGTACTCATGCGTGGCGCTCTGTTGAGGAGAACGCTACGTTAACTGCGCCAGTAGTCGCTGCGCAATCACCTTGGGGCTACTGCTATCCGTGTCGATGACATGATCGGCCACCTCGCGATACAGCGGATCACGAATGGCAATAAGCTCGCGCAGCACCCGCTCCGGGTCCCCCCCGGCGAGCAGTGGTCGATTGCGGTCGCCGCGGGTGCGTCGCAGCTGTTCATCAAGGGTTGCATGGAGATAGACGACAAATCCCCGGGCACCAAGAGCACGACGGTTGGCCTCGCGCATCACCACGCCACCACCGGTGGCCAACACCGTGTGATCGAGCAGTGTCATTTCCTCGATGACCTGCTCCTCCCGGTCGCGAAAACCTTCCTCGCCTTCAACGTCAAAAATCCAGGGAATGTCTGCACCGGTGCGCTGCTCAATTTCCGCGTCGCTGTCGGCAAAGCCCAGCTTCAGGCCCCGGGCCAGAAGTTTTCCAATCGTCGTCTTGCCGGCCCCCATGGGGCCGACAAGGAATACGCGATCATGATTTCCCAACAATCCCGGGCCGCTGTTCCTGTCCAGCACTAAGAGCGCACTAGTCGAGAAGGGTGTCAGCCAAAATTTTCGGCGTAATGAAGATCAGCGTTTCCGTTTTGGTGCGCTGCGTCGATTCGTTCCTGAACATCGCACCCACGTAGGGGATGTCGCCGAAGAACGGCACTTTACTGGTGGTTTCCAGACTTTCTGTCCTGAACACGCCACCCAGTACCACGGTCTCGCCGTTACCCACTAACACCTGCGTAGTGAGCTGCGTGGTGTCGATAGCGGGAATCAAACCGCCCTGCCCAGAGGGTACGAGGTCGCCCACGGAATCCTGATTAATCACCAGATCCAGAAGAATACGGTCATCCGGCGTGATATTCGGCGTGACGTCGAGTGACAGCACCGCTTCCTTGAACTGTACCGCCGTGGCGCCACTGGCCGCGGCCTGCTGGAAGGGAATTTCCGTACCGGACTTGATCGTTGCCTGCTGCTTGTCCCCGGTAATCACCTTCGGCTGCGAAACCACTTCACTCTTGCCCGCTGACTCCAGGGCCGAGAGCTCGGCCGTCAGGAACAGGTCATTTGACGTAAAGCCTACGGCAAAACCGGTCGTGGACTGACCGACGCCCAGGTCAACCATCAGTGCTCCGGGGAAAGACAGGTCCGGCTGAGTCCCGTTGATCACAGAGTTGTTCAGGCTCACGGCATTGTTGGAATCACCGGAGATGGAAAGTACGTTTCCGTTCACATCCGGATCGAGATAGCCGCCACCCCATTGGATTCCCAGCTCTTTCTCCAGGTCCGACTGAGCAATCACGATACGTGATTCGATCATCACCTGACGAATCGGGATATCTACGCGATCGATAAGCTCACGAATCTCCGCCAGCTTGGACGAGGTTTCGGTAACGATAAGCGAGTTGGTGCGCTGCTCGACAATCACGGACCCGCGGGATGAAATCAGGCTGCCGCCGTCCTCTGAGCCGGCGTTGAACAAATCCACCAGACTTGCAGCATTCGCGTAGCGAATACGAATAAACTCGCTGCGCAGCGGAGCAAGCTCGGCAATCTGCTTGTTCGCTTCAATCTCCTGACGCTCGCGCTCGGCAATCTCAGCCGCTGGCGCCACCATCAAAACGTTGCCAATCTGACGCTTGTCCAGACCTTTGGTCTTGAGCACCAGTTCCAGAGCCTGGTCCCAGGGAACATTCTTCAGGCGCAGTGTTATGCGGCCGGAGACCGTGTCACTAGCCACCAGGTTCAGTTCGGTGAAGTCTGCGATCAGCTGCAGTACCGCACGAACTTCAATATCCTGAAAGTTGAGCGATATGCGTTCTCCGACGTAAGCAAATTCATTGCGCCGCTCTTCAACTTCGCGCTTGCTCAGCGGCGTGATGCTCAGGACGTACTCGTTATCCGTTTGATAGGCCAGATAGTCAAAATCACCGGTCGTCTTGAGCGTCAGGGAAGTGCCGCGATCCGACGTATTCACATCGACAGTGTTGACGGGAGTAGCGAAATCGGTGACGTCGTAGCGGCGAAGCAGGCGCTCGGGGATATCGGTATCCAGAAACTCAACTTTGATATCGCCACTCTCGCTGAATACGTTCACATCGACCGAGGGGTTGCTCAGCTGGAGAATCAGGCGGCCTTCTCCCGCCGGTGACCGCTGGAACTGCAGATCAGAAATGCTGGAGCGAACGTCGGCAACGCGCTCAATCCGCGTTTTTACCTGGTGGGCGTCGACTTCCTGCTTGTAGTACTCAGCATCCGCATCCTGGCCCACGGTCAGATACAGACTGTTGCCATCAACGCGTGTGTCGTAGGGCACCAGCTTGACCAGATTCAGAATCAGACGTGTGCGGTCACCGGACTCCAGCACCAGCACGCCCGTCGCATTGCCGTAGGGAAGGCTGTAACGGCGGCGATCAAGCTGGGATGTGGTGTCCGGGAAATCGATGGCGATACGCGCAGGCTTTTCGATCGTATAAGCCTTCAATTCGCTCGGGGGGGCCTCATCAAAATCGAGGCGCACCTCGAACTTACTGCCGGGACGTGAGCTGAATTCAATATCGGTAACTGCTACCGCCAGTGACTGGGCACTCGCCAGCAGCGCACACATTGCGCCAGCTATACGCAAGCCGCGACGCCATAACCCCTGGCCAGCATCGCCCGGCGCTGCCGCCACAGCCGTTCTCGCTCTCGCAGTTCGCAATCCATTCATGGTCTTCACCCAGGGCGACCTAAAGGCCGCTCAGTTCTATGGTGCGCGGCCGTTCCACCCAGCCGTCGCTTGTCCCGTCTGTAACAATCTCGACTACCGCGAGATAGGTGTCCGTCATCTCCACAATTTTGCCGTGATTGCGGCCGAGATAATTGCCCACCTGCACGCGGTGGATGCCCCCCTCAGGGTCTTTAACCAATGCCCAGTTATTGGCGCCACGCTCCAGCGTGCCGACCATGGCAAGAGAATCGAAGGTGTACTGCTCGAGAAATTCCTTGGCGCGATTGTCATCTGGCTTGATCGCGCTGATGGCCTGCAACTGCGTAATCTCACGAACCTCAATGGGCCGGTCAAAGGGACTGCGCAGGCGGGTCGCGCCATAGGCAAAGGCTTCATAGGCCTTGAAAGTCGGTATCGGGGCAATAATACCGCCCGGTCGAGCCCGCTTTTCAGCCATGAATTCGTCGAGATCAGAAAAGTCCCGCGAGGAACAGCCTGCAACCAGGGCAAGCAGCGGAACCAGCAGCATGAGGCGCGTAACGACAGCCATCCTCAGCTCTCCCCGTCCTTGTAACGATAAGTCTTGGCGGTGATGCTCATGCTCAGGGCCGCGCTGTCGTTGCCATCTCCACTGATCGTAAAGTCGTGGAGCGTCACGATCCGGGGGAGACCGGCCATACCACTGATAAAGGCGCCAAGATCGTGGTAGGAGCCACTGGCCACAATCGCGATCGGCAGCTCGACGTAGAACTCCCGACTCACCTCGGGCTGCAGATCAATGCTACTGATCTCCAGACCGTTGAGAAGTCCCTTATTGGTGATGTCTTCGAGCAGCCCGGGCACCTCGGTGTCCGACGGCAGCTGGCTGATCAGCGCCCCGAAGGATTCTTCCATCTCAACCATCTGGCGACGATAGGCATCGAGGTTAGCGACCTGAAAAGCCTTTTTCTCGTATTCCTGCTTGAGCGTCGCCTCGCGCGCCTGCACGCTGACCAGCTGCTCCTGGAGGTTTTTGATGTGGTAGTAGTAACCGCCCACGAGAACCAGCACAAACAGCAGCGTACAGAGGATTACCTTGACCGCTACCGGCAGCGTCCCGATGTTATCGAGATTGATATCGTTGATATCAAACTCGCGCAGGGAGCGTAATGTGTCTTCCATCGCCATGGTCTAGTCCCCCGCTCCGGCGTCTTTCTTGGGCAAATCCACCTTCACCGTCAGATCAAAGGTGTTCGCCTGATCGCCGTAGAGCGGCGCCGCACGCACCGCATCAAGATTGGGTTCCTTCAGCCATTCCGACGCATCCAGGCGACGCATCAGGCTGGAAACGCGGTTGTTGGACTCGGCCACGCCGTCGATGCTGAGTTCACTCCCCTTGGCACTGACACGGGTATAAAATACGCCGTCCGGTACAGTCCGCACGAGCTGATCCAGAACCCGAACAATGATGGGGCGATTGCCCTGAAGCTCCTGAATCACGCGCATGCGATCAATCAGCTGATTTCGCTTGCGCTGAAGGTCCTTGATTTCTTCGACCTGCTTGTCCAGCTCACGAATATTCTGGGTGACGTAGTCATTCCGCGCTTTCTGGTTATTGATCTGGCCGTTAACAACCCTGTCCCCGAGTATGATCAACACGACCGCCATGGCCGCGACCAATCCAAGAATGCTCAAAAAGGCGCGTTTGAGTTCTTCGCGCCGCGCTTCTCGCCAGGGGAGGAGGTTAATACGCGCCATCAGTCAAAGCTCCGCATCGCCAGACCGCAGGCAATCATCATCGCCGGCGCATCACTCCCAAGTGCCACGGCGTTCACGCGCGGCGAAATGGTCATCTCAGCAAAGGGGTTGGCGACGACGGCCGGTGTCGCCAGCTGATCCTGAACCAGCTCGGCAAGGCCGTCCATGTAGGACACACCACCGGCCATAATGATGTAGTCGACATCATTGTACTGGCTGGAGGAGAAAAACAGCTGGAGCGAGCGCGTTACCTGCTGCACCACCGCTTCGCGGAAGGGGATCAGGAGTTCGGGCTCATAGTCGTCGGGCAAACCGCCCTGTTTTTTCGCCAGGCCAGCCTCTTCGAGCGGCAGGCCGTAGCGACGCATGATCTCGTCGGTCAGCTGCTTGCCACCAAAGAGCTGCTCGCGCGTGTATATGGTGTTCCCATTCTTGAGAACGCTGAGCGTGGTCATCGTCGCGCCGATATCCACAATCGCGACGATGCTTTCTTCCTTCAGCTCAAGGTGTTCGCGGATGAGCCCGTAGGCGCGCTCCATCGCATAAGCTTCTACATCGACGATCCTGGCCTCGAGATCGGCCCCTTCGATGGCCTCTACCCGCGCATCGATAGTCTCCCGACGGCAGGCCGCGAGCAGCACCTCAACCATGTTGTCGCGCTCGCTGGAGGGCCCCTGGACTTCAAAATCCAGAGCAACTTCTTCCAGCGGGTAGGGAATGTATTGATCAGCCTCGAGCGTGAGCTGGGTTTCCATCTCGTCGTCACTGAGTCCGGCAGGCATATCGACCAGCTTGGTAATCACCGCCGATCCAGCCACTGCGGCCGCCACATGCTTTAGTTTAGAGCGGGACTGGGCCACTACGCTGCGCACGGCGTTAGCCACGCCATCCACGTCGTTGATAGCTTTTTCGACAACAGCATCCTGAGGGAGAGAGCAGACCGCATAGCTCTCCACGCGGTACTTGTCCCCAGTGCGACTGAGTTCGAGCAGTTTGACCGTTGTGGAGCTGATATCGATCCCCAGCAGCGGCGTCTGCTTACGTTTTCCTAGCAACCCAAGCAAGTCGTTTTCCTATAAGTTTCACGGACTTAGCTTTACTTTATGTTCTTATACTTCAATATTAAGCGTTAAGATAGCCCACAATGCAATCAAAACACAAAAAAAGCATATAATTACCATCAACAAACATCCACTGCCTCGCGCGAAATCCGCTGAATTTAATGCCGCTAT
>CAZGGN010000065.1:0-1160 GCA_964525195.1 uncultured Congregibacter sp.
CGGGAATATGATCCAGGGGACTGAATCCGAGCTCGGAGAACAGCACTGGCGTGGGCATGAGCGGCTGCACCATCACACTGGAACAGGCCGTGACCAGCAGTGCCAGAAGGATCGAAGGAAGGGTGCTCAGGCGTACTAACATGTCGGCCCCGCAATCTGGACAGTTGTAGATGAGGGATATCCTAGCAGCTGCCACGGCCCTTCAGGCCACCACCGGGTAATAGTTTCGGTGCTCTGATGTCGCACGCACCGCCCGGCGGAACGCTGGCGGCGATACGCTAGCGGCGATACGCCATTGGCGCGGCTATCAGCTTTTCGATCGACGCCAGGAAGTCTCTCGGCAAGACACTATCCAGTGCAACGGGTGCAGTGGGAGTAACACTACCTCCGCCAATGGGCCGAGAAAGTAGCGAAACAGGCAGTGTAAAAGACGTATCGGGTGCCGCCCCGATCACCCGGGTACTGCCCGAAAATCCATCGCCGAGGAATGCGCGCGCCGAGCCCCTCCGTAAACAAACGACCTGTGGCTGCCAGGTCTCGCCAGGAAATAGCTGCAGCGTCGCGAGAGTCACCGCCAGTGCATAACTGTCGGCTATCATCGGCCCAAAACCCGTTCCGCCCACGACCCGCTGACTCACCCATAGAAAATCGCCCTCCAGTGTCAGCCAGATCTTTATCCCGCTACTGCTATGGCTGCTGATCAGTCGACTGCCAAGTACCAGCTACTCGAATACAGTTCCCGAATTTCGCAAGTCGCGACCGAGGGAGCCCAGGGCAAAGACCGAGGTTTGTGCCGCGACCTGCACGCCGAGATCAGTTCGATCGGCCTGGCGAACGAGCGCGTCAAGGAAACGGTATCCGGAATGCAAAGGCACCAGTCCGTCGGGAGTGCGGAGCCCGCGCCAGCGTTGATCTGTTGCTCGTGAAAATGTTTCCGGCAGAACAAGCGCTGCCTGGGCGAGTCACCGACGGAGTTCAGATGACGCCGTGGTGAAAGATTGGTCGTAACCCACCAAACGCCGTACGATCACAGATCCCGATCCCAGGCGAAAAACCATTGCAGTAGGACTCAAGTGGAGATTAGGCGGAGCAATTAAGGAAGAGGAAATCGCAAATGGAATTGTCGTGGATCGGGGTCGCCCTCGTATTCGGCCTTGTTG
>CAZGGN010000065.1:1170-3269 GCA_964525195.1 uncultured Congregibacter sp.
GGCAGTACCTCATTCTGGGACCAGAGCCTCGATCTGATCCAGGAGCGGGTAGGGCAGTTCGTAGCCCTTGCCAAAAAACTGGGCCAGGCGCCGCTGCTGGGCTTTTTGCTGGCCGGCTTTGCGCTTGCAGCACTGGGGGTGGATCCCGGGCCGACGCTTGATGAACTCGCCAACGTCGGCGTGCTCCTGCTGTTGTTCGCCATCGGCCTGAAGCTCGATATCCCGTCGCTGGTGCGACCGCATATTTTTGTCGCCTCCCTGCTGCATACGGCTGCCATGGTGTTGATCGCCGGCACACTCATCTATGTCCCGGTGATGCTGGACATCGGCCCCTTCTCGGGACTGTCGTTGACGGCGATCGCCGTTCTGGGCCTGTTTACCGCATTCTCAAGCACCCTGTTTGTCATCAAAGTGCTGGAGGAACGCGAGAACATGAGCGCATTGTATGGCCGGGTCATCATCGGATTTCTGGTGATGCAGGATCTGGTTGCGGTGGGTTTGCTGGCGGCGTCCAAGGGTGTGATTCCCAGCCCCTGGGCGCTGGGGTTGTTCGCCCTGTTGCCGCTGCGGCATGCGCTCGGGCGGCTGCTGGACTGGAGTGGTCACCGCGAGCTGCTGGTCCTGGCCGGACTGACGCTGACCCTTGGCGGCGCGACCCTGTTTGATCTGGTCGGACTCAAGGCCGATCTCGGCGCGCTGGTAGCTGGCGCGCTGGTAGCGAAAGCACCTAAAGCCAAAGAACTGGGCGACGTGCTCCTCGGGCTGAAGGACCTCTTGCTGGTTGGTTTTTTCCTGACTATTGGCCTGAATGGCTTGCCCGGTCTCGACGGCATTGCGGTGGCCTTTGGTCTCCTGTTGATTCTGCCTATCAAGGCATTGCTGTTTGTAGTGCTGATGATGGCTTTCGGCCTGCGTGGGCGCAGCGCCATGCTCGCATCCCTGGGCCTGACGCCGTACAGCGAGTTCGGTCTGATTATCGCCGCAATGGCGGTATCAAAGGGCTACATGGATCCCTCCTGGATGGTTACACTGGCTGTGGCCATGGGTATCAGCTTTGTCCCGCTTTCGATGCTCAACGCCCGAGCCCTCGATTTTTACCGGGGGCTGCGGCAGCGACTTAAGCGGTTCGAGCGCAAGAAGCTGATCCCCCCGGAGCGAACCGTCGCGATTCCAGATGCGACGGCGCTGGTCTTTGGAATGGGGCGCGTGGGTACCAATGCCTACGACACGGTGCGTGCACAGGTCGGCGACACAGTCGTTGCCTTTGATGTGGATGACGATGTGGTCGCTGAGCAGCAGGAGGCCGGCCGACGTGTTTATGAAGAGAGCGGCACCGATGCCGACTTCTGGGAACGCCTGCACGTCGATCGGGCGCAGGTGACGCTGGTTATCCTCGCCATGCACAGCCATGAGGAACATCTCCTTGCGATTGAGCAGCTTCGCCTGGAGGGTTTCACCGGTTTTGTCGCTGCTACGGCCTATTTTGATGACGACGCCGAGGCGCTGCGCAAACAGGGCGCTGATTTTGTATTCAACATCAACCGGGACGCCGGCCCGGCTCTGGCGAGTGCAGCGATGGCGCGAGCGGGCCTGTAATAGGCAGACCGCCGACCACCAGGTCACTTTTGCTTGATTTACACGATAGCGGGCGTAAGTTAGGTGGGTCTGCTCATCCAGACTTAACAGACAAGGCAATAGGAGAATAGTAATGAGTACCATTGATATCGGAATCAACGAAGTGGATCGACTGAGCATCGCCGAGGGACTGAAGATTCTCCTCGCGGACTCTTACACGCTGTATCTGCAGACGCACAACTTTCACTGGAATGTCACCGGGCCTCAGTTTCGGGAGCTGCACCTGATGTTCGAGGAGCACTACACGGAGCTCGCAACCGCGGTTGACGAGATAGCGGAGCGTGTTCGTACCCTTGGGGTCATAGCACCCGGCACCTACAAAGCGTTTGCAGAGCTTGCAAACATCAAAGAAGTAGACGGCGTTCCCGCTGCATCAGAAATGATCCGCATCCTGACCCACGGTCACGAGCAGATCGTCAAAACCTGCAGAGAAGTACTGGCAAAGGCTCAGGCGGCAGACGACG
>CAZGGN010000065.1:3304-12174 GCA_964525195.1 uncultured Congregibacter sp.
AAAAAACCGCCTGGATGTTGCGCGCACTCGCCGCCTGAGTACGCCCTTGGCCGCCGCAGGTGGAGAGCATCCTTATTTGCCAGAAATACCGCAACCGCGGCAATGTCTTGGGGTCGCCAATACGTGCGCCCCAGTACCACGCGCTGCATAAAAGCCTGCATGACAGCATCGTTGCTGCTTATGCCCTCCACCATATCGGAGCAGGTCATTGAAGGACTGATCGCGTTGACACCGATACCCATGCCACGGACCTGAAGTACGAGCCCTCGCGTTAGATTGCTCACGGGTCCCTTCGACACGTTTTAGACCAGCATCATCTAATCCCCGCCGATACCACAGGTCGATAAGACCAGACTTGTAACCGGTATGCTAAGGTCCCACGAATAAAGCTGCATTAAAATCTTGCGCGTGCCCCCGAATATTCCACAGCTCTGCACAGACCACCGCCTTCTTGCAAGAACGGTAAGCGAAAGTGAGCGCCTCCTCATCATCCAGGACCTGGACGGTGTATGCATGGGCCTGGTCCGCGATCCCCGCACACGCCGCCTCGAGCGGCGCTACCTCGACGCAGCGGCGCAACTCGCTTCTGAATTTTTTGTACTGACCAACGGCGAGCACGACGGAGACCGCGGTGTGAATGCGATCGTGGAGGCCGCCTATGGTGATCCCTCCAAGCCCCAGTCCGAAGGCTGTTATCTTCCCGGCCTCGCTGCCGGCGGCGTGCAGTTGCAAGATCGCCATGGCGCGATCAGTCACCCCGGCGTATCGCAGCGCGAAATTCGCTTTCTAGCGCAGATGCCCCTGCGGGCGGCAAAGATGCTGGCTGAGATACTTGGGCATGACCGCCTCAATTTTCTGCGGTCAGACATAGAGCAGCTCGTGTCTGCCTGTGTGCTGAATAACCGCGTATCGCCAACGCTCAACCTCAATCCCCTGCACGCAAGACTGGATGGAAGCCCTGAGCAGTATCTTGAACTTCAGCGGGCAGCATCAGAGTTTCTCGAATCAGAGCTCGCACGGGCGCGTGAAGAGGGCCTTGAAGACTCCTTTTTTATTCATCTGGCGCCGAATCAGGGCCGCGACAACAAAGGCCGTGAACGACTTCGGGCAGCGCAGGGTCGGGATGCGGGTACGACTGACTTCCAGTTGATGCTGCGCGGCGCCGTAAAGGAAGCGGGTGTGATCGTCCTCCTGAATCACTACTACCGCGAACACTATGGTGTGTGGCCGCTTGGCGAAAATTTCAACGCCCGCGAGGCGCCGGCAGATGCAGACGCGCTCCTCGAACTGGCCGCTGATCACTTCGACCCGCAGCGGATGCCGCGCATCGTGGGCGTTGGCGACACGCTGACCTCTGACAGAAGCGGCAGCGAGAGGCATCGCGGAGGCAGCGACCGGGGCTTCCTGGAACTGGTACAGGGCCTCTCAGAGCACTTTGGCACCAACAACCTCACCGTTTTTGTCGATAGCAGCGGCGGCGAAGTGCGCCGACCGGGTCTCGGTCAACCGCTCGTCGGCGCAGAGCGACCGAACTGGCCGGCTCTCGAAGGCATCAGCGATGAACGGGATCCGCTGCGTATTAACTACGTCTTCCCCGAAGGCCACAGTAGCTACATCGAATTTTTTTGCGACCTGGCCAAGCGGCGAGCAGCCCGGTCCAGAGCACCCGGCTAACCAGGCAGCGCGCACCGACAGGATCTGAATCCGATTTAGGCTCTCAGACGGCGGAGGACTCGGACAAGACATCAATTCAGTAAACTGTCCCCTCGTTCACACTGAGCCAAACTGATATGCCTTTACTCCCTTGCATCGAAAAGGAACCGGAAACGCCGGCAAATGCCGCAGTAATATGGCTCCACGGTCTGGGCGCGGATGGCAGCGATTTTGTGCCCATCATTCCAGAGCTCAAGCTGCCGGCAACCATGGCGGTACGTTTCCTGTTCCCGAATGCACCGTCAATCCCGGTCACCATCAATGGCGGTTACCTAATGCCAGCGTGGTACGACATTACGGCAATGGATATCGAAAGAAAGGTAGACGCAGGCCAATTGATTGAATCTGCAGAGCAGGTCCGCCTATTGATCGATCGAGAGATTGATCGCGGCATACCCAGCGACCGTATCGTGTTGGCAGGTTTTTCGCAGGGGGGTGCGGTCGCGTACCAAACGGCCCTGACCCACATGTATCCATTGGCCGGCTTGCTGTGCTTGTCCACATATTTCGCTACCGGTGACACGATCAGGCCAAACAGTGCCAACAGGGAGATACCCATAAAAATATGCCACGGCACGCAAGATCCCATGGTCCCCGTGCAACTTGGCAAGTTGGCGTACCAACGACTAAGCGACATGGGTTATGCCGTGGATTACAGCGAATATCCCATGGAGCATGCGGTATGTCCGGAAGAGATTCGGGAGATATCACGCTGGTTACAACAGGTACTTGCCTGATTACGAGGGGCCTGTTGTAAGCCTTCGGGACGCAGTCGCTATGCTGTCCCGCCCTGGATCGTGCGTTGGACTCTCAAGCGGAGGCCGCCGTAGACTGTTCCACTGTCTTTCCCGGTGATTCTGGCTTCTTTCATTATGCTGACAAAAAAAACCCCATACAGATTGCAGGCAGTCTTCATTGCTCTCTGCCTGCTGACCATCTCGCTGGCAATGACCCTTGCCATGCCGCCCAGAGCCTTCGCGGCGGCGGACTTCGATATCGCTGACGTCATGTCAGCACCCTTCCCGGACAATCTTGTCGCTGCAAGCGAGACCGACGTAATTGCCTGGACCAGCAACGACCAGGGTGCGCGTAACGTCTGGGTCGCAGAGGGTCCCGATTGGCTGGGGCGTCAGGTCACCCAATGGCCTGACGATGACGGCCAGGCGGTAAGCGTCCTTGATCTTGCGCCAGACGGCAGCTGGCTCGTCATCGCGCGCGGCAGCCAACCCAACAGGGACGGGTGGACCGCAGCGCCGGCTCAGGATCGTGAGGGCGCCAAGCTTCAGCATTGGCTACTGAGCCTGACAGACCCTGATGCAAAACCCGTTGAGATCGAACGCTGGGGCAGGCTCTCTCCGGACGACTCGATGATCGCCTGGGTCGAGGATGGCGCCATTCATGTGGCCGAATTCTCTGGAGACGCGCCGGATGCAGAACAGGGTCGCATCATCGCCACGCCACGGGAGGGTGCAGAAGCACTGACATGGTCACCGGATGGAACACGGATCGCCTTCGTGTCAGACCGAGGGACGCATGCTTTTATCGGAATCGCCAATGTGGATGGCTCGGGATTCAATTTTCCCGCGCCCCATGTAACCCGGGACAGCGAGCCTGCCTGGAGCCCGGACGGCAGTCAGGTGGCGTTCCTGCGGCGCTGGGCTCCCGCTTCCCGATTGCCGTTTGAGCCGGTAATTGCAGCACCTATCCCCTGGCAGATCGTTGTAATGAACGTAGCCACCGGCAAGACAACGACAGTCTTCCAGGCCGAGAAAGCTCACGGCAGCCATTTTGCGGGCATCAACGCAGACCGCAACTTGTGGTGGACCCGCGATGACAGACTGGTTTTTCCCTGGGAAAAAGATGGATGGAAGCGGCTCTGGAGCATTGCATCCAGTGGCAAGGACCTGCGACTCATTACGCCGGGCGACCATGTTATACAGCATGCACAACTCGCCTCCGATGGTCTGTCGATCGTCTTCGACTCAAACCGTGACGACATCGACCGTAAACACATCTGGTCTGTCAGCGCGGATGGCACAGGTCTCGAACTGCTCACCCCCGGAACAGGCATCGAGTGGATGCCGCGAAAGCTCCCCTCGGGTGCCATTGCGTTCATCGGTTCCGGCGCGCGAATGGCCGCCAGGCCTTTTGTCATGCCCGAGGGGCGAGGGTCACGATCAACGCCGCAAGGCGAATTGCCCGGCAGTTTTCCTGGCAACAAGCTGGTCGTTCCAGAGCAGGTCATCTTCCCGGCCACCGACGGCATGCAGATACACGGGCAGCTCTTCACGCCTCCGGACATGCAACCCGGCGAACGCCGGCCCGCCCTGCTCTTTCTGCACGGCGGCAGCCGGCGCCAGATGCTGCTCGGTTTCCACAACCGCGGTTACTACCACAATGCCTATGCGATGAATCAGTGGCTCGCCGCATCAGGCTTCATTGTTCTGGCCGTCAATTACCGCTCCGGCGTGGGCTACGGCCTCGAGTTCCGCGAGGCACAGGACTATGGTGCAACGGGTGCCAGCGAGGTGCGCGATGTCATTGGAGCCGGACTCTGGCTTGCAGCACGCGACGATGTGGACCCTGACCGGATCGGCCTGTGGGGCGGCTCCTACGGGGGCTATCTCACAGCCCATGGTCTTACGCAGGCGCCCGACCTGTTTGCGGCCGGCGTTGATATTCATGGCGTCCACGACTGGAACGTCGGCATCGGCAACTTTGTGCCAAGCTATGAGCCTGAAAATTTGCCCGAATTCTCCGAATTGGCCTTTGCCTCATCCCCGCTGGCACACATCGACCGATGGAGAGCGCCGGTTCTGCTGATTCACGGGGACGATGACCGCAATGTCCGCTTCAGTGAAACGGTCACCCTGGCGCGAGAACTGGAACAGCGAGGCATCCACTGGGAGAGCCTTGTGTTCCCGGACGAAGTGCATGGCTTCCTGCTACATCGCAACTGGTTGACGGCTTATCGTGCGACCCAGGACTTTTTCGACCGGGTCATTGGCCCGGACCATTGAGGGCGGATTATCAATCGCTCTGTCGAAGTCCATCGGCTCTGGCGAGGGAGCTGGCCGCTCCCAACACGTCGCTATACGCTCGTCCGCAGTGATAGCTACGCAAGCCTGCTTCCCGGCATGACGCCGGCCTAGTCCGAATTCAACACATGTCGCAGCAACCGTATGACGTGATCGTTATTGGCGCAGGCATCGGCGGTCTCACGGCGACACGCGCCTTACTCGATCGAGGGCTGAAGGTGCTGGTGCTCGAAGCGCGGGACCGCGTGGGCGGCAGAACCCTGTCAATGGCTGGTGTTGGCGAGAACAGACTGGACCTTGGGGCCGCCTGGCTGTGGCCCTCGGTCCAACCCCGGGCGGGTGCCCTGTTGGAAGAGCTCTCTCTGGCCACGCAGCCCCAATACGAGGAAGGGTTACTCATATTCGAAGCTGCCAACGGCGGGCTACAACGTCTCGACTATCCAAAACGCTATGGCGACACAGTCCGTGTTCGAGGCGGCATGCAGTCGATTGCGGACGGACTGCTTTCACGCTGCCAGGAAGAAAATCTGCGCTTCAATACAGTCGTGACGGCCGTCGACTTCACAGGCCCTGACGTGTGCGTTGAGGCCGCCTCAGGCGAGCGCTTCACTGCGGGCAAGCTCGTGGTTGCGGTGCCCCCTGCCCTGTTCGCTTCGTGGGTGGTATCGCCCGATCTGGATCGAACGTTGAGTCATGCACTGACACGCTGGCCAACCTGGATGGCCGCCCACGCGAAATTCATGGCGGTCTACAGAAAACCTTTCTGGCGAGAGCAGGGCTTATCGGGTTCAGCCGTGAGTCAGCGCGGCCCCCTCGCGGAAGTTGCCGATCATTCAGAGGACGAGCGTGGCAGCTGGGCGCTGTTCGGCTTTGTCGGGATGCCGGCAGCACAGCGAACCCGCTTGGGAGCGTCGGCTCTGGAGCAGGCCTGCCTTGAGCATCTGGTCCTCCTGTTCGGGACAGAGGCGTCCGCGCCAGAACAAACCCTGCTGATGGATTGGTCGAAGGAACCCTTTAGCGCAGCTCAGACCGACCTGATTGCACCGTCTCGCCATCCTCCCTATGGCGAACCCGCACTCTGTGACACCTGGTTTAATGGCCGCCTGGTATTTGCCGCTTCGGAAACGTCACAAGAACACGGGGGTCTGATTGAAGGCGCGCTGATGGCGGGCAAGAGAGCCGCGAGTCAGATTATCCGCAGACCGTGATTGGCCACGCGTCTCGACCTGAACGAGACCCGCAAGGGCGCGATGCGGCAAATGCCACGTCAGGCCGCTCTGAACCAGCCCGTCACCGACAGACGCGGCGCCGCTGCAAATGGCGCCACGTATGTCACCGAGTGCACGTGACGCACGTCGAACAGGGAGAGCGTGTTGAACCCTGGTACCCAGGCATCTCTTGGCGTCCCGTCGTCCTCGAAAAACTGCAGCAGGCCGCCCCAATCGGGATGCCAGTGGGGACAGAACGAGAACACATAGGCCAGCCGCCGCTCTTCGTTCTCAAAGCGATCTCGATGCCGGGTCAGATAGTGACCCGGTCCGTAACGCGTGCACTGGGCGTCCGCGCTTTTCAGGTCATCACAGCCGCTTATGCGCCCGATCATGTCCAGCGTTTCGCTGCTGTTCAGCCAGCCGACGAATTCGGACAGCGCCGCAAACTCCTTCGACGATTCCCTGGCATCGGGATTCAGGGGCCGGCTCTCGTAGAGGAAGCCGACGCCGTTGCCGGCGTTTCGCATCAGCTCCGCATGCAGGGACCGCTGCTGTGCAACTGGCATGCGCTGAAGCTCGGCCGGATCGAGTGTCCGTGCCTGCCCACCGGTGTACATCATGAGCTGATAATCGATAGCGTTGCGCAGGGATTCGCCCACGGCAGCCGCTATGTCGGGCTCAAGCACGCCGGTGATTCGCAGTCGATTGTCGCGGGCGAACGCCTCCGCACAGGCATCCAAATTCAGGGTCGCATTCAACATCTGCGTAAAATTACTCCAATAGCGCGGTCCAGTCACCCCGGAACCCTGGCGATGCGCTGGAGTCCGAGTGCAATCAGAGCGACGCGAGCGTAGGTTGCCCGTATCGGCAGAGATCTCAACAACAGCGCCCCGATGCGCAAAGGCGGCAGATAAGTTACCTGGCATGGGTCTACCGGGCCAGATTCTTGCGATAAGCGGCGGCCTCGTCCCCAATGTTGACCCTGACTTTGCGCCACAGGCTGTCCGACAGTTCATGGAGCGCGCATCTACCGAAATCCCCCGCCTCCAGCCACCGAGTAATGGCCTTTGCCACGTCCGGAACTTCCATGTGCGGTGCCGGTGCCTCGAGCTCCAACCAATCACGAATCGTCGCTCCGTCCAGTTCATCGATTGCCGTGCCGTACCCTAGCTGGCGCAGGGCGAGGGCATTGGAGGCCTGCTCCATCTGATGCCCCTGGGGTTTGACCAGCAGGCGCTTACCCAACGACAGACATTCGCTGGACAGCTCGAAGCCCGCGTTGCAGATCACCGCGGCACAATCATGGAGGTCCGCCTGAAAGCCCCGTAGGGACGTGGGGCGAAGGTGCAGATTGCCTGTGCTGAGGTACTCGGAGCAAGGAGCGTAGATATAGAAATCAAAATCCGTGAGCCGCGACAGTAATTCGTGAACCCTCTTCTGGGGTTCGAAGGGTAGGTAAACCAGTACCTTGCGATCCTTCTTGGTTACCGAGCCCGGCCCCGCATAAAGCAGCGGCGGCAGGAGCGGCGCATCGAATTTGTCCCAGTGCATGCCTACTCGAACAGTCCCCGGGGCAAACAGCTTCATGACCAGCGCTGTTCGCAGATCCCGGTTTGCCACTGGCACCGGGTGATCAAAAGCTGGCTGATGTCCCATGCTGATCACTGTCTTGCGACGGAGGCGCCCGGCCCAGGCGGTGATGGGCTCGAAATCGGTGATGATGTAGTCGTAGGGCCTCAGATCAAGAGCGACCACGTCCCGAACAAAATGCCAATAGTTGTTGCCCAGGGCCGTGCGCAGATAATCGACATGACCATCAATGTTCACAAAGGTCATGCCCTGAAGAACCCGATAGTCGCCGAAGCAGTCCATATCGAAGAAGCGCTCTGCAGGCCGTCCGCTGAACAGGAAGTCCACTTCAAGATTGCTGCCATGGAAGGCGGTGGCCATGGCACGAGCACGACTCAAATGGCCATTCCCGGTGCCCTGTACTCCATACAGCACTTTCATAAGAGGTCTCTACTGAGTCGGGCCAGGCTAGTAGACAAGGCTGGCCGTGGTAAGTGCGAGGCTGCTGCCCAGGACTGCCCCCATCACCGTATCACTCGGGAAGTGAACACCGAGATATACGCGCGACATGGCCACCGCCATGGCCCACGGGTAGAGCAGCACAAGGACAGCACCGAAATGAAACGTCAGCAGCGTGACGAAAAGAAACGCAGCGGACGTGTGGCCGGAAGGAAAACTAAACTCGTCCGAAGCAATGATGTGACTCTTGAAATCGGGCAGGGCCTCGGCCGGCCGCGCGCGCTTCAGGCTGTTTTTCATGATCCAGTAAACGACTCGCTCGACGGAAAAGGCCAACAGCGCATGGGGCAGGAACACACTGTCAACGCCCACCGCAAGCACCGCGAGACCACCTATCAGAACGTAGAGATCTCCATCGGCAGTGCGTGAAATGAAGCGGGAATTTAGCGCAAGCCAGCTCTGAGACTGCTGTAGGAGAAGTAGCCAGCGCCGATCGAAATCCTGAATGCTTTGTAGTACCCGCATACCGCAAACAATAGATCCACCGTGTGACGGATAAGTGACCTGCAAGGGGTCCTATGTGAATTTTTTGTGAAGCCTGTCGGCAGGCTCAGGCGCCATCCGAAGCTAACGGCCTTTGTTGCTATCACTCGGCTATGCGTAGCAACGCGGAGCGCAATGTATCGCCCGCCTTGAGATCCTGGAAGTCCAGTTCGAGCAGGCGCCGGATTCTTTGCTCAATGGTGGTGATGACGGCGTCAAAGGCCGGGGCCCGGTCGGTGCTGCTGTCCTCGACGCGGGAAGGGTCCGGCAGGCCCCAATGGACTTTGACGCTCCTCCCGAACCACAGGGGACACTGCTCACCCGCTGCCCTGTCGCA
>CAZGGN010000065.1:12184-12755 GCA_964525195.1 uncultured Congregibacter sp.
AGCATTTCTTTCCCAATTTTCCATTACATTACGCGGGACAGAGTGGACGACCAACCCGTACTTCTGCAACTAGCGACCGGCCTGCGCTGTGATGGCGGGAAAACCACCACCGCCCGCGCCACGGTAGCTGGTCATGGCAACAAGGAACCGCGCGTCCGGCGACAGGTCTTCGTAGACATCCCTGGACTCGCTGCGCAGCTGGGCGGTATCGATGCCCCGTGCTTCCAGGTACTGCAGAGTTTCGGGGTGTACAACGCCGCTTGGCTGGCTGCTGGCGCCACCCTACCGCTTCTGCTGTTTATGGGCGCCGAGCTGGGCAATAGCGCCATTGAGGCAGTAGTGGATCGCATCGGCGACGAACACCTGGAACTATCCGGTCGCGCCAGGGACCTGGGCTCGGCGATGGTGTTCATGGCCATCACCACCGTGGCCGTCAGCTGGAGCAGCGTCTGCCTGTCTATCTTCTACTTCACCTGATCCTCGCCTCGGATGATGAGACCGCCCAGGATCAGCTGCGGCACGTACTGAAGCAGCAGCGAGAGCCACTCCTTCACTACGGAAATACTAAGGG
>CAZGGN010000065.1:12765-13306 GCA_964525195.1 uncultured Congregibacter sp.
GAAGGAAAGCGAGGAGCGCCACCGTGAGCAACTGGCGCAGGCGGCGCAGGCACAGCGCCAGCGTGAGCTGGAGCAGCGCCTGCCTGCCAATCTCCGACTCCACCTCGCAGCCTGTCGAATTTACGGCTGATCTGCCCTGCCGGCGGAATGGCGTCTCCATGAGCACTGTGACAGGTAAGTTGCCACTCGATGAACCACCGTCAGAACATCCCGGTTACTTGTCACAAAAAGTTCACGACCAGGGCCAAAACGGTAAAACCATTGTCACATTCCAGACCTAAAGTCGCGCCATGTCCCTACTCTACAGTCGCCCCCGCGCGAGTGTTCGCATGCAAGTGACCCGGCGATCGTTGGGGCAATGGCTTTGCGGGATACGGGCCTGGTAGCGGCCTGATGCGGCTATTTCTTGAGGCCATGGCTATCTACAGCCGCGCGTGGCTCGGCGCGTTTCAGAGGGACCAAAGGACTACAGCCCCCCTTACACCAGGGCGCATCACGCTGTTGCTGCTGTTTCCGCTGTTCATGGCCGTGCAGCTGCTGC
>CAZGGN010000066.1:0-640 GCA_964525195.1 uncultured Congregibacter sp.
GATTCCACACGGGCAGCATCAAGATATTCCTCGACGGTGTGCTCGAGGGCGAGACGGCCGCTCTGGTCGAGCCCTATCTGAATATGGGCCACCATCAGGGGCAGTCGATCGTCGAACCCGGCGCGCTTGCGGAGGCGGTCACACGCTTTGATGCCATGGGCCTTCAGGTGCACATGCATGCGATCGGCGATCGTGCGGTGCGCGAGGGACTGGACGCGATCGCCGCCGCGCGTCGGGCCAACGGCGATCGCGATAACCGTCACCACATCGCACATCTCCAGCTGATCCACCCGGATGACATGTCTCGTTTTGCCGCGCTCAATGTTTCGGCAAATTTCCAGGCGCTGTGGGCTTACCCGGATGACTTCATTGTGAACCTCAATTTGCCGGTAGTGGGTGAGGCGCGAGTGCAGCGCATGTATCCGATTGCCAGCGTCCAGCGCGGCGGTGGGCGTATTGTGGGTGGCAGCGATTGGAACGTGTCATCGGCAAATCCTCTGGATGCCATCGAAACGGCGCTGCTTCGTCAGTCTCCCTGGGAGGCTGGCGGAGCGGTGTTGAATGCCCAGGAGCGGGTCGATCTTGAAACGATGATTGAGGCCTACACCATCAATGCAGCACGGTTGATGAAGCACGGTGA
>CAZGGN010000066.1:650-12822 GCA_964525195.1 uncultured Congregibacter sp.
GACAGGGTCGGATCGATAGAGGTCGGCAAGCGCGCGGATCTCGTGGTTCTCGATCGCAATCTCTTCACCCTACCGACGAGTGAGATCAACGAAGCCAGGGTCCTGATAACCTTGCTCGACGGTGAGCCTGTGCCGGCTAACTGATAAGTTCGCGCTGTTCAAGGCGCGCGAAGGGCCACATTCCGGCATACTTCGCCGCCTTGGAATCCGCTGACTACTTTCACCAAAGGATCTGTAAATACCTATGACCCAGTCTATTTCCGCACTCCTGGCGGACGAGCTTTCTGTCGCTGAAAAACAAGTTATCGCGGCTATCACGCTCCTTGATGAGGGGGCGACAGTGCCGTTTATTTCGCGCTACCGAAAAGAGCTGACAGGCGGACTCGACGACACCCAGATGCGCCTTCTGGAGGAGCGTTTGCGCTACCTGCGGGAAATACAGGAGCGTCGTGAAGCGATTCTCGCCAGCATTCGCGAGCAGGACAAACTGACGCCGGAGCTGGAAACCTCAATTCTCGAGGCCCAGACCAAGAGCCGCCTCGAGGACCTGTATCTCCCCTTCAAACCCAAGCGTCGCACCAAGGCAATGATTGCCCGGGAGGCGGGTCTCGAGCCGCTCGCCGATGCGCTGCACGCTAATCCGGCGCTGGATCCCGAGACCCTTGCCAAGGATTACGTGAATGCCGAAGCGGGCTTTGCCACCAGCAAGGAGACCCTGGACGGCGCCAAGCAGATACTTATGGAGCGTTTTGCCCAGGACGCCGAGCTTCTGGATCGGGTACGCAGTTTTCTCCAGTCCGATGGGCTGTTAGCCAGCCGGCTTATCGCAGGCAAAGAAGCTGAGGGGGCCAAGTTCAGCGATTACTTTGAGCATACGGAGCCGCTCAAATCCGTGCCCTCGCACCGGGCGCTGGCGATGTTTCGAGGGCGTAACGAGGGCGTACTGGCCCTGGATTTACGTTTGTCCGCGGACGAATCAAGCAGTGAGACTCACCCCTGTCAGGGCATGATCGCAGCGCACTGGGGTATTAGCGATGAGGGGCGTCCTGGCGATAAATGGCTGGCCGAGGTGGTGCGCTGGACCTGGTCGGTGAAAATGCGCTCGCATATTGAATCAGACTTGCTGATGGCGCTGCGTGAGCGCGCCGAGACCGAGGCGATTCGAGTCTTTGCGAGTAATCTCAAGGATCTGCTGCTGGCGGCCCCCGCGGGCCCCAGGGCCACCATCGGCCTTGATCCGGGGCTGCGCACCGGAGTGAAAGTGGCCGCCGTGGATGCCACGGGAAAACTGGTCGACCAGGCGACGATTTACCCCACGCCGCCGCAAAACAAAGTGGCCGAAGCCGCTGCAACCCTGCTGTCCATGATCAGGAAGCACAATGTCGAACTCATCAGCATAGGCAATGGCACCGGGAGTCGCGAGACGGACCGCTTTGTTGCTGAGCTGCTGGCGGCACATCCCGAGCTGGCAGTGCGGCGGGTGGTGGTCAATGAGGCTGGGGCCTCGATCTATTCTGCCTCCGAACTCGCTGCCCGGGAATTTCCCGATGTGGACGTCACGATTCGTGGCGCCGTTTCTATTGCCCGGCGTCTGCAGGATCCGCTGGCTGAGCTGGTCAAAATAGACCCGCAGTCTATCGGCGTGGGCCAGTACCAGCATGACGTCAGCCAGTTACAGTTGGGGCGCCAGCTCAATGCGGTCGTTGAAGACTGCGTAAACGCCGTGGGGGTCGATATCAATACGGCCTCGGCTCCGTTGCTGACCCGCGTGTCGGGATTGAGCCAGCGGATCGCCGATAACATCGTCACGCTGCGTGACGCGAAAGGTCGCTTTCCGAACCGGAAGACACTGCTGGAAGTCGTCGGTATGGGCGCAAAAACCTATCAGCAGGCGGCGGGATTTCTGCGGGTTATGGACGGCGATAATCCGCTGGACGCCTCTGCGGTGCATCCCGAGTCCTATCCCATCGTCGAAAAGATCGCTGCGCAGAATGGACGCGACCTGGCGGGGCTGATTGGGGACAGTCCGTTTCTTCGAGCCGTAAATGCCCGGGACTATGTGACTGAAGACGTGGGTTTGCCTACGGTCAGCGATATTCTCAGCGAACTTGAAAAGCCCGGCCGCGATCCTCGGCCCGAGTTTAAAACGGCAAAACTTCAGGACGGCGTCGAGAAAATTTCAGATCTGAAGCTGGATATGGTGCTCGAGGGGACAGTGACTAATGTCACGAGCTTCGGCGCTTTTGTCGATGTCGGTGTGCACCAGGATGGCCTGGTGCATATTTCTGCAATGTCGGACAAATTCATCAAGGATCCTCGTGAGGCCGCCAAAGCCGGCGATATCGTGAAGGTGAAGGTGATGGCCGTTGACGTACCGCGCAAGCGAATCGGGCTGAGTATGCGATTGACCGATAGTGCAGCGGATCAGGAAGGTAATCGCCGAGGCAGTCAGAAGTCCCCGGGCGAGGGCCGGGGGCCGGCGCGGGGGGAAGGGCAAAGGCAGAATCCCAAGACTCGATCATCAGCCAGGCCATCGTCGGGCCGTGGCGCCGAGGCAAAGCCCAGCGGAGCCTTTGCCAATGCATTTGCCAGGGCGCTGGATAAAAGTTAGCGCCGCATAAGGTTTAGCGGTTTCCGATGCGGCTCTTGAAATCCCTGGAGCGGACGGTCGCGTGCACCTGCTGAGCGTTTGCTTCAGAGAGATTTTTTTGTTTAAACGCCCATTGGATTGGAGAGCGAAGGCGAGGGCGTTGAAAACCAGCGTGGTCCCGACTCGCTTATGAACAGGCAGTCCTCAAGCCGCACGCCGTACTTGCCCGGTATATACAGCCCTGGCTCGTTGGACAGGCACATGCCCGGTTGTAGCGGGGTGGTTTCGTTGCCCACAAAATTGATGGGCTCGTGAACATCAAGGCCGATGCCATGCCCCAGTCGATGCGACAGGCCCGGTAGCTGATAACCCGGCCCGAAACCCTCCTGCGCGTAAAATCTGCGCACGACTTTGTCGACCTCGCCCGCCGGAGTGCCGGGTTTCGCGTTTTCAAAGGCCAGCGCCTGACCACGATGTACCAGATCCCAGAGACGTTTTTGAGCTGAACTCGCCTCGCCATACACAAAGGTACGGGAAATATCGGAGCGATAGCCACCGACGGCGCAACCAAAGTCCATGAGGACTACCTGTCCTTCACTGACATATTCCGGTTCGCGTGAGCCGTGGGGCAGAGCGCTGCCTTTACCAAGTTGCGTTCCTCCGGCGGGGGTTTCGCCGCCAAGACGTGCTTGCGCCCTTTGCATGAGCGCAGTGACGTCCGGCCCCGACATGCCGGGTTCAAGCAGAGGGTGAACAGCCTTGTAGGCGGCTATGGTCACGTCGCTCGCAAGCTTCATCAGAGCCAGTTCCGCCGGCGACTTGATCATGCGGCATGCGTTCACCTCATGGACGGCGGACGTCAACTGCCAGCCAGGGGCCGCTTCGCTGAGGCGGTGCGCAATGAAGTAACGCACTGCTTCATCCAAGGCGAGTGTCCCGGCTCCCGGGCTTGTTGATCTAAGCCAGTCTGCCAGTAATGCAAAGGGGTCTTCGTCCTCTTCCCAGGTAATGATCTGTGCCTTTGAGCCGACCATTTCGCGTAGCCGCGACTCCTCAAAACCCGGCGTAATAAACAGTGTGTCGCCCTTTGCGGTAATCAGGCCTGCGGTAATGCGCTCGCTGAGCCACCACTGCACCCCGGTGAAATAGTCCAGGCTCGAGCCTGGCTCAATCAGGGCCGCAAACACGCCGCGCTCGGCGAGGAGGGCACTTAGCTTGTCGCGCCGTTGCTGCCGCTCTGTGTCTGTGATTCGCACCGCGTTTTTTGTCATGGACGAGAGTGCATCCAGGGGAGAGGCGTCACCAATTAAAGGTACGCCGGGCATGGTCGCCGCATCCGCAAAGGACGAGTGCAGCGCGGACGCAAGCAACGGTGTCGCGGCGGCTCCCAGAGCCGCGCGCTGAAGGAAGCGTCGTCGAGTTGAACTGGTCATTGGCGTGTCTCCCCGCCTACAGGGCGAATGACGTAATCCCCATAGTCCGTTTCCCGGTGAAAGGAGGCGAGGGGAATACGCTCACTGATCCCATGCGCACGGCTGTTGTCGGGAGATGCCAGCGCGAGGCTAGCCGATTTATAGGTGGGTATTCCCTGCGTTGCAAAGCGCGCGATCAAGCCGTTGGCAATCTCACCATCAATATCCACCGGTACGCGAACAAAGTCCTGATCCCTAAAGCCTGCGCTGTTGAGTGTGTTTACCGGCACAGCGCCAGACAATGATGGGGAAGTGAACTGCATAGAACCTCCAGAGTTTAGGGCGGCCCGCAGAGCCGGCGCCTCGGCTCTGCGGATCTTATCAGCCCTGTTGCTCCCGTGTCCTGACTCGGTTCCTTTTGGCGCGGAACCTTTTGGATCTTTCCATTGCCAGGCTGCGGCTACGGTCTGTGCGTATTTTGCGCGCTGTGTTCTAGCCTGCGCGGCGGTTCCCGCTGCTGGAACGCGCCCTCGCGTTGCCTGCGCCCGCACCGGCGGCGCGGTGGCCGCTTCCGCTGCCTGACCTGCCACCGCCCGGCCGGCCACTTCCGCCCGGTCGCCCGCTACCCTGTGATCTTCCGCGGCCGCCGCCATTACCGCGCCCGTTTTGAATCGGTTCCGCCTTGATACTCGGATCGATCTCGTAGCCCGGAAGGTAGACCTTCTCGATATCCTTGCCCAGCAGCTTTTCGATATCGCGCAACAGCTTCAGCTCGTCAACGCACACCAGCGAGATCGCGTGGCCCTGTTGACCGGCTCGGGCCGTGCGTCCAATGCGGTGAATGTAATCTTCCGCCACATTCGGCAGCTCAAAGTTCACTACATGCGGTAGCTTGTCGATGTCGATACCACGCGCCGCAATATCCGTGGCGACGAGAACCCGGACCTTGCCGGCCTTAAATTCAGACAGAGCCCGCGTGCGTGCGCCCTGTGACTTGTTGCCGTGGATTGCGGCTGCGGTGATGCCATCGGTATTCAACTGTTCTGCCAGCTTGTTCGCCACATGCTTTGTGCGGGTGAACACCAATACCTGCTGCCAGTTCTCTTTGGCTATCTTTTCAGACAGCAGTTCGCGTTTGCGTTTTTTATCCACCGGATAAACGATCTGGCTGACCAGTTCGGTCGCGGTGTTCTGAGGCGTAACCTGTATTTCTACGGGGTTGTTCAGAAACTCGGCGGCGAGGGTTTTGATCTCTCTTGAGAAAGTCGCCGAGAACAACAGGGTCTGCCGTTGCTTTGGGATGACCTTCAATACCCGTCGAATATCGTGAATAAAGCCCATGTCCAGCATGCGGTCGGCTTCATCCAGAACCAGAATTTCAATCTTCGACAGATCGATGCTGCGCTGCTGCACGTGATCAAGAAGGCGCCCGGGGGTGGCCACGACAATATCTACACCCTTGATCAGCTTTTGCTTTTGCGGATTGATGCTGACGCCACCAAAGACGACCGCGGATCGAAAGGAAAGATAAGCGCCGTAGTCCTGAACGCTTTCGTGCACCTGTGCGGCCAGTTCCCGGGTGGGGGTCAGTACCAGCACTTTGGGATAGCTCTTCTGGCCTGCGGGGTACTTGTCCTGCAGGCGCTGCAGTAGCGGCAGGGTAAAGCCTGCGGTTTTGCCGGTGCCCGTTTGCGCTCCGGCGAGCACATCTTTGCCCTGTAGTACTAACGGTATGGCTTGTTGTTGTATGGGTGTTGCTTCGCTGTAGCCTTGTTTTTCGACTGCGCGCAGTAATTCGGCCGAGAGGCCAAGATCTTTAAAAAACACGTGGTGGTATTCCTGATTGGTTGTCTAGCAGAACGCCTGACCAACATTCGCATCGGTATTGCCTACTCCTGTAGGGTCTACCTGCGTAGTGGCTCGATCCAGACTGGGATTTCTTAGGGTACTAGCCGACTCGGGTTGAGCGGCTTAGCTGCGACGCAGACCGAAGTGCGCCGGGAAGACGCAGATTATAACAAAGTCAGCGGTAAAAGATACGACAGCGTGCCGTAGATCAGAGCAGGCGAATGCCGGCACTTTCCAGGGCAATAAGCCGCTGTTTATACAGCGCACCAATAGCCTGCTTGAATACCTTTTTGCTCACCGCAAAGCGGGCATAAATTTCCGGCGGCGGGCTTTTGTCGGTGAGGGCGAGGAAGCCGTCGTTTTCCTCTAACGCTGCAAGGATCTTGTCCGAGATCTCGTCCATTTTCCCCCTGCTGAATCCGGGCTGGTTGAGCGTGAGATCGATTTTTCCGTCGTCGCGGATTCGCTGGACGTAGCCATCCATGACCTGACCTTTGCGAATTCTCCGGTACAGGTCTGCGTTGTACAGCAAACCCCAGCACTCGTGATTGATAATCGCCTTAAAGCCAAGCTCCGTTCGATCAGCGATGATCAGACGGACTTTCTGTCCCGCCTTGAGATTCGGGGAACTCTCCGCGATCCAGTGGTCAATCCGTGTTGAGCCGGCCAGTCGTCCCTGATTGTCCAGATACACCCGCACCAGCGTGTGTGCGCCCTGTGTCAGCGGCTGTTGCTGCTCGGCAAAAGGGATGAAAAGGTCTTTCTCCAGGCCCCAGTCGACAAAAGCGCCGAACTGGTTGATCTCAACCACCTTGAGCCAGGCAACCTGACCCAGCTCTGCAAAGGGGCGGAGGGTTGTGGCTATGGGCTCGCCCTCGCTGTTCCGATAGATGAATACCTCGAGCTCGTCGCCCGGCGATAATGCTCTCTCGCACTGCTTGAGATCGAGGAGAAGACGCCCCCAGGAGCCTCCATCGAGGATGGCGCTGTGCGCGCCGACCTCAAGAACCGTCAAGCTGTGGGTTTGGCCGATCTCGCGCTGCATACCGCTGCCTGTAAAAATCCTACTCCTGGCTATCCTAGTGCATTGGCTGCCCTACATCACTGTCCGCCGGAGTGGTTCTGGTCAGTCGGGGGGAATTATTCCCGTCCGGCGCGCTCGACCTGAGGAGGCAAGTCTATTAGGGTGCGCACCCTTGTTACTCTCAGCCAATGAACCGCACGGCGCTCGCTGTGCTCTTCCTGCCAGGACCCGCCGTGATCTCTACCGCCAACATCACCATGCAGTTTGGTGCCAAGCCACTATTTGAAGATATCTCTGTCAAGTTCAGTGACGGAAATCGCTACGGGCTCATTGGAGCCAACGGCTGTGGTAAATCAACCTTCATGAAAATCCTGGATGGCAGTCTTGTGCCGACAGCCGGGAATGTGTCGATTTCGCCGAACGAACGGGTGGGAAAGCTGAGTCAGGACCAGTTTGCCTACGAAGAGTATTCAGTTCTGGATACGGTGATGATGGGCCACCAGGAATTGTGGGCCGTCAAGCAGGAACGCGATCGTATCTACTCGGACCCGGAGATGTCCGAAGAGGACGGCATGAAAGTCGCGGACCTTGAAGTCCAGTTTGCGGAGATGGACGGCTACTCCGCGGAAAGTCGCGCCGGCGAAATCCTCATCGGCGCGGGCATTGCCCAGGAACTCCATGAAGGGCCCATGAGCGAGGTCGCGCCGGGATGGAAGCTTCGGGTACTGCTGGCCCAGGCCCTGTTTTCGGATCCGGATATTCTGCTGCTGGATGAGCCTACGAACAACCTCGACATCGACACGATCCGCTGGCTCGAAGATGTGCTCAACCAGCGTAAGTGCACGATGATTATCATCTCCCACGACCGCCATTTTTTGAACGCCGTGTGCACGCACATGGCGGATATCGACTACGGCGAACTACGTATTTATCCCGGTAACTACGACGACTTTATGACCGCTTCTACGGCAGTTCGGGAACGCCAGCAGTCCCAGAACGCCAAGAAAAGCGCCGAGATCGCGGACCTGCAGCAGTTTGTTTCGCGCTTCTCGGCGAATGCCTCCAAAGCCAAGCAGGCGACTTCCCGCGCCAGGCGAATCGAGAAGATCAAGCTGGAGGACATCAAGCCCTCCAGTCGCGTCAGTCCCTACATACGCTTCAAGCAGGAAAAGAAGCTGCACCGCCAGGCTCTGGTGCTGGAGGATCTGGGACACGGATTTGACGAGGGCCCGCTGTTTAACAATGGCAGCCTGATCCTGGAAGCCGGCGCGCGCCTTGCGGTCATCGGTGAGAATGGCGCGGGCAAAACGACCCTGCTCCGCTGCCTCCTCGATCAGATCACGCCGAATGCGGGCCGTGTCAAATGGGCAGAAAGCGCCACCCTGGGTTACTGCCCCCAGGATCCCACCAAGGACTTTGACAACAGTCTGAATCTCTTTGACTGGATGAGCCAGTGGCGCAAGCCCAGCCACGACGACCAGATCGTTCGCGCCACCCTCGGGCGCCTGCTCTTTTCATCCGATGATTTCAAAAAGCAGGTGCGGGTCTGCTCCGGTGGTGAAAAGAACCGCCTGCTTTTTGGCAAGCTGATGATGATGGACACGAATGTCCTGATACTGGATGAGCCGACCAATCACCTGGATATGGAGTCGATCGAGTCCCTGAACCTTGCGCTCGAGCACTACGACGGCACCCTGATTTTCGTCAGTCACGACCGGGAGTTTGTATCCTCTCTGGCGACCCGCATCCTTGATATCAGGGGGCGCGAGCTGGTGGATTTTCAGGGAACCTACGATGAATACCTCGATCATCAGACGACCATCGCCCATGCGGCGATGACGCGCTGATAGGGGCTTTTTTCAAGAACCCTGTGGCTTCCAGGCCCTCCGCAGGTCACTCCATAGCGGCCTGCTTTCTGACGTACCGCGCTGCTTCCTCATGCGTGCCAAACCAAACGTCGCCCTTGGCCTTGATATGCTTTATCAGTCCCTCCAGGGCGACGAGGCGAGATCGATGTCCGCTCACATGAGGGTGCAGCGTCAGTAGAAACATCGTGCCTTCTTCCCAGGCCTTATCAAATTCGTCAATCCATACCCGCATCACATCCCGGGGATTCATGTAGCGATTGCCAAGAGGATTGAACAGGGGCGCATCGTCCAGTATCCAATCTACCGGTAGCTCGACAAGGCCCGTTGCTTCTCCCTCCTGTACCAGTTCATAGGGTCGATCGTCTGCCATCAGCGAGCTTTCGTATAAAAAGCCCATTTTGCGCACGATGCGCAGGGTGTCCGGGCTGAAGTTCCAGGACGGTGCCCGATAACCCACGGGCCTTTTGCCTGCGATGGCTTCGATTTCGTCCGTGGCTTGTTGGAGCAGGCGCTCCTCGGTGGCAGCATCAAGGGCGGTGTTGCGTTCGTGAATCCATCCGTGAACTGCGATTTCATGCAGGCCTGAAGCGTTAATCAGTGTCGCCTGCTCGGGGGCAATTTTCAGGCTCCAGGCCGGGAAGAAAAAGGTGGCGGGAATTTTCTCTTCGTTCATGAGTTTCACTACCCGGGGCAGCGCGACCCGGTGGCCGTACTGGCCCTGTGACAAAGGCCCGATACTCACCTCACCGGTTCGCAGGCCCATCACGGTTTCGTTATCGACATCGTACGAGAGCAAAACGGCGACCCTTGCATTGTTCGGCCAACGTTCAGGGGTCAGATCCCTGCCGGCACGAACCTGGTTCACCGCATCCAGCACATAGTCCTCAGACCAATCCCAGGGGGCGTCGGGATCATGGGTGTCATGATCTGATGCCATCGACATGGCGCAAAACGAGAGTGTCAGAAGTCCTGCGGCGCAAAGACTCCCGATCCCTTGCGAAAGATGATCTAGCGACATGCAAGCGCTCCGGCTGGGTTGGTAAGAAAGTGACGGTAGTTTACGGTGTTCCACTGCAGCATGGATCTACAAAAACGATGGCGGACGCCGATCCTGCCAGTCGGTGTAAGCCTGATAGTGCCGCGCCAGAGTCAGCGCCTCGGCTTCGCCATAGAGCTGGCCGATGAACTGAATCGCCGTGGGTCTGCCCGCGTTGTCAAAGCCGTTGGGAACGGCGACCGACGGATGGCCCGTGAGACTGGTCGCTCCCTGCTGAGGACTGCCCGAGTAGGGGGCGACGAGCACGTCGATATTCTCAAAGAGATTTGCCATGCCCTGCATAAGCAGCATGCGCAGGCGGTTCATCTGCACATATTCAACCGCCGGGTAGAGGCGCGCGATGCGCATGAGCATGTCCTCTGGCTCATCGATGTCCTGACGGAAGTAGCGAAGGTCACCGCTCTCCATCAATTCCGCGAAGGCGGCGGACTCATCAACCAGGAGCATCTGCAGCGGATCCAGATCGGCATGTGGTGGCAGTTCGACCGGAATGAGTGTGACGCCCATGGCGCCCAGGGTCCTGAGTAACTCGCGATCGTTGGCCAGGGAGTCCTGCTGCGACCTGTTGCCCGTTTCGCGCTCGAAGGCGGAGGCAAGATAGGCGACGCGCAGTCCGTCGAGTCTGCGATTGCCATCCCAGTTGAAGGCCTTGTCTGCCACGGCGAGATCCTGTCCATCGGGTCCCTGGATCGCCGCGAAAACGATCGCGCAGTCTTCGGCGGAGCGACAAATAGGTCCGACTTTATCGAGGCTCCAGCACACGGGCATGACACCATGGCGACTGACCCGACCGAAGGTCGGGCGCAGACCGTTGATTCCGCAGGTACGCGCGGGTCCGACGATTGAACCCAGCGTGTCCGTACCCACAGAGAAGCCCACTAGCCCTGCGGCGGTCGCGGAGGCAGGGCCGGCCGAGGAGCCGTCGGCCCCTTCATCGGTCTTCCAGGGATTGCGCGTTTGCCTGCCCAGCCAGTAGTCACCGCGGGCGATTTCGCCGGTAGAAAGCTTGGCGATCAGGATCGCGCCCGCCTCATCCAGGCGCTTGACGACGGTCGCATCCATATCAATCACCTGATCTTGGTAGGTCTTGAACCCCCAGGTGGTTCGATAGCCCTCGACGGCGATCAGATCCTTCGCGCCCCAGGGAATCCCGTGCAACAGCCCACGGTAACGCCCGGCCGCAAGCTCCGCGTCCATGAACTCGGCCTGCTGCAGTGCCCGGGCCTCTGTAAGCGTCACAACCGTATTGAGCTGATTGTCAAAGCGTCGCAGGCGATCGAGGTACATGCGGGTAAGTTCCAGCGATGAAATCTGACGGCTCTCGATCAGTGCGGCAAGGTCAGTGACTGGCCAGAAGGCGACGTCCTCGAGTCGCTGTGGTCGGCGAAGCTCCCGGCGCTGCCCGGGCACGAAGGACGCCTGAAGCTGATCGAAGGACTGGCCCGGCACCGCGGGATTAAAGTAGAGCGGCGGCGGAGTGCTCTGATCAATCGACATACCATGCTGCGCTTCGATGAGCGTGAGATTGGCACGCACGCCCTCCAGCATTTGCTGGCACTCTTCGGCGGAGAACTCCAGCCCTGCCAGGCGGGCCGCCTGAGCAATCATCCCCGTGGTCACAGGCTTGCTGCCCTCGGCTGACTGCGCCCAGAGCACCCCGGGAAACAGCGTTGAGGACACGCCGGCGGCGCTGCACCAGGAGAGGAAGCTGCGTCGGCGAAGCGCGACCTCAGAAGAATCGGTCATGCGATGCGTCTCGAAAGGAACCCGTGTGAAGCTGATCACCCGTCGGAAATTTCCGACGGCGACAGACAAATGGCTTGTGCAGGAACATTGATTACCAGCTGATTTCTATCTCAATGCTGGATTCATCATCTTCAATGTCGACTTCAAATTCGACCGATACCCGATCGGGAACTTTGATGTTCACCTTGACTCCGTTCTGGACGAAGTCCACCCCATTGTGCCGTGCGAGCGAGTCAGCGATCTCACGCAATAGTTGAGCGACGTCTTCTCTATCCATTTCGCGGTTTACAGAAACTTCCATCAGTTCCATGTCATGTCCTCCCCAGTATCTGAGTGAAAACTACCAGAACATTGCAGCCAACGTTAGAGGATAAATCGGGTAGTGCCTGGCGGGCGGGGACAAAGGGGGCGGGGGACAGTTGCAGGCGCTGGTGCCGGGAGAAAGCGGGGCGCCCGCAGGCCCCCCTGGAGAAGGGAGGCCATCAGGGGCGTTAGGCCAGAGGAATCTTTGCGTGCAGAATGCTGCCCATCGAGTCTGCCATGTCCCAGTCACTTTAGCGTGTGGCGTCGAGCGGCACGGGCCCCTGCGAAAGCAAGCCCAGGCCACTGTCGGCGAAAGCCGTCTGT
>CAZGGN010000066.1:12842-13303 GCA_964525195.1 uncultured Congregibacter sp.
AAATTCGCCGGTAAGGTAGTTGTTCACCGCGGTGACAGCTTCCTCGATGCGTGTTGCGGCCAGTTCGGCAAAGGCCGTGGCATTGGGACTCGGTGCGTCATAGGTGGATGACAGAAATGATCTGGCCCTGCGCAACCTATTTATCGCCCGGTCGTCATCGTAGGGTCTGCCTTTGGTTCCCTTCGGCAGGCGCAGGGTACCCTCCAGTTCGTCCAGGGTTTTGAGACTGGCGTCGGACAGGGTCTTCAGCTCTGAGTATTGTGCCGGATCGCCAGACTGGCTTATCAGCGTCAGGACCGTGTTCAGATCCCGCCGGGCAGTGATAATCCGGCCCAGGGCCTCGTTGATCGTCGCTTCGAGAGATTGCAGCTCGAGCTTCGCGGCCTGATTGGCTTCCATGGCGGCCATGGAGACGGCCGTCCGCGGGTCCGCGGCTACACGGGCTTGCAGCGAATGCTCCT
>CAZGGN010000067.1:0-6587 GCA_964525195.1 uncultured Congregibacter sp.
CCACGCTGCGGTTGGCCTCGAGGCTGTAGTTCCAGGCCATGAAAAAGCGCCAGTTCGTGTTAATCGGATAGTACGTTGATAGATGGACCTGATCGGTTACCGGTTGGTTCCCCACCAGGGCAACGGGGCGTCGATAGGTATAGCCGGCGTTGAACACACTCTCGTCGTGGCGGGTGTAGCTGGCAATCAAGTTGCCGGAGTTCATTTTTTTGGTCGACGGGTCGTACTGCAGGTTGCTGCGCATCGACAGGCGCTCATTCGGGTAAAAATTGAACTCCCCTGCCAATTCCGAGCTTGAGCGATCCAGCTCCGGATCCGAGGCCCGCAGGCGCACACGGCGGTTGGTGAAATAGGTAATCTGTCCGACGCTTGCATTAAACAACTCTTCGCCGCTGCTTTCATCGAGGAAGCGCGTGGTCAGGCCGATCGCCATCTGGTTGGCATCGTCGAGGCGGTCGCGCCCGGAAAACCTTGTGTCCCGAAAGAGCTGATTGTAGTTAAAGGTCAGCTCTGCACTGTCAAAGTCCGGCTGATCGGTCTGCTGATCGTACTGGCTATAGAGGTAGAAAATCCGCGGTTCAAGGGTCTGGACAATATTCCGGTCGGCGAGTTTGCCCTGGCGCTCGAAGAACAGGCCCCCGTCGATACTCGCAAGCCCTGAGCGCGCGCCGGGATTCTCATCGAGGTCTGTGAGCTGCCGATCCAGCTGGTACTCAAGCACCCGATATTTTGCCGTCGGGCGCAGAAAGCCAAACTGCCAACTCATCGGATAGCTTACGCCGGCCTCCCCATAGACTCGCTGGCCGGTAGCGACCAGGGGCTCGTCCGTGTCGAAGTTGGAATACTGCACCAGGCCTATGGGATTGAGCGTAAAGGGCGTGCCGTCACCGCGATATTGCGCCGTAATCTGTGGCAACTTCTTGTAATCACTGCGAATATCTTCGGCCAGGGGCTGAAACTGCTGAGCCTGAAAGTTCACCAGCCAGCGGTCTCCCAGGTAGTCGACCTGTCCGAGCTGCAGGAGATTGACATCGCGTCGTGCGTCCAGCCGTGAGCTCTCAAGGTCGCGAATCAGATCCACATCGGACACGCGACTGTAGTCGATGAGCGAGCGCCAGCGACCCTTATAGAGCCCTCGGTGCTGCACATTGGCCAGCCAGCGAGTGGCGTCCGGCTCGTCCGGAAAGTCGTCGGCATATTGCTTGTCATCGCCGATATAGCTGCCGCCGATCTTCCAGTTCCCGTTGTAGGGGTCCAGATAGCGGCCCTGGAATTCGTGATTGATCCCGCGTTGCGCGATATAGCGCGGCGAATACAGCAGGTCATAGTTCTCGGCAAGATTGAGATACAGGGGGATATCAATATCCAGGCCGCCGCGGCTATCCTGCCCCACCGCGGGGAACAGCAGGCCGGTGCGGCGACGATCATCAAGGGGAAAGCTGATCCACGGGGTATAGAACACCGGATAGCCTCCGGCACGCAGGGTCGCATCCCGGGCGGTGCCGACACCCCGCTCAAGATCGAGCTCAAGCTGTCCGGTCTGCAATACCCAGTCGTCGTCGCCGGGAGCACAAAAGGACATTTCCCCCTCTTCGATACGGATAAGTTCGTTCGCGTCACGAGACAAGAGGCTCGCGCTGCCCCGCAGGTGTTGTTCGTGAAGCACAAAACGACTGTTTTCCATCTGCGCTTCGCCGCTTCGAGAATAAAACTCGCCGCGCTCGCCGCGGATCAGGATGCCCGGCTCGCGCAGTTCGATATTACCCTCGAGGGTGCCCGACCGGGATTCGCGATCAATGTTGGCCTCATCGCTGGAAAACTCCCGGTAGCCCTGGATGACTTCCACACCGCCGGACAGGCGCACGTTGGTGCCTTCCAGTTCCGAACTTCGCGCCCGTGCCTCGATCGGGGAGGTGTCCGGGTTCATCCCCGCGCCACTTTTGGCCAGTGGATCGATATAGCGCCCGCCACACAGACGGCAGCGCATCGTTCGCAGCGCCTCGGGAACATCTTTCAACAGGCGCCAGTCAAGTTCGGCGCCGGGGTTGGGTGCGATGGGTTCTTCGTTCAGCGTGGTAGCCGTATCCTGCGCAAGTGCCAGACCGCTGCACAACAGCAGCAGCATCGCGTACCATCCGCGGCCGGTTTGGCGCTTTTCGAGTGTAGTAATGTGGCTGGGCAGTGCTGGCATCTACGGCGGCTGGGGTGCGGCAAACGACGCATAATAAAGCATCACCCGCCCCGCGTCAGACCCTGACGGAAAGTTGGCGCCGCAGTGGCTGGGCGGGATTGGACGGTTGTGGAATTGCGTGACTGAAACAGAAAGAAAAATAGACAGAGCTGCGGAGCGGGCAGCGCATCTTGCGGCCTGGTACGCATCCTGGTCGGGCGAGGCTGCGCCGGATTTGCGCGCCGTGGCCGGCGACGCGAGTTTTCGTCGCTACTACCGGGTAAAAACCGCGACCGGCTCATTGATACTCTGCGACGCCCCGCCAGAAACGGAAAAAAATGCCGAGTTTGTGACCATCGCAAAGGCGATGGCTGCAGCCGGATTGCGGGTCCCCCAGGTGCTTCAGGCTGATCTCGAAGGAGGCTTTCTGGCCCTTGAGGATATGGGTGACCAGCTTCTCCTGCCTCTCCTGAACGATCAGACTGCCGGGGCGTTTTACCCGCAGGCGCTGGAGATGCTGCAGGCTCTGGCTCTGGCCCGGCCTGATGACTTTTCCTTGCTGTCCTATGACCGCGCCCATCTGGCCCGGGAAATGCGCCTGTTTCCCGAGTGGTTCTGCGAGAAGCTTCTGGGCCTGGAGCCGGACCGTGTCGGAGAGGCCGTATTTTCGGTGCTGGAGCAAACACTCTGCGATCGTGCGCTGGCGCAGCCCCAGGTCGTTGTTCACCGCGATTTTCATGCCCGTAATCTGATGGTGCTGGATGAGGGGATTCTGGCGACGATCGATTTTCAGGATGCGGTGCTCGGCCCGATAAGTTATGACCCCGTATCCTTGCTCAAGGACTGCTACCTGCGCTGGCCCGATCAACAGGTACGCGACTGGGCACTGGGCCACTACCGAGGACTTGTAGAGCGCGGAGTCGCCATGCCGACCGCAGAAGCCTTCCTCAAGGATTTTGACTTCATGGGGCTGCAGCGGCACATCAAGGTGCTGGGTATATTTGCCCGGCTGTATCTGCGTGACGCCAAGCCCGGGTACCTCGCTGATCTTCCCAGAGTGGCGGGCTATGTGAGGAGCGCGCTGGCGAACTATCCGCAGGAGCCCGCTCTCGCGGACTTTTCCCGCTGGTTTGAGGCAAGCGTCGTGCCTTTGATGCAGGCGCAGGAGTGGTTCACCCGGGCATGAGTGTGAAAAGCATCCTATGAAAGTCATGCTCCTCGCGGCGGGAAAGGGCGAGCGTATGCGTCCGCTCACGCTGTCCCGTCCCAAGCCATTGCTCGAAGTCGCCGGCAGACCGTTGATTGAGCACCACATCTGCGCGTTGCTGGCGGCAGGATGCAGGGAGTTCGTGATCAATGTGTCCTGGCTGGGACAGCAGATCATCGACTATTGCGCCGATGGGCAGCGCTGGGGTGTGAGCATCCAGTACAGTCGCGAGGAAGAACCGCTGGAAACTGCCGGTGGAATTATTCAGGCGCTTCCGCTCCTCGGTGCGGATCCGTTTCTACTGGTCAATGCTGATATCCGTACCGATTATCCCTTTGCCCGACTTGCATCACGGTCTCTGGGGAGCAACTGCGCGCATCTGGTGCTGGTTGAAAATCCGCCACATAACCTCCGCGGGGACTTTTCCCTGCACGATGGGCGGCTGAGCGCCGCCGCGGGCGAAACACTCACTTACTCCGGGATAGGCCTGTATCATCCGGGTTTCTTCAGGGGTTACGAGCCCGGTAAGCGACCACTCCTGCCGCTGCTGAAGCGAGCAATCGCAGAGCAACGACTGTTCGGGGAGTCGTATCACGGTCTCTGGACCGATGTGGGTACCCCCGAGCGCCTCGCCCGGCTCAACGCCAGTTAAGCTGCGCATGACCAGAAACAGCCTCAGGAACACGCTATGAAAGACTATCTGATTGCTCCGTCCATTCTGTCTGCGGACTTTGCGCGTCTTGGTGAGGAGGTTGACAGCGTGCTGGCGGCCGGCGCCGATATCATTCATTTTGATGTGATGGACAATCACTACGTCCCCAACCTGACAATAGGGCCGATGGTCTGCAAGGCGCTGCGCAAGCACGGCGTCACGGCGCCCATCGACGTGCACCTGATGGTTTCACCGGTGGACCGGCTGATTGGCGACTTCGCCGAAGCCGGTGCCAGCTACATCACCTTTCACCCGGACGGGAGCACACATGTGGACCGCTCCCTGCAGATGATTCGCGATGCGGGCTGCAAGGCGGGCCTGGTATTTAATCCTCACGTGGGCCTGGATGCCCTCACCTACGTGATGGACAAAATCGATATGGTTCTGCTGATGTCCGTAAACCCGGGCTTTGGCGGTCAGTCTTTTATTCCCTCTACGCTCACCAAGTTGCGTGAGGCGCGCGCCCTGATCGACGCCTCGGGTATGGATATCCGTCTCGAGGTCGATGGCGGCGTTTCGCCGGACAACATCGCCGAAATTGCCTCCGCGGGAGCGGACACGTTTGTCGCCGGGTCTGCGATTTTTGGCAAATCGGACTACGCAGCGGTGATAGGCCAGATGCGTGCTGCGCTTCAGCAGGCCGGCGTCTGACCACTAGCGAGCGTCGCGAACCGATACTGAATGAGACGTTTTTCTGGTCTTGGTGAGCAGCTTTGCCAGGGGCCTTCCCGGGGCTACAATGTGCACATGATGACTGGAGTATTTCAATCCGCGTACCGCCCCCCGGTACTCGCCGGCGGCGGGCGGGGCACAATGCGGGCGATCACGCGCTGGCGAGGGTGAATTCCGGGCTTTTTTGAGCTTTTGGACCCTGTCTCTCTCCCTACCCGTCTATCGATTCTCCAGGATTCACCCCATGACCGCAGATGAATTTGCCGCACTGGCAGCCCAGGGCTATAACCGTATTCCCGTGCACCGGGAGGTGCTCGCGGACTTTGACACGCCGCTTTCAACCTACCGAAAACTCGCCGGAGGCCCCTACTCCTACCTCTTCGAGTCCGTTGAAGGCGGCGAGAAGTGGGGGCGCTATTCCATTATTGGCTTGCCCTGCCGGGAGCTGATCCGGGTCTACGGACACCGCGTGGAGACCTGGGTCGCTGGTGACTGCGTAGCCCAGGACACGGTGGAAGACCCGCTGGCGTTTGTCGAGGCCTATCAACAGCGTTTTCACAGCCCCGAGCAGGACGCGCTGCCGGTATTTCACGGCGGGCTTGTCGGCTATTTCGCCTACGACACGGTCCGCTATGTGGAGCCCCGTCTGGCGGATAGCTGCCCTGAGGACAAACTGCATACGCCGGATATCCTTCTCATGCTCTCCGAGGAGGTGCTGGTATTTGATAACCTCGCCGGCACGCTGCGGGTTGTGGTGAATGCCGACCCGGCGAAAGACAATGCATTTGCCCGGGCGAATGCGCGCCTGGACGAACTGGTCGCCGCGCTCGATGCGCCACTCCTGCCGCTGCCGAGCGTGTCGCTGGCCGGCGCTGACGGCAGTGCTCTGGAGTCACAGGCGCGCAGCAGCCTCTCGCGCAGCGAATATGAGGCCGCCGTTGAGCGGGTAAAGGATTACGTGCTCGCGGGGGACGTGATGCAGGTGGTGCCGTCCCAGCGCATGAGTGTGCCGTTTTCGGCGCCGCCGCTGAATCTCTACCGTGCCCTGCGCAACCTCAATCCCTCACCCTATCTGTATTTCCTGGATCTGGGGGATTTTCAGGTCGTGGGCTCATCGCCGGAGATCCTCGTGCGCGCCGAGCAGGGCAAGGTCACCGTGAGACCGATTGCCGGCACCCGTCATCGCGGTAAGACCGAGGCAGAGGACCTGGCTCTGGAAGCCGATTTGCTCGCTGACCCGAAGGAAGTGGCGGAACACCTTATGCTGATTGACCTGGGACGCAATGACGTCGGAAGAATCGCGCGCACAGGGACGGTCAGACTGACGGAGAATATGGTGATTGAGCGCTATTCCCATGTGATGCACATCGTGTCGAATGTCGAGGGCGAGTTGCAGGAGAACTGCTCCGCTATGGACGCGTTGCGCGCCGCGCTGCCGGCCGGAACTCTCAGCGGCGCCCCGAAGATCCGCGCCATGGAAATTATCGATGAGCTGGAGCCAGTCAAGCGGGGTATCTACGGCGGTGCCGTGGGCTATCTGTCCTGGGCCGGCGACATGGACACGGCCATCGCGATTCGCACCGCCGTGCTCAAGGATGGCGAGTTGCACATTCAGGTCGGCGCGGGGGTGGTGGCTGATTCGGTGCCCAGCCTTGAATGGCAGGAGACTTTGAACAAGGCCCGGGCGATCCTGCGTGCCGCGGCGATGGTCGATGCCGGGGGGGACGCCACATGCTCCTGATGATCGACAACTACGACTCCTTTACCTACAACGTCGTGCAGTATCTCGCAGAGCTCGGGGCGGACGTGCGTGTGTTTCGCAACGA
>CAZGGN010000067.1:6688-13294 GCA_964525195.1 uncultured Congregibacter sp.
CAAAACCTCGGCGATTCATCATACGGGCAGTGGCGTCTTTGCCGGATTGCCCTCGCCGTTCACAGCGACCCGTTATCACTCGCTGGTGGTCGCCCGGGAGAGCCTGCCGGACACATTCGAAGTCACCGCATGGACTGTGGATGAGAGCGGTGAGATTGACGAGCTTATGGGCCTGCGCCACCGGGAAACCGGCGCTGAGGGTGTGCAGTTTCACCCGGAGTCCGTGCTGAGTGAGCACGGACACGCGTTGCTCGCGAATTTTCTTCAGCAACGTATTGCACAGGCTTAGGAAGCGATATATGAATATTCAGCAGGCGCTGGCGCAGGTGGTCGAACAGCAGGATTTAAGCCGCGACGAGATGACCCAGGTCATGCGCCAGATCATGTCCGGCGATGCCACTGACGCACAGATCGGCGCGTTGTTACTGGGTTTGCGTATCAAAGGCGAAACGATTGACGAGATTGCCGGCGCCGCGGGGGTCATGCGCGATCTGGCGACACCGGTAGCGGTAAGCGGGGAGCACCTGGTCGATCTGGTCGGCACCGGCGGCGATGGCGCCAATCTGTTCAATGTTTCCACTGCCGCCTGCTTCGTGGTGGCTGCCGCCGGCGCGCGCGTAGCCAAGCATGGTAACCGCTCGGTCTCCAGTACCAGTGGGAGTTCCGATGTACTGGAGTCCCTCGGTGTGCCCCTGGACCTCACGCCCCAGCAGGTCGCCCGGGCGATTGAGGAGGTGGGGCTGGGATTCATGTTCGCCCCGGCGCATCACAGCGCCATGCGTTATGCGATTGGGCCGCGCCGCGAGCTCGGCCTGCGCACCCTGTTCAACCTGCTCGGTCCTCTGACCAACCCGGCCAGCGTCAAACGTCAGCTGCTGGGGGTTTACAGTATTGCGCTCTGCGAGCCGCTTGCGCATGTGCTTCAGGCGCTGGGCAGTGAACACGCGATGGTCGTTCACTCCCGGGATGGGCTGGATGAGATCTCCGTTGCGGCACCGACGCGGGTTGCGGAGCTGCGCGACGGTGAGGTTCACTGCTATGAGATTGAGCCCGCGGACTACGGGCTCGAGGTCGAGGATCTGACCGGTCTGAGCGTCGATTCTGCTCAGGCCTCAGCGACACTGATCCGCGCCGCCCTGGGGCGCGGCGAAGCGCCCGCTAACGACGTCGACAAAGCGCGGAAGATCATCACGATCAATGCCGGCGCGACAATTTACGTGGCGGGCATCACCGCCAGTCTGGGCGATGGCATTGCGCTGGCAGAAGACCTGGTATCGACCGGGCAGGCGGGAGAGAAACTCGGGGCCTTTGTTGATATGACTCAGTTGATGCGCCAGGAATCCCAGGCATGAGTGCGCCAATACCCGATGTGCTCCAGAAAATCCTCGCACGCAAGGCCGAGGAGATCGCCGAGCGCCGCAGCCAGAGGTCGCTGGCAACTCTGGAGGCCGGACTTGCTGATGTCAGTCCGCTTCGCGGCTTTGCTCGTGCCATGCTGGAGCAGGCGAGGAGCGGCGACGCGGCAGTCATTGCAGAAGTGAAAAAAGCCTCGCCGAGTAAAGGTGTGATCCGCGAAGATTTCGATCCTGCGGCGATTGCCCGGCAATATGAACACGGCGGCGCGACCTGTCTGTCGGTGCTGACGGACCGGGATTTCTTTCAGGGTAGCGAGGACTATCTGCAGGCCGCGCGAGACGCCTGCGCACTGCCGGTACTCCGCAAGGACTTCACGATTGATCCCTATCAGATCGCCGAGGCCCGCAGCATTGGCGCCGATGCGATTTTACTGATCGTAGCCGCACTCGATAAAGCCCGGCTGCACGATCTTGCGGCCACCGCGACGCACTATGGTCTCGATGTGCTGGTAGAAGTGCACGATGCCGTGGAGTTAGAGATGGCCCTGGAGCTTGCTACGCCGCTGCTGGGGATTAACAACCGCGATCTGCGCAACTTCCACACCAGCCTCGATACAACACTGTCGATGCTGGAACAGATTCCCGACGACAAACTGGTGGTGACTGAGAGCGCTATCCACAGTCGCTCAGACGTGGCGAGAATGCGCGGCGCGGGTGTCTCGGGGTTTCTGATCGGCGAGGCGTTTATGCGTGCCGCCGACCCAGGTCAGGCCCTGCGCGAACTGTTCGCTGACGAATCTACTGCTGGCTGAAGCCTGATCGGTTGAAACGCTTAATGCGTCTGGTAGACCACGATGGTTTTGCCCGACACACCGACCAGCCCTTCCTGTTCCAGGGATTTGAGTACCCGCCCGGCCATCTCCCGCGAGCAACCGGCGATCTTGCCCAACTCCTGCCGTGTAATCTTGATCTGCATCCCTTCCGGGTGGGTCATCGCGTCCGGCTGTTTTGAAAGATCCATCAGCGTGTGTGCGATGCGTCCGGACACATCCACAAAAGCAAGGTTTTTCAGCTTGTAGGTGGTTTTGCGAAGCCGCGTGGCCATTTGCGTGGCAATAGCAAATAGAATGTCCGGAAACTGCCCCTTGATCTTCATAAAACGCTCATAGGAAATTTCGGCAATCTTGCTCGCCTCGCGTGTCGTGACTTCGGCGCTGCTGCCCTCGTCGTCAGTGCCCAGAAAGAGCCCCATCTCGCCAAAGAAGTCGCCGAGATTGAGGTAGCTGACCACCATTTTGTGGTCCTCGTCCTGCTCGTCCTCAACCATCACGCTGACCGAACCGTCGAGAATCAGGTAGAGCTTGTCGCTCTGTTCACCCTCGCGGAGGATTGTCTTGCCCTTGGCGTACTCGTGGGTTTCGCAGAAACGCAGGAAATCCTCAACGTTAGGAATCGCCTTTAGCAGTTGTGGACGTAGCATTGACATACCCGGTTGCGAAACAATACGCAGAGTTTACCTACACTTTCTTCACAGGCAAGCGGCTTTGGGCGGTCGGTGAGCAGCTGTCTGTGCTACATTTTGGCGCCGCTAAAGAGGAGACGCGCAGGTGCAGGCAACAGTTAAGTGGATGGATGGGGCAATGTTCGTCGGTGAGTCAGGCTCCGGTCACTCGGTCGTGATGGATGGGCCGCCGGATTTGGGCGGGCGCAATCTCGGGCCGCGTCCGATGGAAATGCTGCTGCTCGGCACCGGCGGCTGCGCGATGTACGACGTGATCAGCATGCTGAAAAAGTCACGCCAGGACGTGCTGGATTGTCGCGTCGAAATTCAGGCTGAGCGGGCGGACGCGGTACCGGCCGTGTTTACCCGCCTGAATATGCATTTTGTGGTCACGGGCGCTGAGCTCAAGGAAAGTCACGTCAGGCGGGCGGTGGAGCTGTCGGCAGAGAAGTATTGTTCGGCGTCGATTATGCTCGCAGCGGCGGGCGTTGAAATGACGCACAGCTTTGCGATTGAATCAGCCTGAAGCCTGAACGCGCCGCAGCCGCGATCTTTTAACACCTCAGACGTAGTAGCTGCTGCGCGTCATTAGCTGTGAAAGCGCCGTCATCACGTTCTTGACCGGCCGCGGAAAATTCTGGCCGCCGGCGGCCAGGGCGTTTTCGCCGTGGCGCTCTTCGTCCTCCAGCATCTGCTGCAGTATCAGCCGTGAGCGACGATCGTCTTCGGGTAGTTCGCGAAGATGCTCCTTGAGGTGCGCGCAGACGCGCTCCTCGGTTGCCGCCACAAAGCCCAGACTCACCGCATCACCGACCGCACCGGCGACTGCGCCCAGGGCAAATGACAGCCCGTACCACGCGGGGTTGAGCAGACTTGGTTGGCTATCCAGTTGTCGCAGGCGCTCTTCACACCACACCAGATGATCGACTTCTTCTGCGGCAGCGTGCTTCATTTCATCGCGAACATTCGGCAACTTTGCCGTAAGGGCCTGCCCCTGATAGAGGGCCTGGGCGCAGACTTCGCCGGTGTGGTTGACCCGCATCAATCCCGCAACGTGTTTGCGACTGGCTTCATCCAGATCCGTATCGCTATGACCTCGCGCAGGCGACGGCCGGCCCGCGCTGTTGCCGCGGCTGCTGAGGGTACGCATCACGGTATCTGCCTCGCAGATCAGCCTGTCTATAAATGTCAGTCGTCGGGTCACGGATCGCTAATCGTTTGCATCGGGCTCGGCATGGCTCATGCCCTGACTATAACGCTCGATAGCGCGCCAGCCAATGTCGCTGCGATAGTACATCCCATCCCAGCTGATTTTTTCCACGCCGCGGTAGCAACGGTTACGCGCTTCGATAATATTGTCGCCCAGGGCGGTGACGCACAGCACACGTCCGCCGCTGGTCACGACCGCATCGCTGGCCTGATCAAGGCGAGTGCCGGCATGAAAAACTTTGCAGTCTTCTTCCGGCTCGGCATCAAGACCCCTCACAGGCAGATCTCTCGCGTAGCTGCCGGGATAGCCGCCGGCTGCGAGCACCACCCCCATCGAGGGCCGTGGGTCCCAGCGGGCCTCCTGTGTGGCCAGCGTGCCGTCTATGGCCGCCTCGCACAGTCCTTCTAACTCGCTTTGCAGACGCAGCATAATGGGTTGCGTTTCCGGATCGCCAAAGCGGCAGTTGAACTCTATAACCCGCGGAGCCCCATCGGCACTGATCATCAGCCCCGCGTAGAGAAAACCAACGTAGCGATTGCCCTCGGCGGCCATGCCGCGAATCGTCGGCATGATGACTTCATCCATCACCCGCGCATGCACCGCATCGGTGACGACCGGTGCTGGCGAATAGGCCCCCATGCCGCCGGTATTGGGTCCGCTGTCGCCTTCGCCAATCCGCTTGTGATCCTGGCTCGTCGCCATCGGCACTACGCTTTCACCGTCGCTGATGACGATAAAGCTGGCTTCTTCTCCGTCGAGGAACTCCTCGATGACCACGCGGCAACCGGCCTGGCCAAAGGCGTTGCCCGAGAGCATGTCCGTCACGGCGGTTTCTGCTTCTTCAAGCGTTGTTGCAACAATGACGCCTTTCCCGGCCGCCAGGCCGTCAGCCTTCACGACAATCGGCGCGCCCCGTTCGCGAAGGTAGCTTAATGCCGGCTCAAGGTCCGTAAAACTTGCGTAAGCGGCGGTGGGAATGTCGTGCCGCGCCAGAAAGTCCTTGCTGAAGGCTTTTGAGCCTTCGAGTTGCGCAGCGCCGGAGCTGGGTCCGAAGCAGCGCAGGCCCTGGTCGGCAAAATAATCCACAACGCCGGCGACCAGTGGCGCCTCGGGGCCCACAACGGTCAGGGCGATGTCCTGGGCTCTGACAAAGGCAACCAGTGCCGGAAAATCCATCGGGTCCAGGTCGATGTTCTCGATGCCGGGTTCGCGGGCAGTGCCCGCGTTACCCGGCGCAACGAAGACTTTACTGACCCTGGCAGACTGCGCCAGTTTCCAGGCCAGCGCATGCTCGCGTCCGCCGCCCCCAAGCACCATTAGCTTCATTGAAATACCGCTCTCCTGATTTTTGCCGGGGGCGTTAGTGGCGGAAGTGCCGGACGCCGGTAAAAACCATCGCCATGTCGTGCTCATCGGCAGCGGCGATGACTTCCTCGTCGCGCATCGAGCCGCCGGGCTGAATCACCGCGCTAATGCCCGCGGCGGCGGCGTTATCAATCCCATCGCGGAAGGGGAAAAACGCATCGGATGCCATGACCGAGCCGCGAACTTCCAGACCGGCGTGCTCCGCTTTGATGACCGCGATGCGTGCGGAATTGACCCGGCTCATCTGGCCGGCACCCACGCCAATGGTTTGCCCGCCACTTGCATAGACGATGGCATTGGATTTCACGTATTTGGCGACTTTCCAGGCAAACAGTAGATCATTGAGCTGTGCATCAGAGGGCGCGCGCTGGCTGACGACCCTCAGATCATCCGGGCCGATAAGAGCGCTGTCCCGATCCTGAACCAGCAGTCCGCCGGCGACCCGCTTGTAATCGAAGCCGCCCACATCGCCGTCCAGGGGGCCGGTGATCAGCACCCGCACATTCTTCTTTGTCGCCAGAGCAGCGCTTGCGTCGTCGCTCACACCGGGGGCGATGATCACCTCGACAAACTGTCGCTCGATGATGGTTTGCGCGGTCGCTTTGTCGAGCTCTCGGTTGAAGGCGATGATTCCCCCAAAGGCTGACTCCGGGTCCGTGGCGTAGGCGCGCTCATAAGCTCCCAGACAGTCACTTGCAGTGGCCACACCACAGGGGTTGGCGTGTTTGACGATAACGCAGGCGGGCTGCGCAAACTGCTTTACACAGTCCAGGGCGGCATCGGTATCGGCGATATTGTTGTAGGACAGGGCCTTGCCCTGGCGCTGTCTGGCGGTTGCCAGAGATGCGCCCTGGGGATTGCGCTCGCGATAAAATGCCGCGCCCTGGTGCGGGTTCTCGCCGTAGCGCAGGTCCTGGAGCTTATGGAACTGCAGGTTCAGCGTGCGGCCATGGGTCTGAGGCTCGTCGCTCAGGCGCGCGCCCAGATAGTTGGCAATCGCGCCGTCGTAGCTGGCGGTGTGCTCAAAGGCGCGAACCGCGAGATCCCTTCGCATTGCCGCGGGGACACAGCCGCCACTGGCGCGCATCGCCTCAAGCACCCGCGGGTAATCTTCGGCGCGCGTGACGCAGCTGACCCAGGCGTGGTTCTTGGCGGCGGCGCGCAACATTCCCGGG
>CAZGGN010000068.1:0-13241 GCA_964525195.1 uncultured Congregibacter sp.
CGTGCTGGAGCTCACCATCGCCCGCTTTGTTCAGGGCATCGGTGCCTGCGTCGGCCCCACCCTGGCGCGCACGATTACCCGCGACGTGTTTGGCCCCCGGGGCGCGGCCCGTGCGCTGTCGCTGATTGCCATGCTCATGGCCCTCGCCCCGGCAGTCGCACCCGGATTGGGCGGGCTCCTCCTGCGCTACGTGGAGTGGCCCGTTGTTTTTGTTTTTCTCGCAATCTACGGTGCCGGCGTGCTGTGGATCGTCAGCTACCGGATTCCCGAAACGCTCCCGGAGGCCCAGAGCCTGCGCCCGAAAAACATCGCGGCAAATTACCTGCTTTTGCTCCGGGACCCGGTATTTCTGCCCATCGCCAGCGCCAGCGCACTGGTGTACTCGGGGCTGATGACCTACCTGGTCTGCTCGGGTTTCGTATTCATTGAGATGCTCGGCGTTCCCGTAGAGTACTTCGGGCTGATTTTTCTCACCTCGGTCATTGGCTACATGAGCGGCAGTGCCCTGAGTGCGCGATTGACTGCGGAACTGGCACCGGCGCAGGTCCTGCTCGGCGGCGGTATGCTGGCCGCCGGTGCATCTCTGGCGATGCTGGCGATGCACCTTGCGGCGCCGACATCGGTACTGGCTCTTGTGCTGCCCATGGCCTTTTATGCAGCGGCCCTGGGGCTCGTGCTTCCCCAGGCCATGGCCATGGCCATGGAGCACTTCCCGAAAATTGCGGCGACCAATTCATCCCTTTTTGGATTTTTGCAGATGAGCCTGTCGGCGGTGATCACTGCCGGGGTTGGCGCCGTATTAGTGTCATCGCCCCTGCCAATGATTCTGACCATGGTGGGAACCGAGTTGCTTGCCCTGGGACTGATTATTTATGCCCGGGCACAGCATCGCAAATATGCGCCTGTACGACAGTTACAAACGGAGCCAGAAACAGCATGAAAATCGGGATTATCAGCGGCAGCCACCGCAACGACTCGCAAAGCGAGAAAATCGCCCGCTACGCGATCAAGCAGCTGGAAAAGCAGGAACTTTGCGATGAAACCTATCTGTTTTCCCTCGCCGACAATCCGCTTCCCTTCTGGGATGAAGGGCTGTGGTCCAAAGAGCCGAAGTGGGAGGAGGCCATCGGGGAGCTGCGTGATGAACTCAAGCGTTGCGATGCCTTTGTTGTCATCACGCCAGAATGGCACGGTATGGTGCCTTCCGGACTCAAGAATCTGTTCCTGATGTTTCCCGGCTCCGGCGAGCTCGCACACAAGCCCGCCCTGATCATTTCCGTCTCCGGAGGCCCCGGCGGAGGGGCGTATCCCATCGCCGAACTGCGCATGAGCAGCTACAAGAACAGTCGTATCTGTTACCTGCCGGAGCATCTGATCGTGCGCAACGCGGGACAGGTCTTTAACGAAGATTCGACAGAAAATGATGACTCTGCACATGCTTATCTGCATGCACGGCTGCTTTACTGCCTGGAGATGTTGCGCGAATACGGGCTCGCGTTTCAGCAGATTCGCACGAGCGGGAAAACCTCGCTGGAGACCTACACAAACGGGATGTAGGCCAGCCTTTCGGGCCTTGGAAAGTTCATCGGAGCTTAGCGGGATCAAGGCCAATCTGGCGGATCGCCCGGCACAGCGACGGAGTCAGGCACGACGAAAGGCCGTCCCGGCAATCTGCGATGAACCATTAAAAAGGCCCCTCGGGAGTGAACACCGAGGGGCCTGTCTGAAGCGGGGATAAATCCGGGTCAGGAACCGGCCTGGGCCACCTGCTGCTCGGCACGCTCCTTTTCGATCAGGAAGTTGGCGATCTTGATCATGTTCGCCTGGCCACCGGCCTTGCGGGTACTGATCCGGTATTTGCCGGCCACCATCAACTCCGGGGTGCCGGTGATTTTTGCCGCCCGCGCGCGCGCATTGGCCTGACGGACCTGACTGCCCACCCCAAAGGAATTATAGGCCTTGCTGAAGTCCTCGCGTGCGACACCGTTGGCCGCGAACAGGTCGGCAAGCTCGTCTTCGTTCGCAAGGCGCTTTCGATCAACGTTAATCGCCTGGAACAGGGGCATATGCACAGTGTCGAGGACCCCGAGCACCTCGGCGGCGTAGAAGGCTTTGGCGTGCACCTCCATCAGCGCGTTCCACATCGCCGGCGAGCCTTTCACCTGTACATCGTCGGGCAGCGTTTTTTTCCACTGCTCAATCTGTGGCTCAAAGTTGTAGCAGTGGCCACAGCCGTACCAGAAGAACTCGGTGACTTCGATCTTGTCAGAACTGCCACGGATGGCCGGAGAAATCACATCATAGTGCTCACCGGCTACCCAGTTTTCTTCCTGAGCCTGGGTTTGGAGCGACAGGACTGGCATCGCGAGCGCCGCTAGCAGTACGACGCACATACGCTTGAACATATGGTTCTCCACTTTTTTTACTAAGGCTATTGGATCGGACAGGCATCCTAACCAAAAGTTCGCGGTTTTGGCAGTTACCGCTCTCATCGGGCGGATAGAAAAACGGCCCGCGATGCGAGCCGTCAAACCTTCCCTGGCGACTGGGTCTCGCTTAATTCAGACCCGACACATAGGCGGCAACAGCCTCAATTTCCATGTCGGACAGACCAAAGGCGTTGCTGCGCATGATCTTGATATCGCCATCAGTGACGCGACCCGTCGGGTCCTCATAACCTTTGCGATAGGCCTTCAGCTGAGCCGCCACGTAATCCGCATGCTGACCACCAAGTGCAGGAAACCCCGCCGGCCCATTGCCCGCTCCGCGAGCGCCGTGGCAGGCGATGCAGGCCGCAACGTTACGCTCAGCCACACCCGCTCGGTAGACCTTCTCACCCAGCTCTATCAGTGCCGGATCAGCCTTTTCCACACCCCTCGGCTTGCTGCTGAAATAAGCAGCAATATCTGCGAGATCCTGATCTGACATATTGTCGACCTGGCCGGCCATCTGCGCTACCGGGCGCAGACCATCACGGATGTGCTGCGTCTGCTGCAGCAGATACTTTTCACCCAGCCCGGCGAGCTTCGGGAAAGAGGGGACCATGCTGTTCCCGTCAGCACCATGACAGGCGCCACAGGTAACGGCTTTCTGCTCGCCAGCCGCCGGGTCGCCCTTGAGGATTTGAGCAGCCTGTACGTTTATCGCGCCGAAAACCAGCGCGCCCAGAATGAGCAGCTTTTTCATAACAACAGGATCCTTAAGTCTTGAGTGCCAGCTGCTTATTCAGCCGGCGCAGACATGTACTTGATGAGTTCCATGTACTCTTCGTCAGTGCAGTCAAAACACATGCCCATAGGCGGCATCGCGTTGAGACCGTTCTTGACAGAGGCCATCAGTGCGTCCATGCCTTTGGCAAGACGCGGTTCCCAGGCAGCGGCATCGCCAACCTTGGGAGCACCGGCAACGCCCGCGGCGTGGCACACAGAACAGCTCTTGTTGTACTTTTCCATATTCGGCGCTGCTTGAGCGCTCATGGCAAACGCCGCTACCGCAGCGGCAAATATAACTTTCTTCACGGTACACACCTCCCAGTGATCAGAATCGGAGGCCTGTGCGGATGTACTTCAAAACCGCGCACGGGGCACCCGTTTTACTTACCCCTCCAGATGAGGGGCGCGCTATTATACTCAAGATGGATACCCCAACAAATGAGCAAAATAAACACGATTCGGACAGCCCGCTAATCCGGCCTGCCTATCGCAAAGCCGCGTTTCTCACCAGCGCCGCAAAAGTCAGCCAGTGCCCGCCGGATCAGGGCTGGGAGGTGGCCTTTGCGGGACGCTCCAACGCCGGTAAAAGCAGCGCGATCAACAGCCTGACGCACAACCATAAGCTCGCGCGTACCTCCCGAACACCGGGCCGAACGCAGCTGATCAACTTTTTTGGGGTTGGAGAGCAACAGCGCATTGTGGATCTCCCGGGCTACGGTTACGCAAAGGTCCCGCAGAAGATTAAAGATGAGTGGAACAAACAGCTGGAAAACTACCTGCGGGAGCGCCAGAGTCTGCGCGGCCTGATTCTGCTGACTGATATCCGCCGGCCGCTGCAGCCTTTTGACCAGCAAATGCTGGGCTGGGCCGAACAGGCAGAAATGCCGGTCCATATCCTGCTCACAAAATCCGACAAACTTTCAAAAGGCGCCGGCAAGCAAACGCTCCTGCAGGTTCGCGCGAAGCTTGCGCATCTGGGCGATCTGATCAGCTGCCAGCTGTTTTCCGCCCTCAAACACCAGGGGCACGATGAACTGATCGCCGTGCTCAATCGCTGGCTGACCGACACATCGGTTTACGATGACGAAGACGACGAGTTGACACCCGAAATCTGAAGCGGTCTCAAAGCAAACAACCTCGCTATACATCGCGCTGTAACGGCGAGGCAGGCGGCAGTCCTTTGAGCTGCTCGAGCGTCCGTCGAGTGCGTTGTTCAATGCGCAGGTGCCGATGGAGATGCGCGAGCAGCTCGAGTAAAGCGGGAACGGGCCGCCCAAAGCCGGTACGAAGTAAAACCGGTACGAAGTGTATAGGGGGGTTAAACTGGGGGGCGTAAAGATGAGGCGAAAAAAAGCCCGGTTGCGAAATGAGGAGAAAAGCAACCGGGCAGTCAGGGTCTCTCAGGGGTAGCGGACGATGGAAACCATGCTAACCATCGTCCTAGTGACCATGAACTTCACATCACCGTCACAATACCTTTGAGAGGGGTAGCGGATGAAAGTTCCAGCCGACGCTGAAAAATATTTAAAAATTTAGTGCGCTTCATCCCAGTTGGCGCCACGTCCCGCTTCGACCAGCAGGGGCACCGCCAGTTCGGCCGCCGCGGACATACGCTGACAGAGCTCATCACAGACAGAATCCAGTTGCGCCTCGGCGACTTCGAGCACCAATTCGTCATGAACTTGCATGATCATCTTGGCATCGACGCCATCGTCGGCGATCCAGCCATCAACGGACAGCATCGCCTTTTTGATGATATCCGCGGCAGTGCCCTGCATGGGCGCGTTGATCGCGGTCCGCTCAGCGGCCTGCTGGCGCATTTTGTTGCGCACGTTGATTTCCGGCAGATGCAGGCGACGTCCGAAGAGAGTTTCGACGTAACCCTGCTCGTGCGCCAGTGCCCGGGTGCGGTCCATATACTCGCGGACGCCGGGATAGCGCTCAAAATACACATCGATATAGCGCTGGGCCTCGCCCCGATCAAGGTGGAGCTGCCGGGCCAGCCCGAAGGCTGACATGCCGTAGATCAAACCAAAATTGATCGCCTTGGCCTTGCGCCGCTGCTCGCCGGACACCGAATCAAGGGCAACGCCGAAGACCTCTGCGGCGGTCGCGCTGTGTACGTCCAGATTTTCCCGAAACGCGGCTAACAGACCCGGATCTTCGGACAGGTGCGCCATAATTCGCAGCTCAATCTGCGAATAATCCGCGGCGACGATCTGGTAACCCGGCGCCGCAATAAACGCCTGGCGAATACGTCGCCCCTCTTCCGTACGAATCGGGATGTTCTGCAGGTTGGGGTCCGACGATGACAGTCGCCCGGTCGCGGTCACCGCCTGGTGGTAGGAGGTATGAATGCGTCCGGTCTCGGGATTGATCATGCCCGGCAGCTTGTCCGTATAAGTGGACTTCAGTTTGGACAGGCTGCGGTGCTCAAGGAGCAGTTTGGGCAGGGGATAATCCAGCGCCAGTTCCTGCAATACCTCCTCTGCGGTGGACGGTGCGCCCTTGGGGGTTTTTTTCAGAACTGGCAGCTCAAGCTTCTCAAACAGGATCTCGCCAAGTTGCTTTGGCGAGCCCAGATTGAACACCTGCCCGGCGAGGTTGTGGGCCTCTTCTTCCAGAGCCTGGAGACGCACCCCGAGCTCGCGACTCTGCTCCCAGAGCCGGTCTTCATCGAGGAGCGCACCGCAGCGCTCCATGCGCGACAGCACAGGCACCAGGGGTAATTCAATCTCCTGAAAGACCCGCTGCAGTGACGGCTCGGCCAACAGTCGCGGCCAGAGGTTTTCATGCAGCGCCAGAGTAACCTCCGCATCCTCCGCCGCGTAGGGCCCGGCCTCGTCAATGCCCACCTGATTAAAGGTGATCTGCCTGGCCCCCTTGCCCGCCACATCTTCAAAGTGTGTGGTACTTCTCCCCAGATATTTAAGGGCGAGGGTATCCATGTCGTGGCGTGAACCCGTCGAATCCAGCACGTAGGACTCGAGCATGGTGTCAAAGGCAATACCGTCCAGCCTAATGCCGTAGCGAGCCAGCACACTCGCATCGTACTTGAGGTTTTGCCCGACCTTTGCCTGTTCCGGATCTTCGAGCAGCGGTTTCAGGGCCGCCAGCACGGCGTCGCGATCCAGCTGCCGCGGTGCCCCGGGGTAGTCGTGAGCCAGCGGTACATAGGCGGCCTCGCCCCGCTTAACGGCAAAGGACACGCCCACTATATCCGCCTGCATGTAGTCGAGACTGGTGGTTTCCGTATCGAAAGCAAACAGCGGGGCGGCCTTAAGGCGCGCGAGCCATTGCTCAAAACTCGCCTGATCAAGCACCGTCTCGTAGTGCTGTCCTTCCTCAGCCACCAGCGCCGGAGCGACCTCCGGGTCGGCGTTTTCGAGCTCCTCAATCCAGCTCTTGAACTCCATTTCCCGATACAGCGCCAGCAGGGCATCGTTATCCGGCGTGCCGTTGGCAAGATCGGCGTAGGCCAGAGGCAGGTCTAGATCCGTGGCAATCGTGGCCAGCTTGTAGGAGAGGTAGGCATTGTCGCGCTCTTTTTCCAGCTTCTCCGCCATGGTTTTGGCGCCGCGGAAAGGCAGACTCGCCACCTTGTCGAGGGAGGCATAGATATCGTCCAGGCTCCCGAGGCCCTGCAACAGACCCAGCGCGGTTTTCTCGCCCACTCCGGGCACGCCGGGAATGTTGTCGACCTTATCGCCCATCAGCGCCAGCAGATCGATAATCAGTTCCGGCGGAATGCCGAACTTATCCACCACGCCCTGGGGGTCCATCACCGTGCCGTTCATGGTGTTAACCAGCGTTATGCGCTCATTCACCAGCTGCGCCATGTCCTTGTCGCCGGTAGACACGATCACCGGACAGCCCGCTTCGCTGGCCTGGCGGGCGAGCGTCCCGATCACATCGTCGGCCTCGACCGCCGGCTCGCAAAGCAGCGGCAGGCCCATGCCGCGCACGATGTCATGGATCGGCTGAACCTGCTCGCGTAGATCATCCGGCATGGGGGGGCGATGGGCCTTGTACTCGGAATAAATGTCGTCGCGGAAGGTCTTGCCCTTGGCATCAAAGACCACGGCAATCGTGCTGTCAGGATAGTCTTTCTGCAACCGGCGGAGCATGTTGATCACGCCTTTGACTGCGCCGGTGGCGGCGCCCTTGGAATTCGTCAGTGGCGGCAGCGCATGATATGCGCGGTATAGGTAGGATGAGCCATCGACAAGAATCAGCGGCGCGACGTCAGGCATATCAGCGGTCCCAGAGATAACGGGCGGCGCGGTAGGTCACCTTCATTTTCGCAAGATCCAGCGGCGCTTTAAAAAAGCCATGATAGTGCCCCCGGGGGTTGATCAGCACGACGTTCGCACTGTGATCAACCTGATAGTCCTCGCCCTGACCGGGCACCTTGCGAAACGGCGTGTTGAGCGCCGTGGCAAAACGAAACAGGTCCAGAAAGTCGCCGGTCACGCCGGTGAATTCAGGATTGAAGTAGGGCACATAGTTGGCAAGCTTCTCGACCGTATCGCGCGCCGGGTCGACGCTGATCATGACCACCCGGGTATCTTCAGCCTCGGTACCCTCGAGCTCGTTGATGAACTGGCTGAGAAACGCCATGGTCGTCGGGCAGACATCGGGGCAGTTCGTAAAGCCAAAAAAAACCAGAGTCCAGTGGCCCTTAAAAGCATCCGGGGTAAATGGTTCTCCGCGATGGTCGATCAGCGCAAAATCACCAAAGTCCCGCGGTGGGTCCATCAGATAAAGGCCGTTTGCCTGCAGCTCGCCGTCGGACATAAGTCGCGGCTGGCCGATACGATGAACAAAGCCGGCCACCACGATCAACATAAAAACCACGACCCCGACGACCGTCAGGGTAATGCCGCGGTTCTGCCGGGTGTTGTCACCTGAATCGTTCACAGCGGATAGGCCGGTAGCGGCAGCAGGTAATGATCGAGCAGCATCACCAGAAACAGCAGCATCAGGTAAGTGATGGAATATTTGAAGGTATAGATCGGTGCCTTGGGATTCCTCTCGCGAATAATCTCAATCGACCAGTACATAAAACGCAGCCCCAGCACCACGGCGCCGGCCAGATACAACCAGTTGCTCATGCGCGTGACGAAGGGCAGCAGCGTAATCAAAAACATAATGATCGTGTACAGGAGGATGTGCAGTTGGGTGAACTTCACTCCATGGGTGACCGGAAGCATGGGAATATCTACCAGCGCATACTCTTCGCGCCGGTGAATTGCCAGTGCCCAGAAGTGCGGCGGGGTCCAGGCAAAGATAATCAATACCAGCAACAGCGCATGGCCGTGTATCTCACCGGTTACCGAGGTCCAGCCAAGCAGCGGCGGGGCCGCTCCGGCAAGTCCGCCAATCACAATGTTCTGGGGCGTCGCGCGCTTGAGAAAAAGTGTGTAAACAAACGCATAGCCCACCAGAGAGGCCAGGGTCAGCCAGGCGGTGATCGCGTTGATCCAGATAAGCAGAATCAACATACCCAGCACACCGAGCGTGGTCGCAAAAATAATCGCATTGCGATTACTTACACGGCCTTTAGCGAGCGGGCGATTGCGCGTTCGAGCCATGCGCTGATCGATTTGTTGATCGACCACATGATTCACCGCGGCGGCGGCACCGGCACACAGCGCAATCCCCAGGTTACCGAGAATCAACGCGTCGAGCGGCACCCAACCCGGGACCGCCATGCACTGACCGATCACCGAGGTGAGAATCATAAGGGCGACCACCCCGGGCTTGGTCAACTCCCGGTAGTCGCGCCAGCTTGCCCGGGCATCTAATCCCGGGCTTGTCACAGTTGCGGATTCAGCCATTGGAATTCTTGATGAGAAATTTGAGGTCTGCGATGACGTCTTTATAGCTAACGGATTCGTCGTATCGCATCATTATCCAGCCCGCCGGATCCATAAGGTACCAGCTGTCCGGGTGTTCGAGGTATTCGGGAAACATCGCGCTGAAGTTCTCCGGAGCCGTCTGCCAGAGACTCATGCCCCGTTGCTCGCGGGTCATGTAGGCGGCGAAGCTATCCGGCAGCGGTCGCTGATCGCTCAGCTCAGCGACGTCCAGGGACAACGCAGGTAGCGCGCCATCGGTAACAAAAAGCCGCTGTGCCCGACCCATTGCCTTGCCCAGGGCCATGTGAATCTGCCGCGTTTCGTAAAGGCGCTTTTCGCAGGCCGCGTCACAGCGCGCGCCGCGCTGCGGAACCACCAGAGTCCAGAGTGGCAGCGCGGTCGGCATGAACGTTTCGCCGTTCGCATCGCGCCAGCCCGCGTCCATAGCCTGCCGCGGGGGCTGAACCAGTGCGCCGCGGTTGGAGGTACCCAGGGCCCCGACGAGATCAAGCTTGCCGTTGGCCACGAAATACCACATCCAGGTCGAGGCCAGAATAACGATCACGGGAATCCCCGCGATCAGCAGCAGCGTCATGCGACCGCTGTTTGACGTCGTTGAGGAATGATGGCCAGAGTTGTTGTCGCTAACGCGGTCCACGCGCTTAGTACTCCTTCCCATTGGTCCCGGCGGACTGGCCGCGAACAAGACTTAAAAGATTGCTGCTGCGGAAAACAAACAGCAACAGTAACGCGGCGGCCATGGTAAACCATTGCAGAGCATAGCCCCGGTGTTTTTCCGGGGACACATTCACGACAGGCCAATCGCGGCGAAACCCTCCTGGCTGATCCGGGGCAAGGCGCAGCTCCCATGGGAACAGAGGTTCACTCAATCCCGCGGAGAGCAGTGCCTGCAGGGCCGGTGAAGAAACGCTCTGCACCAGTAGCGGGGACTCGCGGCCCTCGAACTGCTCCTCAGCAAGCAGATAGGGCTTCCCGGGAGGTACATATACCGTGGCTGACAGGCTCAGGTCTTCGCTGGGAACACTGATCTCGGGCAGGCTCCGTCGCGAGGAATCACCGGGCACCCAGCCGCGGTTGATGAGCACATAGCGGGCACTGGCCCGATCCAGAAACAAACTGTACACGTCGTGTCCGTAACGACCGTCACGGATCTGATTGTCCAGAAGCACCAGGGGCTCTGGCAGATAGTGACCGCTTACTGTCACGCGCCGATAGGCCAGATCTGCCGCATCGGCCCCGAGCAACGATTCGAGGGGCCGCGCCGGCGCGCTGGCGCGCTGGGCATCCTGCTCACCAATCAGCGCTTTTTCATCGGCGCGCTCAAGCTGCCAGAAGCCGAGAGCAATCAACAGCGGGAACAACAGCACGGTCAGCAGCGTCGTTCGCCATTCCAGATCCAGACTCAGCTTTGACATGGGAAATCGCCGGATGAAAACGCCGGCGTCCAAGCTTCGCTATACTGGGCAGAGAGACCGACCCCTGTTTCCAACATTCTCTTTCGTGTCATTCTTTTAACGTCACCGTTTGTGACCTCACCAGGATCTTCCCGTGCTGAAAGTAATCATCATTCTGTTCATGATCATGCTCGTGGGGAGCCTCGTGAGCGGTGCGTATTTCCTCATGGTAGATCAGGGCGACAAGAGCAAGCGTCGCACCTTCAACTCGCTGGCTGTTCGTTTGGGACTCGCGATCTGCCTGATGGGGCTGATTATTTTTGGCGTGGCCTCGGGCCAGCTGGGTCACCGCAACCCATGGGACAGCGGCCCACGAGGGGCCGCGACACAGAAGAGTGAATAGTGTTTGCTTACAGGATGTAAACAAACAGGAACAGAAATACCCAAACCACATCGACAAAATGCCAGTACCAGCTTGAGGCTTCAAAGCCAAAATGGTCCTCAGCCGTAAAGTGTCCGTTGCGCACCGACCGATACAACTGAATCGCCAGCATGGACATACCCATGAACACGTGGAAACCATGGAAGCCGGTCAGCATAAAGAAGGTTGAACCGTAAATGCCGCTGTTCAGCGTCAGACCAAAGTGGGCATACGCTTCGTAGTACTCGGCAATCTGCAAACCGACGAAGGTCAGGCCCAGAGCCACGGTCACCGCCAGCCAGGTGTTGAACTTCTTCTTGTCACCATCGAGAAGGCCCGTATGGGCAATATGCACGGTCACCGATGAGGACAACAGAATGATCGTGTTCCAGAGGGGCAGCCACGCGTACCAGGCATGCGCCTCGGCGAATGCCATGCTCTGCTGGGCACTGGTAAAGGAACCATTATTGGCGATCAGCTGATCCGCCGCCCCACCCACAGCTTCCTGAGGAGTCTGCATCATTGGCCAGCTGAACTGAAAGCCCTCCCAGAGGAGGTAGTTCATACGGCCGCCTTCTCCCTCGCTACCCAGCCAGGGGCCTGCGAGATTGCGCACGTAGAACAGCGCGCCAAAAAAGGCTGCAAAGAACATCACTTCCGAGAAGATGAACCAGTACATGCCCAGCACGTAAGACTTTTTAAGCTGACCACTGGCCATGCCGGCGATATTCTCCCGGACCGTGGTGCGGAACCAGACAAAAAGCGTGGCGGCAAAGAAAAACAGGCCCGCGTAAAGAATCGCAGGAGAGGCTTCTCCGGGCTCTGCGTAAGACAGGTCGTTAATAAAAGTCGCTGCACCAAAAACACTCAGTACCAGGCCGATCGTGGCCAGTACGGCCAGTGGGCTCTTCTCGGGTACATAGTACTTTTCGTAATCAGTGGAGGTCTGGCTTGTCATTGAATTTTCTCTCCAGTTAAACCACCGGTCCCCCTGACCGGCAGCCGTTAACGTGCAGCAACCGCGCCCTTCGCCATGGCTGTCACGTCAAAAAGGGTATAAGACAGGGTGATCGTATGGATGTCCGCAGGCAAATCCCGATCGATAATGAACTGCAGCGGCATTTCGGCCGACGTGCGTCCATCCAGTGGCTGCTGGTTAAAGCAGAAACACTCTGTCTTGTGGAAATATTCTGCGGCACGCGCCGGTGACACGCTGGGTATTGCCTGGGCAACCATCGCCTCGGGCATCGGGTTCCTCGCAAAGAAAACCGTGTCATTGGAAGCACCGGGATGCACGCGCATCATGGTCTTCGAAGGACGAAAATCCCAGGGCATGCCATCGTTATTGCTGGCAATAAATTGCACGGTGACTTCGCGACTCTCGTCGACTCCGGCCTGCACGGCCGTGTAGACCTCTCCGGAGGTTTTTCCGTTGATGCCCAGAGCATCACAGAGCACGTTATACAACGGCACCATCACGACGAAAACGAAGGCAAACATCGCCACCGATACCGCCACCAACTTGATGACCGTATCGATGGATGGGTTTGCACTGAGCCGAATCATGAATACCTCTGGATGCTAACGCGCTCAGGAGTGCGCGTGAGCCGGGTCGATCTTCGGCGGAACTTCAAAGGTGTGGTAAGGCGCCGGCGTGGCAACTGTCCACTCCAGACCTTCCGCACCATCCCACACTTTGTCATCACTCACCGGCTTGCCGGCGACGATCGTGGCCACTACGTTATAGAGGAACAGGATCTGCGACGCACCGTAAACGAAGGCACCGATCGATGACATCATGTTGAAGTCCGCAAACTGCAGCGCGTAGTCGGGAATACGACGCGGCATACCTGCCAGACCGACGAAGTGCTGTGGGAAGAAGGTGATGTTGAAGGCGATAAAGGAAATCCAGAAATGGGTTTTGCCCATGGTCTCGTTGTACATCTTGCCGCACCACTTGGGCAGCCAGTAGTAGACGGCAGCGGTCATCGAGAACACGGCGCCGGCGACCATCACGTAGTGGAAGTGCGCCACGACGAAGTAGCTATCGTGATACTGGAAGTCAGCCGGTGCAATGGAGAGCATCAGACCGGTGAAACCCCCGATGGTGAACAGAATCAGGAAGCCGATGGAGAACAGCATTGGCGTCTCGAAAGACAAGGCGCCGCGCCACATCGTGCTCACCCAGTTAAACACCTTCACGCCGGTCGGTACCGCAATCAGCATCGTGGCGTACATGAAGAACAGCTCACCCGCGACAGGCATACCCACGGTGTACATGTGGTGGGCCCAGACGATGAACGACAGGAAGGCAATGGCGGCCGTCGCGTAG
>CAZGGN010000069.1:0-8712 GCA_964525195.1 uncultured Congregibacter sp.
CCGAGGCCATCAAGGAAAACGCCTCGGATATCCACATCGAGCCCTTCGAGAACCGCCTGCTGGTGCGCTTCCGGGTGGACGGGGTGCTGCGCGAGGCCCTGCAACCGCCCCGGGCGCTGGGCCCGCTGCTGGTGTCCCGGGTGAAGGTCATGGCCCATCTGGACATCGCCGAGAAGCGCCTGCCCCAGGACGGGCGGATTTCGCTCCGGGTGGCAGGGCGGCCGGTGGATGTGCGGGTCTCCACCATTCCGGCGGGTCACGGCGAGCGGGTGGTGATGCGCCTGCTGGACAAGCAGGAGGGCCGGCTGGATCTCCAGGAACTGGGCATGGACCAGGCGCGCCGCGACCTCCTCGACCGGCTGATCCACCGCCCCCACGGTATCCTGCTGGTCACCGGCCCCACCGGCTCCGGCAAGACCACCACGCTGTACGCGGGATTGAGCCGGTTGAACGACCGCAAACGCAACATCATGACGGTGGAAGATCCCATCGAGTACTACCTGGACGGGGTCAGCCAGACCCAGGTGAATCCCAAGGTGGAGATGAGCTTCGCCCGGGGTCTGAGAGCCATTCTGCGCCAGGATCCGGATGTGGTGATGGTGGGGGAGATCCGCGACCTGGAGACCGCCGAGATTGCGGTCCAGGCCTCCCTGACCGGACACCTGGTGTTATCCACGCTACATACAAACACCGCGATTGGTGCTGTGACGCGGCTGCAGGACATGGGCGTCGAGTCGTTTCTCCTGTCCTCCAGTCTGCTGGCAGTCATGGCGCAGCGTCTGGTACGCCTGCTCTGTCCACAGTGTCGCCGCGCGGCAACGCCCACGCCGCAGGAAGCGGAGTTGTTGGGGCTGGATGATCGTACTGCGAGCGAAGCTGTCCTCTATCACCCCCAGGGTTGTGCGAGCTGCAATCACAGTGGCTACCGGGGACGCAGTGCGCTTTACGAATTGATTGACGTTGACGATGAGCTGCGTGCCCTGATCCATGATGGCGCCTCGGAGCAGAAGATGACCCAGCAGGCCCGGCTGCGTGCTGGCAGTATTCAACAGGACGGGCGTCGGCGCATTCTTGCGGGGGATACCAGTCTTCAGGAAGTACTGCGGGTCACCTCGGTAACCTGAGGTGTCTGACTCGTGACGGCCTTTCGTTATCGCGCGCTCAACCCGGGCGGCAAGCTGGTGCGCGGCGTGCTCGAGGCCGATTCGGAGCGGCAGGTTCGCAGCCAGCTACGTGCGCAAAAGCTCCGACCGGTGGAGGTGCAGACGGCGGCCCGGGCCGAGGCAGCAAAAGGCAGCCTTCGCCAGCGACTTTTACCCACGCGAATTCGCGGTGCCGACCTGGCCCTCCTGACTCGCCAGCTGGCGACGCTGGTGCAGTCGAATCTGCCCCTGGCCGATTGTCTTCAGGCTGCAGCCGAGCAAACCCGCCGACCGCGGGTCAAGGGCATGCTGTTGCAGATTCGCTCCCGGGTCAGTGAAGGCCATACCCTGGCATATGCCTTGGGAGAATTTCCCCTGGCATTCAACGAAATGTATCGGGCCATGGTAACGGCGGGAGAGCACGCCGGGTTTCTCGGTCCGGTCCTTGAGCAACTCGCCGATTACGCCGAGCGTCGACAGCACAGTGGTCAGAAACTGCGTATGGCGATGATCTACCCGTTTATTCTTCTGGCGGTGGCGGTCGCTGTGATCGTGTCGCTGATGGTGTTTGTAGTGCCCGAGCTGGTGGGCATATTCACCCAGAGCAACCGCGAGTTGCCGGCACTTACCTCGGCGCTGATTACAGCCAGCGATTTTTTCCGCGCCTACACACTCTGGCTGATAATCGCTCTCGTACTACTTACGATTGCGGTGAAGCGCCTGCTGCGTAATCCCCGCCGGCGCCGGAGTTGGCATGCGCTGCTCCTTCGTTTGCCGGGCATTGCCGGTTTGCTGATTGCCCTGGATACAGCCCGTTTTGCCTCGACGCTGAGTATTCTTATGGCCAGTGGCGTCCCTCTTCTGGAGGCCTTGCGCATCGCGGGGCAGGTACTGGTGAATCTGGTGTTGCGCGAGGAGAGTGAGGATGTGGCACTGCGCGTGCAGGAGGGAAGCAGTCTGAGCCGGGCCCTGTCCCAGGCCGGACATTTTCCGCCGATGATGGTGCACATGGTGGCCAGCGGCGAGAGCAGCGGAGCGTTGGAGGATATGCTCGAGCGCGCGGCGAACAATCAGGAGCGAGAACTCGAAATGACCCTCGGTACGGTCATGGGGCTGTTCGAGCCGCTCATGGTAGTGTTTATGGGAGGAATGGTGCTGCTGATCGTGCTGGCTATTCTTCTGCCAATTTTCGATTTGAATACGATGGTGAGGTAGACCAATGCAACAACCCGCACGCAGCTTTCGCCAGGGTGGCTTCTCGCTCGTGGAAATTCTCGTAGTGCTCGTCATCATGGGGCTTTTGATCAGTATCGTCGCACCCACGGTACTCAACCGCGCTGACGAAGCCCGAATCCAGAAGGCCCAGGCGGATTTCAAGGCGATTGAGACGGCGCTGAAAATCTATCGACTGGACAATTACGTTTACCCGACGACGGAGCAGGGTCTGGAGGCGCTTGTGAGCCCCAGCTCCATCGACCCGCAGCCGCGTAATTTCAAGGACGGCGGTTATCTTGCACAGCTCCCGATGGATCCCTGGGGGCGGCCCTATCTTTACCTGAGTCCCGGCGATAACGGGGAGGTTGATATCTATACGCTTGGCGCAGATGGTCTCGCCGGCGGCGAGGGGCAGAACGCAGACATCGGCAACTGGAGACAAGACGAGGACTGAGACCATGCAGCGGGCCGAGGGGTTCAGCCTCATCGAAATGCTGGTCGTGCTTTTCGTGGTGGTACTGATGACGAGTCTGGTCACCCTCAATGTGAGCTCCGGCGCCAGGGATCGCGAGCTTCAGGAGCGTCTCGACACGCTGATGGCCGTAGCGGGCTATGCACTTGATGAAGCACAGTTCAGCGGTAGTGAATTGGGTCTGTTGTTTGTCAGCGAGGCGAATGAGCGGGGCGAGCCCCGGGTGACGGTGTACTGGCGACAGCGCCTGGCCGAGGGTTGGCGCTCGCCTGAGGGCTCGGTGGATATCTTTGAGCCGATTGAGTTCCCGGCGGACGTTCAGTTGCAGCTGTTGTTGAGTGACCTGGAGGTGCTGGCGGCGGACAGTGCCGCCGCCAATCCGCTTAGCGGAGCCGCGCCCCAGTGGTTGATGCTGCCCAGCGGTGAAACAGAACCCGGGGAGTTGCTGTTGCGCAGCCGTGACAACGGCGAGCTGGAGTGGCGCCTGCGTTGGGATGCGCTGGCGCGTTTCGAGCGCTTCCGGGCAAATGACAATGAGGTTTTTGGTGACCTTCCCTCGCCCGGTTAAGCGATGCGGGCCCCTGCGCGGATTCACTCTGATCGAGGTGATGGTCGCTCTGGCGGTTGTTGCACTGGCGATCCCCGCACTGCTGTTTACCCTGAATCAGCAGATCGACGGGACAGCGTACCTGCGGGACCGCTCCCTGGCGCAGCTGGTTGCCAGCAATAGACTGGCCGAACTGCGCCTGTCTCTGCGCTCGGGTCAGCAGAACCTGCGTGGGCGTATCAGCGGCAGCGAAAACATGGCCGGGCGCGAGTGGTTCTGGCAGATTCAGAGCCAGTCCACTGAGATCCCCAACTTTTCGCGCGTGGAGTTGCAGATCCGGGCGCGGGAAGATACCGATTCAACGCCTCTCTATACGCTGGTGGCCTACCTCGCGGCGAGCCCCGCCGGGTCGGATGGCTGATATGCGTGAGTCCGGCTTTACGCTGATCGAGGTGCTGATCGCTCTGGCGATTACCGCCTTTGTCGCCGCCGCGTCCTATACGGGAATTTCCTCAGTGCTCAGCGGTGCGGAGCAGCTGCGCCTCACGGGCGAGCGCACCCGGGACATCAACCGTGCGATGTCGCTCCTGGATCGCGATCTCAGACAGTTTAGCAATCGGCCGGTCCGCGATGAGTTCGGTCAGATGCAGCCTGCCCTCGCGGGTGGTCCGATGGCGCTGTTCCCGCTCAGCCTGACGCGCGAGGGCTGGCATAACAGCTTGGGACAGCCGCGCAGTGAGTTGCAGCGCGTGCACTATTACCTTGAGGAGGGCTCTCTCTGGCGCGGCTATTACATTAGCCTGGATCGGGCTGTCGACGCGCAGATGCTGGAAGTGGAGATTCTCAGCGGTGTGAACGATATCGAGCTGCGTTTTCTCGAGTCCCTTCAGGGTCTCGAGCTGAGTCAGAATCTGGAGGTCGATACGCGGTCCTGGCGACGCAACTGGTTTGCCGAAGTGGGCGCCTCCACGGCGCTGCCGGCCCCGCCAGAGGCTCTGGAACTGCGTCTGGTGCTGGAGGATCTGGGGGAGATTCGGAGGCTCTATGCGTTGCCGCCCCGTTAGCCCCCGCCGCCGCTCCGGGGAACGGGGCGTCGCGCTGGTGGTCGCCCTCCTGGTGTTTGCGATATGCGCGGCGTTGCTGGTCGCCATGCAGCGGGATTTTGATCTCAATTACCGTCGGGCACTGAACAGCTTTGTGGCGGAGCAGAGTTGGTCTTATCTACGGGGCGCTGAGGAGCTCGCTTCGCTGGCTCTGCAACTTGATTTTGATGCGGATGTGGCTCGCGATGTTCGCCGGGACGATCTCACGGAGATCTGGGCGCAGGCAGCGACGCCCTATGCCCTGGATGAGGGTGGCTGGATGGTCGGCAGTCTCGAGGATCTGCAGGGCCGCTTTAACCTCAACAGCCTCGCGGAGCAGCCGGAGATCGTGGAGGGAGTCGTGGTTTACAGCCCGGCGCAACAGCTCTTTATCCGGCTGCTTCAATCGCTAGAGGGGCTGGAGCTTGATCAGTTCACCGCAGCTGCCATTACCGAGTCGGTCGCAGACTGGATTGATGGCGACAGCGAACCGCGGCTGAATGGCGCCGAGAGCGCCTATTACGTCAGTCTTACGCCCTCCTATCGTCCGGCCAATCAGCCAATGGTCAGCAGCAGCGAGCTGCGGGCGGTAGCCGGGGTAACCCCGGCCATTTATCAGGCGCTGAGGCCGCTGGTGACCGTTTGGCCGCACAATCCTGCGGCGATCAATATCCACACCGCGCCCCTGGCTGTGCTCCGGGCTCTGAATGTCGATGGCAGTTTGCAGCCCCTGTCGCCCGGGGATGGCGAGTCTTTGCTTCAGCAACGACAGGATGCGGGGTTCGCCAGTGTCGAGGAGTTTCTTCAGGCGCCGGTCTTCGCGGAGGCGTCGACCCAGGGGCTGCAGAGTCTGCTGGGTGAGTCCTCAGCCTATTTTATGCTCACGTCCCGGGTGGAGATTGCTGACCGGGAGCAGCGTCTGTACAGTGTTATCCGCCGTCAGGAGCGCCAGATTGACGTGCTGCAACGTATCAATGGCAGCCTTTACGATATACCTGTTCCCCTAGGGAGTGTTCCCGGTGAGTGAAAATCAGAGCGTTCTGTTGCTTCGGGATGACAGCCTGTGCTGGCTGAAGGCCGGGGAGGAGCGTGCCCGTGTGCTGAGCGATGCTGAGCAGATTGATCGCTTGCGGCAGCAGCTGGCCGGTCGTGATCATCGCTGTGTTTTTGCGGCGCCCGGAGCGGCTGTACGCCTTGTGGAGTTGCCGGTCACGCCGGAGGAGCGGCGTCACCTCGATTCATCATTGCCCTTCATGCTTGAGGAGTCCCTGGCGGCCGATCTGGAGGGGCAGCATTTTGCCCGCATGGCGCTGGATAAAGGCTGCTACGCGGTTGCGATAGTTGATCGGGCCGCCATGCAGGATTGGGAAGACGCCCTGGGCGAGTTCGCGCCCCTTGTGCCCTGGATACCCGAGCCGTTGCTATTGCCCTGGCAGGCGGGCGAATGGACGCTCGTGTTTGAGGAGACTTCCGCGCTGCTGCGCTTCGGACGCTGTGCGGGTACCCGTATCGAAATGTCGCTCCTGCCCAGTTTGCTTGAGGCCCTGTTGAGTGAGGCTCCGCCCGCTCGGGTCGTGCTCTACGGATTGGATGAGGCTGGGGACCGGAAACGTCTGCCGGATGCCCTCGATGCGCCCGTTGAGTGGCGCCGCGGAACCCTGGCAACAGCGCTGTTGCTCAATGACCCCTCCCCGGCGCAGCTCAATCTGCTGCAGGGTGACTTTGCCCCGCAGCTGCCCTACGCGCGCTGGTGGGCGCAGTGGCAGCGAGTGGCGGCGTTGCTGTTGGTTGCGCTACTGGTGCATATGCTGTCCGGGTGGCTTGACTATCGGCGACTGGAGCGCGAGAACCTCGTGCTTCGCAGTGAGATCCAATCGATCTATCGCGAGGTGAATCCCCGGGGTGCGGTGGTCGATGCGCAAAAACAGTTGCAGCGCCAATTGGCGGCTCTGGGTGGATCAGAGGCCGGCGGCAGTTTTACCGGCATGCTCGCGCCCCTGGCCACGCTGCTCGCTGAACGCCGGGACATGGTATTGGCCAGTCTGAATTACAGTCAGCGGAATGCGGAGTTGCGGGTCAATCTGCTCGCGCCTGATTTTGCGGAGGTCGAGGCCCTGCGGGCGGCTCTGCTCACCGCGGGGTTTGAAGCCAGCCTGGAGAGTTCTTCGCGCAGCGGTGAGCGCGTCCGCGCCCGGCTGCGCATCGGGGGCGATGCATGAAGAGCTGGTTCGAGCGTTTTTCTCTGCGTGAGCAACTGGCCTTGCTGGCGATGAGCGCGTTGGTTCTTCTCTATGTCGTTATCCTGTTTGTTGTACGTCCCCTCGGGCAGGCCCGGGCTGAGATGGCAGCCCGGAATCTGGCCACCGCCGAAGTGCTGCAGCGTGTTGACAGTGTGGCCTCCCAGATCCTCGCCCTGCGCTCCCAGGGTTCAGAGGGCCCGGGCGCCTCACGCAATCTCTCGGCGCTGCTCAACGAGCGCGCGGAGGCCTTCCAGCTGAGAATCAGTCGTGTGCAGCCCAATAGCCGGGGTGCCGTGCAGCTGCGCTTTGAGTCGGCAGCGCTGGACTCACTGTTGCGCTGGTTGCACGATCTTGAAACGGCTCAGGGGCTGTTGATTGAGGAGCTGTCGCTCAGCCAGACCAGTAGCGCCGGGGTCGTGAGCGCCACGCTGCGTGTATCGGCGCCCAACTGATGCGCCGCTATCTGTTTCCGGCCCTGGCCGGCATTGTTCTTCTGCTTGTTGTGGGTCTACTGCACCTGCCGGCGCGCCTGCTGCCGTTCTTGATCGATGCCGATACGCTGCGTCTGTCGGCGGTGTCCGGTACGCTGTTTGATGGCCGCGCTGCCCGGGCCATGTTGCGTACCCCGGTCGGGTTTCTGCATCTGGGAGAGGTACGCTGGCAGCTTCGCCCGCTCAGCCTGCTGCGCCTTTCGCCCACGGTACAACTGCGCAGCGAGTGGGGAAGCCAGCGCGGCACGCTGCTGGCGGAGCAGCATGGAGAGCAGATCCTTCTCCGGGATGTCGATATCAGTTTCGATGCGGGGCTTCTGCGGCAGCTCTTGCCCGTCGAGCTGAGCGGCCGCATTGGGTTGCTCTTCGGCGAGCTTGTTCTCTCGCCCGACAGGCTTTTGCGTGCCGACGGGCGGGTGGTCTGGCAATCGGCCGCCTGGGACTCACCTCGGGGTCGGCGCAGCCTCGGGAGCTATGCAGCGACAGTGACGAGTCCCGGGGACGAGCAGGTGAATGCGATTGTGACCACCCTGAGTGGAATCGTGAGCGCCGAGGGCACTCTGGCCCTTGATCAACAGCGTTATGAGGTAGATCTGGAGGTCGAGGCGACGAGTGGCACATTGGATGCGGAGCTGGCGCAGGCCCTATCACTCATTGCCAGTCCCAGCGAAAATGGCTACCGTCTGCGCCTCGATGGGGAAATGGCGTCCGGCCGTTAATCACTTTGCGTCGCACACAGCGGCAATGATCGGAGATCGACAGAATATGAGCGAGCAGTCTTTTCGCAAATACGAGTGTATTGTTTGTGGCCTGATTTACGATGAGGCGGAGGGTTTTCCGGATGATGGAATTCCCCCGGGCACTCGCTGGGAAGACGTGCCCGAGGATTGGTTGTGTCCGGACTGCGGGGTCGGTAAAGAAGACTTTGAGTTGATTTGACCGATGAATGAAGCGATGAAAAAAGCCGGGGCAGCCGACCAGGAGGTCCGTCTGGCAGCGCTGCGAGAGGAGCTCCTAAAGCGCGGTGTAGATGCCTTTTGTGTGCCGCGGGCCGATGAATATCTCGGTGAATACATTCCGGCGCACAACGAGCGTCTGCGCTGGCTGACCGGGTTCAGCGGCTCGGCGGGTATGGCCGTGGTGCTTGCAGACAAGGCAGCGATATTCACCGATGGACGGTACACGGTGCAGGTGCGCCGTCAGGTGGATGCGGCGCAGTACGAGTTCCGGCGTCTGCTGGAGGAGCCACCTCTGGAGTGGATCGTCGAGCAACTCGCTCCCGGGAGCAAGGTGCTCATCGATCCGCGGATGTGCAGCCTCAGCTGGTACCAGAACGCTCGCGATAGTCTCGCAAAGGCTCGTCTGGAACTGGTCCTGACCACCGATAATCCCATTGATCACTGCTGGGTAGACCGCCCGGAGCCTTTCGTCGCGCCAGCGATATTGCTCGGCGAAGAATTTACCGGTGAAAGCAGCCTCAGCAAGCGCCAACGCCTGGGTGAGTCCCTTCGCGGACAGGGAGC
>CAZGGN010000069.1:8873-13206 GCA_964525195.1 uncultured Congregibacter sp.
GCGGTGAGTTGCATGTCGTGGTCGATGCCCGCCGTGTTCCCGATGGACTCCACGAGCATGTCGGTGAGGGTGTTTCGCTGGTCGATGAATCGGGGGCTGAGGCCCTGTTGCACGGGTGGTCAGGAAAAACCGTTCTGGCGGATCCGGCAACGGCCAACGCCTGGACGCAGCTGGCGCTCCAGGAAGGCGGCGCCAACCTGATCGCAGGTGAAGACCCGGTGCTGATGCCCAAAGCCTGCAAGAACGCGGCAGAGATTAAGGGGTCCCGGGAGGCCCATCGGCGGGATGCGGTGGCCGAGATTCGCTTTCTGGCCTGGCTTGAGCGGGAAGTGGAGGCCGGGCGCTATCACGATGAAGCGACTGTCGCCGAGCGTCTCGGTGAACTGCGAGCTGAAGGCGAGCTGTTTCATGAGCTCTCCTTCGATACGATATCCGCCTCAGCCTCCAACGGCGCGATGTGCCATTACAACCACAAGGACAATGTGCCGGCGCCCCTGGAAGCGGGCAGCCTCTATCTCGTGGACAGTGGCGGCCAGTATTCGGATGGCACGACCGACATCACCCGGACAGTGGCTATCGGTCAGCCCAGTGCGGAAATGCGCGAGCTGTTTACCCTGGTGCTCAAAGGGCATATCGCCCTGGACAGTGCAGTTTTCCCGCGAGGCACGACCGGCACGCATCTCGATATGCTGGCCCGGCAGTTTCTGTGGCAGACCGGACGCGACTACGATCACGGTACCGGACATGGAGTCGGCGCCTTTTTGAGTGTTCACGAGGGGCCCCAGCGCATTGGTAAAGCCTGGAATGCGACGCCGCTGGCGGCGGGCATGATCCTGAGCAATGAGCCCGGGTACTATCGCGACGGGGCATTTGGAATCCGTTGTGAGAATCTCTGCGTGGTGCAGGAGATTCAGGACCCGGACCACGAAGTGGCTATGCTCGGTTTTGATGCTCTGACGCTGGTACCCTTCGATCGACGACTGATTGACCTGGGATTGCTCAGTGCAAGCGAGCTCGCGTGGCTCGACCGCTATCATGCGCGGGTCTGGTCGGAGATTTCGGATCGACTGGATGATGAGGATCGCGCCTGGCTCAAGGCTGCTACCGCGCCTCTCGAATCCTGATACCTTAACAACAGTCAGCTGAAGCGGTCTGTCCTTTTGTGTAGACTCGCCAGCTACCCTACGCTCGGAGCTTTACTATGGCGGCAGTCGGCGGTGCTCATTCGCACTGGTCCTCGCGCTTTGCGTTTCTTATGGCCTCGGTTGGCTTCGCCGTGGGCCTGGGGAATATCTGGCGCTTTCCCTATGTCACCGGCGAAAACGGCGGGGCAGCCTTTGTCCTGATTTATCTCGCTTGCGCCTTCCTGATCGGTGTTCCTATTCTGATGGCCGAACTGATGATCGGTCGCCGCGGTGACGCGGCGCCACCGATCGCCATGGCCAATGTTGCCAGGGAGAGCGGACGCAGCCGCCAATGGCAGTGGGTAGGCGCGATGGGCCTGCTCGCAGCATTTACCATCGAGGTGGTTTACTCCGTGGTGGTGGGCTGGGTGCTCTGGTATCTCTTCAAGGCCATTACGACGGGCTTTGCTGACGTCGATGCGGGCATGGCTGAAGCGCAGTTCACCGCGGTTCTTGGGGATAACTGGGGAATGCTGTTCTGGACCCTGGCGGGTCTGGCCATCACCGGCCTGATTATTTTCGCGGGAGTCAAAAACGGCATCGAGCGTGCGGTCACATTCATGATGCCGTTGATGTTCACGCTTTTAGTGGTGCTGGCCGGCTTCAACTTTTTCGCCGGCGGTTTTAAAGAGGCTATCGCCTGGCTGTTCACGCCGGATTTCAGCAAGGTGACTTTCGCCACGGTACTCGCCGCTATCGGGCAGGCCTTTTTCTCCATTGGTGTTGGCATGGGGGGCATGATGACCTACGGCTCCTACCTCCCGAGGAGCATCTCCATCTCCCAGTCGGTGTTCATTATTGTGATCGCCGATACCGCGGTGGCACTGCTCGCAGGGCTGGTGATCTTTCCGGCAGTGTTTAAATTTGGTCTGGATCCTGCGGCCGGTGCGGGACTGATTTTTCAGACGCTGCCCGTGGCCTTTGCGCAGATGCCGGGCGGTTACCTTTTCGCGGTGCTGTTCTTTGTGATGCTTGCGGTGGCGGGTATTACCTCGATGGTGGGGCTTATTGAGTCGGTAAATGCCTGGATCGAAGAGAATTACAATATTTCACGACATCGCAGTGCCATGCTGGTGGTCGGATCGATTTCGGTACTGAGCATCCTGAGTATTCTTTCCTACAACGTGATGGATGGCCTGCGCCTGGGCGATCGCAATTTCAACGATGTGATGGACTACTTCTCCAATCAGATCCTGCTGCCTCTGGGTGGATTACTGATCGCGATATTCGCCGGTTGGTTTATGCGCCCGGCGAACTCCAGGGATGAGTTCACTTCCCTGGGAGCAATGGGCTATTCGGTCTGGTATTTTCTGATTCGCTACCTGGTGCCGCCGGCGCTGATGGTGATCTTCATTATGGGCGTGAGCGGATAGCCGCGGGGGCATAGACAGCATGCTGGCGACACTGAGCGATCTGCTCTGGGGCAAAGTCCTGATCATCATGCTTGTGGGAATTGGCCTGTATTTCACGGTTGCTTCGCGCTTTGTGCAGTTTCGCTATTTTGGCCGAATGTTCTCGGTCCTCGGGTCGGCGCTGCATCACGAGGCGGGCCACGTCAGTTCTTTTCAGGCGCTGGTAGTCAGCGTTGCCGGTCGCGTCGGCGGTGGAAATATCGCCGGTGTTGCCGTCGCGATTACCCTCGGCGGCCCCGGCGCGGTCTTCTGGATGTGGGTCATTGGACTGATGGGGATGGCCACGAGTTTTTTTGAGTGCTCCCTCGCTCAGCTCTACAAGCGCTATGAGCCCGACGGTACCTTCCGCGGTGGCCCCGCCTATTACCTGACCAAGGGGATTAATCAGCGCGGCCTGGCGGTGATTTACTCCCTGCTTCTGCTGATCACCTTCGGCTTTGGTTTTAACGCGGTGCAGTCCTACGTGGTCGCGACATCGCTGCAATCCTCCTTCGGTGTGCCTACCTGGATCAGCGGTCTGGGCCTGGTTGTTTTCCTGGGGTTCGTGATCTTTGGCGGGATTAAGCGGATTGCTTCGGTCGCCGAGATCGTCGTGCCGATTATGGCGGTGAGTTACTTTGCCTCGGCGCTCCTGGTAATCGGTCTGAATATCCAGGAGGTTCCGGCGGTGCTTGCGATGATCGTCAAGAGCGCACTGGGCTTTGATTCGGCAGTCGGCGGGGGTATCGGTGTAGCGATCATGCAGGGCGTCAAGCGTGGTCTGTTCAGCAATGAGGCGGGGCTGGGCAGTGCCCCGAACGTGGCGGCGGTAGCATTTGTCCCCCACCCGGCCAATCAGGGTATTGTCCAGGCATTCAGCGTGTTTATTGACACGCTGGTGATGTGCACTTGCACGGCAATGATCATTCTTCTTTCGGATCTTTATGTTCCCGGTGATCCAGGGGTATCGGGTGTGGCGCTGACGCAGAACGCGCTGGCGGAGCACCTCGGCCCCTGGGGTGGCAACTTTGTCAGTGTTGCCCTGGTGCTTTTTGCTTTCAGTTCGATTATGTACAACTACTACCTGGGTGAGAACAGCCTCAATTATTTCAGTGACGAGAATCGCAAGCTGTTTACGGTGTTTCGGCTGATGGTTCTGGGTCTGGTTTTCTGGGGTGCAGCGCAGGACCTTGGGACCGTCTTTGGCTTTGCCGATCTGACCATGGGCCTGCTGGGCGTTGTCAATCTCATTGGTCTTCTCTGGATGTCCAAACTCGCCTTGCGCCTGCTTAGCGATTACGACCGGCAGCTCGCCGAGGGCCGGGAGCCGCGTTTGCACGCCGATGATTTTGCGGATCTGGACATCGACCGCCGGGCCTGGCCGGACTGAGGCAAGGGTAGCCCCGTGCTACAGCATCGGCGCCATTAATCGCGCGGTGGCCGTTGCCAGCGGGAACCAGAGGGGTTTTTCCTCGAGTTCCTTTGATGTAACCAGGCGGGAGTGCTCAAAGTCACCGAGCAGCATATGCTCGACCCGGTCGCAAAACTCCTCGTCGTGAACCAGTGCGGTAATTTCAAAATTCAGGCGGAAGGAGCGGTTGTCAAAATTGGCAGTTCCAATTCCGGCCAGTTCGCGATCCATCAGGAAAACTTTCTGATGCATAAAGCCTGGCTCATAGCGGTAAATCGCGACCCCCGCTGGCAGCAGTTCTCGAGTGAATGACCAATTGGCAAGACCCACGATCGGGCCGTCGGAGC
>CAZGGN010000070.1:0-11882 GCA_964525195.1 uncultured Congregibacter sp.
CGAGGCCGTCCTCACGATCACATTGGGGATCGCCGCCGGCTCGCTGGCCCTGTTGGTGTTCTCAGCGCTGGTGATCTGGCAGCGCAGCTCCCGGAGGAAAAGGCTCCCGATATCGGCAGTTTCGAGCAGTTCTGCAAGCGGGAAAATCTCGATTTCGATTCTTTCTGGCTGCCCGGCGGCAATACGGAGCTCTACCACTTTATCGGCAAGGATATTATCAACTTTCACGGCCTGTTCTGGCCGGCGATGCTCAAGTCTGCGGGGCTGCGCACGCCCAGCGGGGTCTACGTGCACGGATTCCTCACCGTCAACGGCACGAAGATGTCCAAGAGCCGCGGTACTTTCATCAATGCATCGCACTATCTTGAACACCTCGACGCGGAGTACCTGCGCTACTACTTCGCGGCAAAGCTCGGTGCCGGGGTCGATGACATCGACCTGAATCTCGAGGACTTTGTACAGCGCGTCAATTCCGATGTCGTCGGCAAGGTAGTCAACATTGCCAGTCGCTGTGCAGGCTTTTTGCGCAAGGGCTTCGACAATCGGACTGATGGAATCTGCAGCGAGCCGGAGCTGCTCAAGTCCTTTGTCGCGGCGGGCAGCGCCATCGCCGATGCCTATGAGGCTCGCGAATACAGCCGCGCCATCCGTCTGATCATGGAACTGGCCGATCACGCCAATCAGTACATCGACCAGCACAAGCCCTGGCTGATGGTGAAGGATCCGGAGCAGGCCGCCGGGGTACAGGCCGTCTGCTCTACGGGAATCAACTGCTTCCGGGTACTCATGATCTATCTCCAGCCAGTGCTGCCGATGATGGCGGAACGCGCCGCGGCGTATCTGCGCTGCAGTCTCGACTGGGATCAGCTTGATCAGCTACTGCTTGACCATCAGCTCGCCGGGTTCGAGCCACTGATGCAGCGGATCGACCCAAAGGCCGTCGCGCGCATGGTCGACAACAATCGGGCGGAGGAGCCTCCGGCGGCCGAGCCGGTCAGGCCGGCGAAGCGGCCCGAGGCCGACGTCAAAAATTCCGACGAGGCGGATTACCTGGATATCCGGGACTTCCAGAAGGTCGATCTGCGGGTTGCGCGAATCGAAGCAGCCGAAGCGGTCGAGGGCGCAGACAAGCTGCTGGCACTCACCCTTGACCTGGGCGACCTCGGCAGGCGTCAGGTCTTTTCAGGCATCAAGGCGGCCTACGACCCGGCGGCTCTGGTCGGACGACTGACGGTGGTGGTCGCCAATCTGGCACCGCGAAAAATGCGCTTCGGGGTTTCTGAGGGCATGGTGCTGGCCGCTGGAGAGGGCGATAAGGAGATCTATCTGCTATCCCTCGACAGCGGCGCCACACCGGGAATGCGCGTCACCTGATGGGCACCTTCAGATCGCAGCGAAACTCACGGCAAGCCATTGTTTATCAAGGAAAGTCTGCCTACCATGACGGATATCAAGGTGTCGGTCCGGGCGTAGGTGCAATATTGCCTCACAAACGGGCTCTGGAGCGCTAACACTGGCGCCGGCCCCGGCAGGCGCAATCTTGGGATAGACACATGCTGGCGGACTATTCGCTGCTACTGATCGGAGCGATTCTGGTCAACAATTTTGTGCTGGTGCAGTTCCTGGGACTGTGCCCGTTTATGGGCGTGTCGAACAAGCTCGAAACGGCGATGGGCATGTCCATGGCCACGACCTTCGTACTCACCCTGGCCTCCGCCTGCAGCCACCTGACCTATCATTATCTGCTGCTGCCGCTCGGCCTTGGCTACCTTAAAACGATCGCCTTTATTCTGGTCATCGCCGTCGTGGTGCAGTTCACGGAGATGGTCGTGCGCAAATCGAGCCCCCTCCTTTATGGAGGCCCTGCTCTACGGCTTTGGCGCCGCGCTGGGCTTTTCCCTGGTGCTGATACTCTTCGCGGCCATGCGTGAGCGCATCGCGGTCGCCGATGTCCCGGCGCCGTTTTCCGGCGCCGCCATCGGCATGGTCACGGCCGGGCTCATGTCCCTGGCCTTCATGGGTTTTGCGGGGCTCGTATAGCACCGTGGTCGAACTGATCAGCAATTACCCTCTGGCATCTGCGCTCCTGGCAATGCTGGGTCTGGGGCTGGTATTCGGCTCCCTGCTGGGATTTGCGTCGATCCGCTTCAAGGCCGAGGGCAATCCGATCGCGGACCAGATCAATGCCATTCTCCCCCAGACCCAGTGCGGGCAATGCGGCTACCCGGGCTGCCGCCCCTACGCGGAAGCGATAGCCGCCGGTGAGGCCATCAACAAATGTCCGCCGGGGGGCGAGGCCGGAATTCAGGCGCTTGCTGACCTGCTGGATATAGAGGCGCCTCCGCTGGATGCGGAACACGGCGAGGAAGCCGAAAAAAAAGTCGCATTCATCATCGAAGAAGACTGCATAGGCTGTACAAAATGCATCCAGGCCTGTCCCGTGGACGCGATTGTCGGCGCGGCAAAACAAATGCACACGGTGGTCACTGCCGAGTGTACGGGCTGTGATCTCTGCGTCGAGCCCTGCCCCGTAGACTGCATCGAGATGCGACCGCTACCCAAAACCCTGGCTGACTGGCACTGGGAACTGCCCCGGGGCAACCTCAGCCCGCTGATCATTGCTACGGACACGGAAAACTCCGCCGGAAAGCCCCTGAACGACACTGCCCGTGAGCACGCCGCATGAGACGCGTGCATGATTTTCATGGCGGCATTTATCCCGCTGAAAGAAAAAGCCTGTCAAATCAGGTCGCGATTCGCCGCGCGGCTATCCCCGCACAGCTGGTGCTGCCCCTGTCGCAACATATCGGGCCAACGGCTAAAGCCATTGTCAGCCCGGGCCAGACGGTGCTCGGCGGTGAACGTCTGACCGATCTGAGCGGACTGCCAGTGCATGCACCCACGTCGGGTCGCGTGGCCGCAATCGAGAACCGGCCGGTGCCACACGTATCGGGGATGAGTGCTCCGTGCATCGTGATTGACTGCGATGGCGAGGACCGCTGGCTCGAACTGGAGCCAGTGGATGACTATCGGGGCCTGTCCAAAGCAGAGATCAGCGACCTACTGTTTGAGGCGGGGATCGCCGGGCTCGGCGGGGCGGGGTTTCCAACCGCCAGAAAGTTACCGCGGAACGATGAGGCCACCATCGACACGCTGATCATTAATGGCACCGAGTGCGAGCCCTACATCACCGCAGACGATGTGCTGATGCGCGAGCGCGCGGCAGAGATTATCTCCGGGACCGACATTCTTGCGCACGCCTGCAGGCCACGGGAAATCCTGATCGGCGTTGAAGACAACAAGCCCGAAGCTATCGCTGCCTTGCGCCACAAGCTCGGCGATCGCCAGGATATCGAGGTCGTGGTTTTCCCTACCAAGTATCCCTCGGGCGGCGAAAAACAGCTCATTGAAATTCTCACGGGCAAGCAGGTCCCCAGCGGAGGCCTGCCCGGTGACATCGGCGTCCTGTGCCACAACGTAGGCAGCGTCGCGGCGATACACGATGCGATTATCAACGGTCGCCCGCTCGTAAGCCGGATCACTACGGTAACCGGCGAGTCGGCCAGCGAGCGGGGCAACTTTGATGTCCTCCTGGGCACGCCCATGCGCGACCTGCTCGCGCAGGCGGGCTATCAACCGACGGATCCCCAGCGTCTGATCATGGGCGGCCCCATGATGGGCGTCACTCTGCCCGATGACAGCTGCCCAGTTGTCAAAACCACGAACTGCCTGCTGGTTCCCGGCGCCGACGAACTCAGCGAGCCCGAAAGAGCCCAGGCCTGCATTCGCTGTGGCCTCTGCGCCGAGGCCTGTCCTGCACGGCTTCTGCCGCAGCAGCTTTATTGGTTTGCCCGCTCTCAGGACCTCGAGCGCCTGGAGGAACATCATATTTTTGACTGCATTGAGTGTGGCGCCTGCTCCTATGTCTGCCCCAGCCACATTCCGCTGGTGCAATACTATCGTGCGTCAAAAGCCGCCATTCGCGAGCAGCGCATCGAAAATGCCAAATCCGATCACGCACGGGAGCGCTTCGAGGCGCGACAGGAACGCGTCGCCCGGGCCGCCGCAGAGAAAGAAGCCAAGCGGGCAGCACGCAAACGGGCCGCTCTTGCCAAGGCCGCTGACAGCGCCGATGGCGAGGATCCGATTCAGGCTGCAATTGCCCGGGCCCAGGCCCGCAAGGCGGCCCAGGCCGCTGCGCCGACGGACCCGGCCCTGGCGAATCAAAGCAAACTGGCGGGGATTGAAAAGCGCCTGGCAAAGGCACGCGAAAAGCTGGCCGCAGACGACGGCCAGGACCCGGTCATCAGCACTGCCCTGACGAATGCCGTAGCCACGACCGAACGGAAACGGGATGAACTGAAAGCGGAAATCGCAGCGCAGAAAGGGAAAACAGAAAACGCATGAGCCTGCTTGTCGTCACCTCTCCGCACGCTCACGGCCCCCTGTCCACCAGCCAGGTTATGCGCACCGTACTGCTCGCGACGCTGCCGGGAGTCGCCGCGCTGACCTACTACTTTGGCGCCGGCGTTCTGGTCAACATCCTCTTCGGGGGACTGGTCGCGCTGCTCTGCGAATCCCTCGCCCTGACCTTGCGCAAGCAGCCCTTGAAGCCATTCCTCAGCGATTACAGCGCCCTGGTGACCTCGACCCTGCTCTGCATTGCACTGCCTCCCTACGCGCCCTGGTGGCTACTACTCATCGGGGTCAGTTTCTCGATACTGATTGCCAAACATCTTTACGGGGGACTCGGCTACAATCCCTTCAATCCGGCGATGGTCGGCTACGTCGTGCTGCTCATATCCTTCCCCCTGCAAATGTCCAGCTGGGCACCGCCGCGTCCGCTGACGGACTCCGTACCCGGGATTCTCGAGGCCCTGCGCGCCTGCTTTACGCCGATGTCCTTTGACGCCCAGACAATGGCGACACCCCTCGACGTGCTGCGGCAGAACGAGGGTCAGACGCTGGTTGATCTGTATGAGGCAAACCCCCAGCTGGGTCAGTTCGCCGGTGTTGGCTGGGGCGCGGTCAATATCGCCTTCCTCGCCGGCGGCATCTGGTTGCTTTACCGAAAGATCTTCACCTGGCACGCACCGGTGGCGATGCTCGCCACGCTGACGATCTGCGCTGCGCTGTTTTACGACGAAGGCAGTTCAGCAAGCGGCGGCTCGCCGCTGTTTCATTTGCTGAGCGGAGCAACCATGTTCGGCGCGTTTTTTATTATCACGGACCCCGTCTCGTCGGCGGTGAGCAATCGGGGACGGCTCATCTTCGGCGCCCTGATCGGTCTCCTGGTGTACACCATCCGGGTTCGCGGAAACTATCCGGACGCGGTGGCGTTCGCCGTGCTGATCGCAAATTTCGCGGCGCCCTTCATCGACAATTACACGCAGCCGCGAGTGTATGGTCAGACCGGGAAGTCTCCCTCGTGAACGAGCTCAGCCAGGCGATGACGCGCAACAGCCTGCTTCTCGCCGGATTCGCAGCGCTGACCGCCATGTTGGTCGCAGGCACCTTTGTGGGCACCAAAGACCGCATCAGCACAGCCCAGCGCGCCGCTGAAGAAAAAGCCCTTTTGCAAATCATCCCCCGAGAGCAGCACGACAACGCGATGCTCGATGATCGACTGGCGGCACCGCTGGGTGATCCCCTGTTAAAACTCGAAGAGAACAAGTCGATCTATATTGCCCGGCGTAACGGGGTCGCCACGGCCGTGCTCGTTCCAGCGCGCGCGCCGGACGGCTACAGCGGCGCAATCGACCTGATCGTCGGCGTCAATCGTGATGGCAGCATAGCCGGAGTCCGTGTGCTGCAGCATCGCGAAACACCGGGACTCGGCGATGCGGTAGACCACCGCAAGTCAGACTGGCTCGAGGGCTTTCGCGGTCGCTCGCTGACCAATCCTGCTCCGGATCGCTGGACCGTGCGCAAAGATGGCGGCGCCTTCGATCAATTCACCGGAGCCACCATCACGCCCCGGGCTGTAGTGCGGGCGACGGCCCGGGCTCTGGAATACGTACAGAACAACCGATCCCGGCTGTTTGGCCGGGAAGAATCCAGTGAGGTGACGGGACCATGAGCCAACCCACTTACGGCGAGCTGTCCATTAACGGACTGTGGAAAAACAATCCGGCGATCGTGCAACTCCTGGGCCTTTGCCCGTTGCTGGCGGTGACCGGAAGTGTGGTCAATGCCCTGGGCCTGGGAATCGCCACCTGCTTTGTGCTGGTGACTTCCAACACGGCGGTATCACTCATACGCAATGTCACCCCGGACGCGGTACGCCTGCCAACCTTTGTGATGATCATTGCCGCGGCGGTAACCTGTATTGAGCTGCTGATGCAGGCGTACAGCTACGAACTCTACGAAATTCTCGGCATTTTCCTGCCCTTGATCACGACCAACTGCGTGATCCTCGGCCGCGCCGACGGCTTTGCCCGCAAGAACCCCCTGCTTCCGGCCATGTACGACGGCTTTATCATGGGCGCAGGTTTTACCCTGATTCTGGTGCTCCTCGGCGCCCTTCGCGAACTATCGGGCACCGGCGCGATCTTTGCCAACATGGATCTGCTATTCGGGGAATCCGCAAAAGCCTGGGTACTGGTGCTCTTTGATGATTACCAACCCTTTCTGCTGGCCATCCTGCCGCCCGGGGCTTTTATTTTCACGGGATTCATCATTGCCCTGAAAAACCTGATCGACAAGCAGATCGAGGATCGCAAGGCTGCGCTCGCGGCCCCGATCGCAGCCGGCAGCAAGCGGGTACGGGTTACCGGAACGGTAAGCTGATCAATCCGCGACCATGCGCAGCGTATCGAGAATGTCATCGACAGCGGCATCGTCCATCCCCGCATTCTCAATGTCACAGCTGTAGGTGACATACAACAGCAGATGCTGCGCGTAGAGGTACCACTCACGGATCGCCGCGCCCTCTTCCGTGAGCTGCGTGCCAAAGCCAACAAAACTGCCCAGCTTTACCGGCGTCCAGACGGATTCCCCGGCCGTGAACAGTGCCAGGTCCTCCGCGGAAAAATCGCCATCCTCCTTGTACAACTCACTGATCTCAATACAACCCACACCGTCGCGGTCGCCGATCACTATGGCATCGTCTTCCTGATCGGCCTGCCACTCATCGGGGAGCAGAAGCCCCCATTCACCGGCTTCGAGTACACGCATGTCAGCTCTCCAGACCTCGACTCATCAGTACCGCGGTTTCGCGCTCTGCTTCCAGGGACGCAGGATAATAATGGCGACGTTCGCCATCGATGGAAAAACCTTCACTGGCATAGAGCGCTAGCGCCGACGTATTGCTCTGCCGCACTTCCAGCAGCACCCGGCGCAACTGACGCTGCCTCAGTGTGGCCCAGGCCTTTCGCAGCAGGGCCCGGGCCACCCCTGTCCCCCGGACGTCGGGGACCACCACCAGGTTCAGCAGCGTCGCCTCCTCAAGCACCTGCGAAAAGGCCGCAAAAGCGCAGGGTGTTTCTTCGATTTCCGCCATCAGAATGAGCCCCCGTTCCTGCAGTAGATTCGCGTAGCCAGCGCTTCTGGAGAAAACCGGCGAATAGGCCCGGTCTATCGCCAGCAGCGCATCGAGATCAGCCTCGCCGGCCTCGCGAATCCTTTCACTCAAGAACGCAGCGCCTGCCAGAGATCGCGCTTGATCGCCGGGTTGCCCAACACCTCGCGACTGGAGGGGAGATGTCGACTCGCACAGGGTAAGCGCAGGCCTTTAAGCAGGGACGATGCGGCCCCCCCGAGGCAAATGAGCTCCACGCAGCCGTTGTCCTCAAGATGCCGCTGCAAAAAACCCTGGAGCGAGGCTTTTGCTTCCTCAGGCCCCAGATCCAGCTGCAGATTTTCGTGCATCGGCCATTGAAACTCCGTCACCGCGACAGGAGCATCTGCAGACTTGGGGTGCATCAACGCATAACCCATGGCGGCTAGGAGTTGCAGCTGCTCCTGGGCCAGAGCTTCCTCACCCAGTTCCTCAAGCCACAGGCGCTGGGCGCAGACCACGGCCGCCAGACGAAAGCGCACCGCTGCGGTCGGCGTCGCGGCTGTATCTGCCGTTGCTGGCGACCCTGAATCCGGCCGCGACGTCGGGGGTGGAGGCGCCGCCGGCACACGCTCGCGCCCGATCTCTACTGGAGCTTGTCGTAAAGACTCGCGCAGCGCCTGCGCGTGTGGTCGGCTGCGCTGAGAGGCCGGCGTCTGCGTATCTTGCACAGCTGCCGTGGTGGGCGTTAGCGCGGCCGATGGGTTCTTCAGAGCCAGCTTGCGCGTGAGCGCAGCGCCAGGCAGGACGCGCCGTGTCACGTAGACCGGCACGTCCATGGCCGCGAGGTAGCGCAGACGCCGAATTTCAGCAGAAGTGTTCATGGCCGCAGTTTATCACCGCTGCACTGCGCTCAGAGCACACGCCAGCCGTGCAGATGAAAAAATCGCAGCGCTGAGGCAACAAACCATTGAATGTGTCGCCTCCCCTTGCGGGCCGCAAAGCCACCGTGGTGCACGATCTGCATGCCCGGCAGGTACACCAACGCGCCCCTTCGGGCCAGGCGGCGGGAAAGATCAAAATCTTCAAAGTACATAAAGAACCGCGAATCGAAGCCCCCCAGGGCGGCGAAATCGGCGCCACGGCAGAGCAGGCAGGCTCCCGAGAGAAGACAGACGCCCTGCGCTTCGTCGTCATTGAGGTCACGGTATTCGTAACGCGCGAGACGCGCATCGAAGTATCGCCGCAAACCCGCCAGCGGCAGACCGCGCAGGAGCAAGTCCAACAGGCTGGGGTAGCGCTTGCAGAGATACTCCCGGCTGCCATCGCCGCGCTCACCGCGGGGATTCAATGCCACAGTGTCCCGATGGGTCTGGAGATAATCGAGCGCCCGGACAAGTGCATCCGCCGCGAGCTCAACATCGGGATTCAGAACCAGAATGTACTGGGCGTGACAGTCCTGCAAAGCCGCGTTATGGCCACTTCCGAAGCCGGTGTTTTCGGCGTTTAATTGCAAACGAAGGCTTAGCCAGGGGTGTGTCGCGGTGCGCAGAGAAGCCAGCAGGCGCGCGAGGGCATCGCGGTAGGCCTGCGCAGACTGGTTATCCAGCAGGATAACTTCGACCGGCTGTTGCAAGAGATTGCCCGCCTTCTGCACACTCCTGTGCAGACTGCGAAGGGCAGCTTCGAGTAGTTCAAGCTTGCTGTTGTGCAGAACGATCGAGACACTCAGTGTCGGTGCAGCGCTGGCCTCGGTTATCATCCAGCGGATATTAGCAGCGCCCCCGGTCCCTGCACAGAAGGATTGTGCCCGGCCAGCCTCTGGCAGAAGGAAAGCTTGACAGATGAAACAGCGCGCATGACGGCAGGTGGCAAACGCAGCGGGGGGTTCGGGCCCGGGCTTCTGGTCACCGCGGCCTTTGTAGGTCCGGGGACGATCGCCACGGCCAGCGCCGCGGGCGCGGGCTACGGCTACGCGCTGCTCTGGGCACTGCTGTTCTCCGTCGGCGCCACGATGGCGCTTCAGGAAATGAGCGTTCGCCAGGCCATTATTACCGGCAACGGCCTGGCCACGACGCTGCGCGAGGCATTGACAGGGCGCTGGCTGGGACGCGCGGCGATCATCCTGGTGATCGCCGCGATCGGGCTGGGGAATGCCGCCTACGAGTCCGGGAATATTGCCGGTGCGGCACTGGCACTTGGAAGTGTCTCCCCGATCGACACGCAGTACTGGGCCCTCGGGATCGGCTGCACTTCCGCTGCACTGCTATTCCTGCCAGCCTATCGGCAACTCGAGCGGGTGCTGATCGCTCTGGTACTGCTTATGAGCGTAGTGTTTGTCGCCAGTGCACTGCTGTTGAAACCCGACTGGTCTGAGCTGCTGCGGGGGCTCACCCTTCCGAGCTTACCTGAAGGCTCCCTGACCACGGTCATAGCGCTTATTGGCACGACCGTTGTTCCCTACAATCTTTTCCTGCAAGCCAACGCCGCGCGAGAACATTGGGCAGACGAACCCGACCGGGCAGTGGCACTGTCGGCCGCACGCAGGGACACGGTCGTCTCTGTCGCTCTCGGCGGACTGATTACCCTTGCCATCGTGAGCGCCGCTGCCATTACATTTTTTTCCCAGGGAGTGGTCTTCTCTCCGGAGAAAATCACCGCACAGCTAGAACCCGTGCTTGGCTCCTCAGGTCGCTATGTATTTGCTCTGGGGCTGTTTGCAGCCGGCCTGACCAGCGCAATAACTGCACCTCTTGCGGCGGCCTATGCGGTCTGCGGCGCATTGGGTCTGCCCGATACGCTGCGAGGCACAGCTTTCAGAGCAATCGCACTGGCTGTTGTGGCTACCGGAACCGTGTTCGCCGCCACTGGTGCAAGACCCCTGAGCCTGATCGTGTTTGCCCAGGCCGCCAACGGGCTCCTACTACCGATCATCGCTGCGATTCTCCTGTGGTTGATGAACCAGCGGCGCTATCTGGCCGACGCAGCGAACGGCTGGCGGAGCAACCTCCTTGGCATTATTGTTGTCATCGTCACTCTGGGTCTTGGAGCAAACAAGTTATCGGGCTTGCTGGGTATCTGAGTGAGGGTTCACGATTAAAGTTTGTGTAAAAAATTACAAAAAGACGCTATCGCCATGTTATTTATGATTTTTTCTATGAATAGCACTGTATTGTGGTAGCCTTGAAAGCGAAGCCCATGTCTGTCCGGATACGGTACACAGGCAACGGGCAGCCATACCAGCGGGAGTGGGAGCGGTCCGGTACCGCCGAAGAGCGGCTCGGCCATCCCCAGAGGGGAAGATAATGATGAAGGGCCTTCGCACACTGCGCAGTCGACCCAGCGCAGTAAAGGGTGTCGTAAAGGGCGCCGTAATGAGCGCTATGCTCATGATTCTTGCCGCTTGCGGCGGTGGTGGTGGAGGCGGTGGCGGCTTCCTGCCTGATGATGGTAGCGACGTCACCTCATACCGCATCTCGCTCAGTGTCATCGACCCGAATGGCAATCCGACCAGCCTGATTAGCGAGACCTTTCCCGCCACGCTGCAAATCGAGGTACTCGAAGACAACGGCAGAGCGGCTCCAGTGAGCGGCGTCGTGGTACTGGCATCTACGGAGTTTGCTGTCATCTCTCCGGCAAACGGCCAGGCACTGACCAACGCGGACGGTATCGCAGAACTTGAGATACAGGCCGGGGACACACTCGGTGCAGACACCATTACCGTGACCGCAGAGAGCCCGGCGGGACAAATCACAGCGACGATCGGCGTCGAAATTTCCGGAGCAGGCCTGAGTCTGGGCTATTTTGACGGCACCACCTTTGTTAACGGCGAAATTGGCCTCAGCTCCAACAACCTTGCCTTCCGCGGAAGTGCCGTTGCGCGCCTTGCAGTGGTTGACGAAACAGGAACGTCGATCAGCAGTGTTCGACAGATACGCCTGTCCAGCGCCTGTTCTCTCAGTGGGCTCGCTTCGTTTCGCCCGATTGGCGAAACCGCTGACGGCACGGCCACTCTCACCGTTGACACGCTTGATGGTCTAGCCAACGTCGAATACCTTGCGGGCAGCTGCGAAGACAGCGATGAAATCACCGCACGGCTCGTCGACGCCGATGCAACCGCCGATCTCGATGCCGTCTTCAGCGATGACGCGGAAGTCGGGAGCCTTGTCCTTGGTGTTGTCGGCGGGGCTTAGCGTCAGCTTCGATTTCAGAGCCAGCGTGTGGATTTCGCCGATGTAGCCGGTCTCGGTTTTGGTGAAGGTTGCGATAGTGGTCATGGTATGTGTCTCCTGTTTTGGTTCGGAAGCCCGCGACCGTCGCGGGCCTTTCCATGGCCAAAATGAGAGACCGTCTCAGCCGGGCGCTGCACCCGAAGGGCCGAAAC
>CAZGGN010000070.1:11892-13203 GCA_964525195.1 uncultured Congregibacter sp.
CGATGCAACCGCCACTGCAACCGTGACTATCGCCTCGCGGGATGCCAACTACATTGGCTTTGTCTCTACCGATCCCGCTGAGGGAGAGGAAGGCTCAGATCGCACCATCATTGCACTGAAAGGCACAGGCGGGCCGGGACGTCCAGAAGTTGCCACCGTCACATTTGAGGTCCTTGAAGAAGCTGTCCTCCTCGCAGAAGGTGATCCGCAGCCCGGAGAAGCCGGTTATTTAGACCTTCAGTCGCGCAACCCGCTAGCTGGTGTTGCGGTTAACTTTGAACTCACCAACTCTCTTGGGGGTATCACCCTGGGAACGAGCAGCGCGGTCACCGACAGCCAGGGCCTCGTTACCGTTGAGGTACTTTCCGGCAACGTGGCCACATCGACCCTGGTCATTGCGAGTTTCGAAGCAGAAAGCGCGAGTGGCAGCACCCAGCAACAGGCCGCGACTTCCAATCAGATCGTCATCGGAACCGGTCTCCCGGATCAGAATTCGATCAGCATGAGCACGGAGTTTTTCCGGGTTCCCGGAGCTAAAGATCTCGATGGCATTTCTGTCGCGATCACTGTGCGTCTGGCCGACAAGTTCAACAATCCTGTGGCCGATGGCACGAGTGCGGTTTTCACCACCGAATACGGTGCAATCGACTCCTCATGCCTGACAGGCGTCAGCAATGGCGCTCGGTATCAGTCAGTGCGCGATACAGATGTTCCGCTGCGTGGCACCTGCTCGGTCCTGTGGATCAGTCAGGCGCCGCGCCTGCCCGTATTCAATCGGGATCTGATACAGACCACCCTGGATGACGGCAGCTATAACTGTACCTCCCACACGGGCTCCTTCGGCCCCTGCCCGGACGACCTGGGAGCGATTCGCGGCCTACGCAGCACCGTCACTGTGACCGTCGTCGGCGAGGAATCCTTTATCGATGCGAATGGCAACGGCATCTATGATGAGGGTGAGATCTTCGACAATCTGCCCGAAGCATTTACTGACCACAACGAGGACGGTGTCTACACGCCCTTCGCCGGTCCGAACTGTCCGCTCCCCAGCACAGACGACAATTGCGCGGCTGCCGGTTTTGAAGAGGAATTTATCGACTTTAATGGTGACGGCTCTTACAGCACCAACGTGGACCCCAACACCGGCGAAGGTGTCTACAACGGAAGCCTGTGCCCGGTCGCAGGGGATGGTATCTATTGCAGCCGAGAGCTCCTCAACGTGCGCGCAGACCTGGTTCTTACCCTCACGTCGACGGATGGCAATCTGGAGGCGCTGATTGCCAACACCCGCAATGTCCCGTTTACGGCAAC
>CAZGGN010000071.1:0-3000 GCA_964525195.1 uncultured Congregibacter sp.
GGCCGAGGCCAGCTTCCTGCTGATACTGCCCATGCTCAGCGGTGACACCGCTGCGCTGGCACGGGATGTCGCGGCGATGAAACAGCGCATCGGTGTCGAATCCCTGAGCGGCTCAGACATTCTGAGATCAGGTTTCGCGGCCGACCGGGGGCTGCTCATGATCATGGACGGCAAAACAGCCGAAGCGCGCCAGTTCCTTATTCAGTATCTGGATAGCACAGACCGCTCACCGACCGAACTGTTTTTCGTACTTGAGCCCACCTGCCAGACGCTGGGACTCACGGGAGCGGCCGCGGAAACCGTGCAATGCCTGCGCGAGGCACTGTCCAAGCCCTCAAGCGTCATGCCTTATATGGAGCCGCGCCTGCCCTACTACGACTCCATCAGGGAGTCTCCTGAGTTTCAAATGCTGGTCGCGGAACTGAAGGCTCAGGGCTGGCTTTAATGTGACCCGGCAGTGAAGGATTGATCTGCGCCACTCTGGGTTCATCGGCTGGTGGCAGGCACACCCCCAGCTGCTATATTAGTGATTACTAATATTAAGCGGAGCTCGTGACATGTCCGATCAAATGACCTTCCAGCAGAAGGGCCTTTTTCAACAGGGATATCAGGAATACAGTCCGGCGCAGCTGAAGCAGCTCGAGTGGGGCCTGCGATTCACGCCCTTCGTATGCTCGGCCATTACCGCCTATGGCTTGTTCACTGCGCAGCCTGCGGTACTTTTTGCCGTTTCCCTGCTTGGGATCTGGGCTTTTCTGGCACCGGCGGCGCACCCTATGGATCTCATCTACAACCATGGCGTGCGGCATCTCATCGGCGCCGTGCCACTGCCTGAGAATCCGTTTCAGCGCCGCCTCGCCTGTCTGGCCGCCGGGGTAATGAACTTTGCGGCGGCGCTGCTGTTTTTATTTGAGCTACCCACGGCTGCCCTGGCCGTCGGTATTGCGCTGTTAGTCCTGCAGGCCATCGTGATCACCACGCACTTTTGCACTCTGTCGTGGATGTACGAGGGCATCATGCGTGCGCTGGGGAAGTGGAAGGCACCGATAGACTTCGACGAAGCGGAGGCACTCCTCGCCGCCGGCGCGAAGCTGATCGACGTGCGCAGCCCCACGGAGTTTGCCCAGGGCGCTATTGCCGGAGCCGTCAACCTCCCGATGGAGCAGTTGGACGCACATCTGGACGATCTGCGCGATTCGCAGTACCTGCTCTACTGTGCCAGCGGTGCGAGAAGCCAGATCGCCACCGAGAAGCTGAGGGCATCAGGCCTTAACAATGTTTACGATCTGGGCAGTAAATCACGGGCAGCGGCGCTCTTGCGCCAGGAGCCCTGAAGCCGAAATCAGGAAGCCGCCCGCACAGCGCCCGTCTGGGAGAGCGGCATGGCGCCTTCGCCTGCCGCGCCGAGATCGGCTTTACAGTAGTAGTCGATAAAGGACTGATGCTCGGGCAACTGGCTTACCATTCGCGCGACGGATGCCTCGGCACCGCGCATGAACTTCTGCAACTCCTCATCGCTCATTTCATCCGCAATCGGATGGTATTGCTGTGGCATCAGTCCCTGACCGAGCATCACCTGCGTCCAGGAATTCTCGACGAAGAGATCATTGGGCGACTTGAAGACGCGCCCGGTTTCCTTGAACAGATCGATGCGATGTTGCAGTGAGTCAGGAATGCTCATGTTCTTGCAGTGACGCCAGAAGCGCGTGTCCTCGCGATTGGTGACGTGGTAATGAAGGATGATGAAATCGCGGATGTTCTCCGTATCCGCATCCATCTGCCTGTTGAATTCATTGATCTCGGAGTCGTGAATGCCGGCGTGCGGGAAGCTCTGGATCAGTCGGGTGATGGCTTTCTGTATCAGGTGAATGCTGGTGGATTCCAGCGGTTCGATAAAACCGCTGGCCAGTCCCATGGCAACGCAGTTTTTGTTCCAGTGCTTGCGCCGCTGGCCGGTGCGGAACTTGATCACCCGGGGGTCGGTGATCGTTTCGCCCTCGACGTTGTTGAGAATGGTCTGGATCGCCTCGTCATCGGAGAGATAGCGACTGCAGAACACCAGTCCGTTGCCCACCCGTGACTGGAGAGGGATACGCCACTGCCAGCCCGCATCCCGCGCGATCGAGCGCGTATAGGGCACCGGCGGCCCCACGGATCGGGTCTGTACGGCCACGGCGCTGTCACAGGGCAGCCAGTGGGACCAGTCATCGTAGCCCGTGTGCAGCGTCTGCTCGATGAGCAGGCCGCGAAAGCCTGTGCAATCGATAAACAGATCGCCTTCGATACACTGGCCCGACGCCAGGGTGAGGGACTCAATAAATCCGGATTGCTCGTTGGTGGCAACGCTGGCAATACGGCCTTCCTGGCGCGTGACGCCATGTGCCTCTGCCATTCGGCGCAAATAGGCGGCGTAGCGCCCGGCGTCGATATGGTAGGCATAGTTGATGCCGTTGTTGGGCAGGACCGCAAACTTGTTCTGCTGCGCCGCCACCAGTTCCGGACAGTAGACCCCGTAATCCTTGCTGATGCCCTGCTGGAGTCCCTTCAACCAGAAATGCAGAAAACCCGCGGCCCAGCAATCCTTCCCCGTATAGCCAAAGGAATGGATGTAGTCCTCATTCAGGTCACGCCAGTTTTCGAAGGAAATACCGAGTTTGAAGGTGCCATGGACCTCCTTCATAAACTCTTTCTCATCGATCTCGAGCAAGCGATGCAGGGTGATGAGGGGCGGAATCGTTGCCTCACCGACACCGACGGTAGGAATCTCGTCGGATTCAATCAAGGTGACATCAATGTTTTTCCCAATGAGCTTGGAAAGGGACGCGGCGGCCATCCACCCCGCGGTTCCGCCCCCGGCAATGACCACCTTCCTGACGATCTTATTCATTATCTGAGCCTCTGTGGTGCCTGTGAGTATCTTCCAACGCCCGCCAAAGCCGGCGACTGCGGGAAAACCCCTTCCTATCGGTTGAGCATATTCAAAAGTTCTGCGCGCAGCGC
>CAZGGN010000071.1:3181-12679 GCA_964525195.1 uncultured Congregibacter sp.
CACGCTGCTCCGGCGGCAGCTCCCGTATACCGAGAAAGGCATGCTTTAGCACGTATAGGGGAGAGCCCATGTACGCCGGCGTGTCGCGCCACCAGTAGTTAAGAAGCACATTCAGATCGTCCAGTCCCTCGACGTGATGCCACCACATGCTGGGCAGGAACAGGGCATCGCCGGGCTCGAGAATCACCTCGCGTGCAGCCGACATAGCCCGGGCAAATCGCGGGAAGCGCTCAAGGTCCGGGTTACGCAGATCCACCAGGCTGACCGGCTGCCCTGCGGGCGTCATGTCCCAGGGCCCGACGTACAGGTTTTCGAGCTGATCCGGCGGAAAGAGCGTGAAACGGCGGCGACCGGCCACGCAGCAGGCGAGGTTATCCGGCACATCGAAATGGGCAGATACGACCACCCGATTCCCCAGCCACAAACTTGCCAGAGGTCGTACTCCACTGGGTCGCAGCGAATTCTCATCCGCGATACCTGGAAACCAGTGATCGAGCAGGCTTGAGCCGATATACAGGGTGGGCGGATCTTGCATACCCGCAGCGGACTCAATGTGCGCCAGAAACTCATCCAGCTGCATTTGCGAGCGCTGATAGTTAAAGCCGGTAAAACTGTCGTTATAACCAATGCGCCCCTTTATGGGGGGCGGTCCCAGGGAGGTGATCAGCGGCGCGCCACTGTAAAAACGCCGGAGATAGCCGCTCAGTGCTGCGCGCGATTGACGAGCGCTCTGCACCAGGGGCCAGTCGCTGATCAGGCCGCGTATGACATGGGGCTCCTCAAGTGTCTGAAGCAATGCGGGTAGATCGGCGATCTGTGCCGCCGCGGACTCATTGACCGGCGCGCTCCCCGGGAGCAGTCGTGGCGCTTCTGTGCCAGCCCGATCGGCCATCTCAGACGGGTGCGTCCCCGGAATCCGCCAGCCGCCTGTTGCGTCGATGGAGCAGGTCGTTGAACTGGGAGTGTGACGCCATGATCATGTAAATCGACTGCAGATGCCCCGCCTTGTGCAGGGCCGCGACTATCTCGCCGTCGAGTTCGTTCAGACGATCCTCGTTGATGGTGTACAGACCCAGCAGTTGTCGCTGTGCACCGTTGTTGAGCGTGACGCTCATGGTGACGCTTTCGATAAGGTCGTTGTCCGTGAGCGCCGCGATAAAGGACTCGTTCATCTCCAGACCCAATTGAATATCCTCCAGCAGTTGCGTGAGGTTTTCCAGGTAGGGCGCCGATCCACCATGCTCCAGGAACAAAGGCTCACCATCCTCTTGTGAGGTAATCAGTGGGCTGTCCATATCTATAGTGATGACCGCCTGCCTGCCGTCCACGTGGTCGGGACTGGTCTGATAGCCGATGAGAAATGGGCCTCGAAGAATACTCATGGGCACATAGGGCGGCTCCCAGCCATCGGGACCGAGAAACAGGTTTTCGCCCTGCTCAAAGCCCAGCAGGATCATGGGAAAAAATTTCCCGGTGTTCGGATCTTTCTGAAAGAAGATCGGGTAGTGCGCCTGGGCCCGGCGCAGCTCCAGGGGAAAGGTCATGACATACTGCACGGCGTCACCGGTGGCGGCGCTGCGCCGTGTGCGAATACGCACATCACGGTGTTCGATATTGTTGAGCATTTCGTACCTGGGCATCTCGATTCCTGCCGTCGTTCCGCTGAAAAAGCGCCTGTCAGACGCGCGATAGTCCGTAGCGATTGATCTTTTCAATCAGCTCCCGATTGGCCGGAAGTCCCGCGAGCATTTTCTGTGTATCCCTGGCGTTCTGTGCAAAGAGACTGTTTGCGCGCTTCATACCATCAGGGTCGGCACTCACCGTATCGCCGAAGCCCCCGGAAACAAAGTCCATGCCATACAGCACGTACTGGTAGCTCGCCGTCGAGAACAGATCATCCGCGTGAGCCTGATCGCCATGCCAGGGACAATGGTAACGCCACAGCTGCAGAGAGTCGCTCAAGGCCTGGGGGATGGATCCGGACTCCCGGTGATCACGCCAGTAGGCCGTATCGCTGCGCGCGCTCAGCACATAGTGAAGCTTGAGAAACTCAATGATCCGCTCCCAGTGGCCCCGGAATTTCCTGTTGAAGCGCGCGGCGACAATATCCATCACATCGCGATCCGGGGGCATCAGATCGCTGAGCATCCTGGCCGACAGTTCGATCATCACCAGAGCCGATGCCTCGAGGGGCTCCACAAACCCCGCTGACAGGCCGATGGCCACACAGTTGCGATGCCAGAACTGCTCGCGGTAACCCGGGCGAAAGCGAATCTTGCGCGGCGTGCAGGAGCGGCTGAACTCAGCGCCGGCGGTCGCGCTGAGATACTGCCGCAGTTCCCCCTCGGCCGCCTCGTCGGTGCTATGGCGGCTGGAATAGGTGTAACCCACACCCCGGCGAGTGGGGAGGCCGATATCCCAGATCCAGCCGGCATTTCTGGCCGTGGAGCGCGTCGTGGAAGCGATGGGTTCGTCGCTGTCGTCACGCGGTACCTGCACCGCCAGAGCGCGGTCATTAAACAGCACATGGGACATGTCCCTAAAGCCAATCCCCATATGCTCACCCAGGATAAGCGATCGCATCCCGGTGCAATCCACAAACAGGTCCCCGGCAATCTCTCTGCCGGATAGCGTATGCAGCGCCCGGATGTCTCCGTTTTCATCGTTCTCGATGGAATCAACATTTTCCTGCAGGTGTTCAACAGCCAGCTTGCCCACACAATGCGCCTGCAAAAAGCTCGCGAACTTGCCCGCGTCCAGGTGATAGCCGTAGTTGAGGTTGCTGGCGTACTCGGGCGTAACGATCTGCTTGGGCCCGAGGAATTGATCACAAATCCGCGACTGGGGTGATACGGCTTCAGAAAAAGACACCCGATCCCGCAGGGGCTGCCAGTATCTGGCAAGGTTAATTTCCGAGAATCCCAGAGGCGGTGTGAAGGGGTGGTAATAGCTTTCTCCCTCCCCGCGAACCCAGTCGATAAACTGCGTGCCCTGTTTAAAACTGGCATCGCAGCATTTGATGAACTCCGTTTCGGAGACCCCCATCCGGGCAAGACTGGTGCGCATGGTGGGCCAGGTACCCTCACCCACCCCAATGGGCTTTACGTCCGGGGATTCGACCAGGCTCACGCGAGCGCTCGAGGCGGAGCGGCGCAGCTGTGCAGCCAGCAAACCTGCGGTCAACCAGCCGGCGCTACCGCCACCGACAACAACGATTCTTTCAATGGCCTTGGCAGCTGCCATTCCCGTCATACGACCCCGTGATGCGAGAGAGGATACCCATTATAGAAAAACCGCCACGGTAAGTGCCGTGGCGGTTTCGATTGAGGACAAGGGTCCGTAGACGCCCTGCGCCGACTACTTGAACTGAATCAGAAGTTGGCGCGGAAGCCGGCCGCCCAGCGTGCTCCGGTCTGGCCAGCCTGCAGGACATCCAGGGGCGATCGAGCGTGCTCGCGGAAGGTCTCATCCGTCACGTTAATCCCCTCGAAGAAGACAATGTACTGATCTTCCCCGCCGAAGCGATAGCTCGCCCGCGCATCCCATTGGCCGTATTCCTCCGTGTAGCGCGGCTGTGCGCCAAAGGCGTCGTGGCCGATTCCACCGAGGAAATCATCTCGCCAGTTATAGGCCAGTCTCACCTCGATACCGTTTTTATCGTAGAAGCCGACAAAGTTTGCCGAGTCACTCAAACCAAACAGGGCGAACTGCGCAGCCTCTTCCGGTCTGACGAGGTTGTCATAGGCAACATCGCCCTCAACTATCGTGTAGTTGACGATGAAGCCAAAACCCGTTTCACCAAAGGCGTGCTGGAGGGCAAACTCCCAGCCATCAATCGCGGCGTCCTCCTGGTTCGCTGGCACCTGAACCCGAAAGGCCATGGGATCATTGCTCGTTGTTCCCGTAATGATCTGGTTCGCCACATCAACCGATGGATCGTCGGCGAAGTTCGCAAAGATGTACTGACGGACCTCATCCGCTGTCGATGCCCCGGCCGCGCGAGCCAGTGCCGCAAGACCGCCGGTCGTCGGGTTACCCAGGTCGGGGAACAGCTCGACCCCCGTATTGAAGGAGTTGCCCAGGAAGTTCTTCACATCCTTCTTGAAGTAACCCAGAGCGACATAGCTGGTTTCGCCGTAGTACCACTCCAGGGAGAAATCGAGGTTCGTGGACTCCAGCGGTAACAGCCCGGGATCACCCGAGAACCCATCGCAACCGCCGCCGGGCGTGCAGCCGCCCACGGTGAGACCCCCCTGAATATCACCGTAGCCCGGGCGCGACATGGTCTCGCTCCAGGAGGCCCGGAACAGCACATCCTGCAGAATCTCGATATTGAAGTCGATGTTCGGCAACAGGTTGTCATAGGATCCGCCGAGGCTGGTGAAATCCTGAACAGCGACGCCGTTCTCATCCAGAAGCGTGACAGCCGTCAACTCGTTGGACGTGATCCAGTCAAAACGGTCGACCACGGGCACCAGAGCCTGTGAGCTTACATCCGTTTCCTCATAGCGAAGACCGACATTCAGGTTGATCGGCTTATCGTTCCATTCGAGGTCAAAGTCGACCTGAACGTACATCGCCAACTGCTCCTCCTGGGTCCGCTGATCGCGGGTGTAGGCCGACGACGGACAGAAGCCATCGCCGCAGTCACCGGGTATGGTGCTGGCATTACTCACCTGCACCCCCTGAGCTGCCAGTTCTCTGGCCCGGTCAATCATGGCATTCGTATCCCAGCTGAACAGCTGGGTGAAACGCCGCTCGTCACCCGAATTACTGAAATCGTCGAACCAGTCCGCCATCGACGCCGGCGTCAACAGGTCGGCGATGTCTCCCGGCGCTCCGATGCCGCCCCAGGTATCCCGCTGGGTGGTCGCAGACTGGGAGGTGTTATCAACCTCGGTAGTCTGAATGCCGAAATTGATGCTCGTAATATCATTGAACTCAAACTCGCCGGCGATCTTGGCCTGCTCGATGTTCATTTCGTTGGCTTCGTTGGTAAATACGCTTCCGCCAATCAGCATATCGTTCGGCGACAGCGGTTGATCATCGCGCAGGCCTACGGACAGGATCGGGAGATCCGTGCTGAAGAAACCACTGGCCCGGGTGCGAAGCGCGCTGGTGAGGGCCAACGACATGCTGCTGCCCAGCGGGCTGTTGGGCCCGCGCTTTGCCGATGAGTCGTGGTAGTCGAATTCCAGCGACAGGCGGTCGGTGGCGTCCCACACTGCATTGAAGCCCACCGACAGGTTTTCTGATTTGGTCGAGTCAACGCCAGCTCCCATGGGGGTATCTGAACCGTTGGCATAGAACTCCGTGTATTCGATGGGACCCGCTACGGGCCCATCAGTCCACTCCGATTGCCGGGATGACGCGTCAGCGAGACTGAACCAGGCTGAATAGTCGTTGAACGAGCGCTGGATTTCCTGGGTTGAATAGATCACGTCCAAAGTCGTCATGATCGTTTCCGTCGGTGCCCACTGCAAGGTCAGGTTGCCGTTGATACGCTCACGCTCGAAGCTCTCGCGCACGTACTGCAGCTGCTGGGGCAGCGAATACAGTTCGGAATTCTCTGTCGTGCGGTTGATCTGGTTCGGGTCTGAGGGCGGTGCGATACCCGGCCAGGTATCGTTCGCATCACCCTGCCCTGCCCAGGTACAGCAGGAAGCATCACCGCGTAGTGGAATCCAGCCGTTGACCCTCGCGGTATCTACTCCCTGATTACGGTCCTGATAGCTACCGGCAAGCGCGATGCCGAAGGTGCCATCGGCAAAGCTCTTGGCAAACAGGCCGGACAGTTCCGGCGTAAAATCGTCGCCCCCTACGGAATCGGCGGAGGTGTCGTGCACAGCCTTGAAACCGATGGTCATGGCCTGATCTTCGCGCATCTCCAGAGGCCGCTGGGTCTTGATATTGATCGTGGAACCAATACCACCCGTGGGCAACTCGGCGCGGCTGGTCTTGTAGACCTCGACGCCGGCCACGCCTTCTGAGGCGATGTCGGCAAAGTCAAAGGAGCGGGACAGATTCTGGTGCGTCGGCATCTGGCGACCGTTCACCGTTACCAGGTTGTACTGGGGACCGAAGCCGCGCACCGTGACTTTGCTGCCCTCGCCGCGTGTACGGTCGATGGATACACCGGTGATACGCTGCAGTGACTCAGCCAGGTTGGTATCTGGCATGGCGCCGATGTCCTCGGCCGATATCGCATCAACGACACCTTCGGAGTAGCGTTTGATGTCTGCAGCAGCCTCCAGACTCGCGCGGATCCCGACGACGACAACCTCTTCCATTATTGCCGGTTCCTGTGCAAAAACACCGGACGAGCCCAGCAGCGACGAACCCAGGGCCAATGCTACCCCGGTTGCCAGTGGGCGTTTTCTGAAATTGTGATCAGCCATAGAGCTACCCTGTTTTTTTAATGGTTTATTGTCGAACATAGCCTGGAGCGCGATACACGCATAAAGGACGCCCAGGACGCGCTACTCGCCACCGCGTCAAAAGCGGGAAAATTGCAAAAATAAGGTGAAAGCAGGCGTTGCCGACGCACAGACAAGCCCGGCAGAGCACCCGGCATGCTCCCGAACCCGACACGTCGATCTAGCGGTCGATCTAGCGATTGGTTACTCATCGATCAGAGTTATCACTGCCTGTTTATAGTTATTTTTTGCGGGCGATGTCTTTGCATCGCCTCGCATCCGCCGCATCTACTGGCCCCATTGAACGCTGAACCAAGCGCTCACGAGCCACATGTTAGTGCCCGAGAACTGAACTTAGCCCCAGATAATCCGGGTACCGCACTCAGGCGCCGTAAATCCGTCAATCATGACACTAACTGCCGTCCAAAGTGGCTGTACATGTATTTTCGCCGAACGGGACTTAGCGAGCGTCAAGGTGGATCGGGCCACAGGCGGGCCACGCCAGCGGATGCGGCAGCCCGCGCGTCCTACGGGGAGTCCTCCTGTATGTGGCTTGCCAGAAGCGCGGCGAGCGACAGCGCATTGCTCGCGTGACGGATGCTGTTGCTGCTGACTACCCGATCGACGCCCGCTTGGCGCAACACGTCTTCAGCGTCGCCGGCAAACAATGCATGGGTGACGAGTACATCTACAGCGCGCGCGCCGGCCTCCAGCAGACCCCGGGCGGCGACCGCAAGCGTTCTACCGGAGCTCGCGACATCATCGATCAGTACACAGCGGTGCCCGGCTGTGGGGATGTCCGGTAGTTGAATGCGAACCTCGCGATCTCCGAGCCGGGTCTTTTCGGCGACGGCCCAGGGCCTGCCACAGAGGTTCGCAATGTCGCTGACCCACTGCTCAGATTCCAGATCCGGACCAATCAGCACGGCGTCCCGGGCTTCGGCAGTCACCCATTCAGCAATAAGCGGCGCCGCCGAAAGTGCCCGTGACTTGATAGCGGGGAATATAACGTCAAGCGACGCCACGCGGTGCAGATGCGGATCCACGGTCCAGAGGGCATCGATCGGGGCAGCGAGAAGTGCTGCAACAATACGCTGGCTGATCACCTCGCCGGGATTGAAAGCCGCATCCTGGCGCATATAACTGAGATAGGGCGCGATCAAACCGATCCAGTGTGCCCCCGCGTCACGCAACCCGTGCAGCGCCAACAGAAGAGGGACCAGGCGTTCATTGGGATGATCCAGCGAGCAGTAGACAAACACGCGTTCGGGTACCACGGAGGGCAGCCTGATCAGGCTCTCGCCATCGGGGAAGCGGTGCTCATGGAGCAAGGCGTGGTCCAGGCCCAGCGCCTGCGCAAGTTCCTTTCCGGGCCCGGCGTAATCGCCTGCCGATAGCACTAACGCATGCTGATGTTTTTCTGCCATCGGCCTATCAGCCCTCGCTGACGGTGTAGCCGCTGCTCTTGGCGGCAGCGTCCTGTGCGAAGTTAAAGTCCGCATCGAAATGCGCATAGATCATATACAGCGGCTCGCCTGCTTTCACCGGGTCGCCGATTTTCTTGAACAGATCCACGCCGGCACCGCTATCCATTGGCGCCCCGGCCAGCCTTGCAATCCGGGCAATTTGCAAATTGTCGATAGCGCTTACGATGCCGTCACGTGAGGCAGTGACCGCTTGCCTGAGTGTGCCGACTTCCGGTGATTCCTGGCGCCGTCCCTGCATGTCTATGATCGCTTCCATTTTCTTCAGTGCACGCCCCGATTCAAGGATATCGCGGGCGAGGGTATAACCCTGGCCACCGCGAACATCAGGATCGAATTCAAGAATTCTCGCCGACAGTTGCAGAGCCTTTTCGCGTAGGTCGCGGGGCTGCTCGGGGTCGTTCCTGAGGACCTGCATGACATCCCTGGCCTCCAGGACAGGTCCGACCCCCCTGCCGATCGGCTGCAATGCCTCCGTGACCATCACTTCCGAATGCAGACCAATCCGGTCACCGACGTATTCGAAGAGCTTGCGCAGGCGCAGGGCATCGCGCTGAGTCCGAACTTTTGCCGTCGGGCCGACGGGAATGTCGATGAGCAGGTGCGTCGCGCCGGCCGCGAGTTTTTTCGACAGGATCGAAGCCACCATCTGCCCTGGCGAATCCAGCGAGAGCGGCCTCTCAACGGAGATCAGTATGTCGTCGACAGGCGCCAGGCGCGATGTCCCCCCCCAGGAGAGGCAGCCGCGCAGTCGCCGCACGACATCGTGAAAGCGTTGCGCCGAAAGTTCGACCTCCGCCAGCATCTCCATGGTATCGGCGGTACCCGCGGGGGAAGTAATTGCGCGACTTGAGGTTTTCGGGATAAACATGCCATGTGCCGATACGATCGGAACCACGAGCATGCTGGTCCGGTTGCCCGGTATGCCGCCTATGCAGTGCTTGTCAGCAACGAGGGGTTCGTCCCAGTGAAACCGGTCTCCCGTCTCCGCCATCGCGCGGGTGAGGTGCAATACCTCTTCCCGCTCCATGCCGGTCTCACTGCAGGCCACCAGAAACGCCGCCAACTCGATTTTCGCGTAACGGTTCTCAACGATTTCCCGGGTGATCGCCAGATAGTCCGGATAGTCCAGACGCTCCCCCGCGATCTTCCGGTGTACCGCCTCGATCGATGCGGGCGGCGCGGCGTGAGCAATGCAGACAGAGCTGTCATCGGGGAGATCAAGCTGGCTGAAAGCCTGCTGGCTGAGACCCAGCTGTCCGGGGGTGACGATCTGCGCGTCGTCGACAACGTTGAGCACGGCCTGTATTTTCTGCGCCCCGGCGGCGGCCTGCACCTCGACCTTGGCGAGAGCCTGAAAGCCGGCAGTCCTGTAGATATGGCAGTCCCGGTGCAGATAGGCAACGTTTTCACGATAGGTGTCTATGCCGACCTGTCGAAGTTTAAGTGCCGAAGGCAAAGTGTCATCCATGGGTTGATTCTACGCCAATGCCGTCCCGATAGAATACGTGGAGCGCTGCCTCGATATCGGGGTTCTCGGCGTGCACCAGCCGGCGACTCGCCAGTTCCTCGCCCGTCAGCGGTTCGCGACTGGCGAG
>CAZGGN010000072.1:0-495 GCA_964525195.1 uncultured Congregibacter sp.
ACGGTGCCATTACCGGCGGCATGGCATTTGAGGCGCTGGCCCATGCGGGAGACGTTCGACCCAATATGCTGGTCATTCTCAACGATAACCAGATGTCCATCGGCCGCAACACCGGGGGGCTCGCGAGCTACTTCGCAAAAATCTGGGCGAGCAGAACCTACATCGCCATGCGTGAAGGCGGCAAACGGGCGCTCAAAAAGATTAAACCGGCGTGGGATCTGGCAAAACGCACCGAAGAACATATGAAAGGCATGGTCGCCCCCGGCACGCTGTTTGAGGAATTGGGCTGGCACTACATCGGCCCGATCGATGGCCACGATCTGCCTCAGCTCGTACAGACCCTGGAGAATATGCGCGACCTCGAAGGCCCGCAGTTTCTTCATGTATTGACGATGAAAGGCAAAGGCTACGCGCCGGCGGAAGCTGACCCGATCGGCTTCCATGCAATCAACAAACTGGAAGTAAAACCCGTTCAGGACGAAGCGGCACCCGTCG
>CAZGGN010000072.1:505-12443 GCA_964525195.1 uncultured Congregibacter sp.
GCGAACAAGCCGAAGTACCAGGACGTGTTCGGCCAATGGCTCTGCGACATGGCCCGGGCCGATAACAAACTCATGGCCATCACCCCCGCTATGTGTGAGGGCTCGGGCATGGTCGCCTACGCAAACGAGTTTCCGGATCGCTTCTTCGATGTCGCCATTGCAGAGCAACACGCGGTAACACTCGGGGCAGGGATGGCCTGTGAGGGCTTGAAGCCCGTTGTCGCGATCTACTCGACTTTCCTGCAACGCGCCTATGACCAGTTGATACATGACGTCGCCCTGCAAAAACTTGACGTCACCTTTGCCATCGACCGCGCCGGGCTGGTCGGCCAGGACGGCCCGACTCACCACGGCACTTTTGACCTCAGCTATCTGCGCTGTATCCCGAACATGGTCATCGGTGCACCGTCGGACGAAAACGAATGCCGACAGATGCTTTATACGGCCTACCGTCACCCCGGACCTGCGGCGATTCGCTACCCCCGGGGCACCGGCCCCGGCGCATTAATCGAAGACACCATGACCGAACTACCCATCGGCAAAGGTGTGCTGGTCCGGCAGGGGCAGCGAGTTGCAATTCTCAATTTTGGCGCGTTGTTCTCGGAAGCAATGCAGGCCGGCGAAGCGCTTGATGCGACCGTTGTGGATATGCGCTGGGTCAAGCCGCTCGACGAAGAACTGATCCTGAATCTCGCAGGGAGCCACGAACTGCTTGTTACCCTTGAGGAAAACGCAGTTGCCGGCGGAGCGGGATCAGCGGTTTCTGAATTGCTGGCCAGGGAGGGGGTGCAATGCGCAATCAAGCATTTTGGTGTGCCAGATGCATTTGTTGAGCATGGAGGCCAGGAAACGCTGCGAGAAGAGGTCGGCGCGAGTGCCGAAGCTATTGTCGCCAGCGTAAGCCATTCCTCAAAATCCGAGCTCGATTCATACCCACTTTCCGAAAATGGTTATACAACGAGGGTCAGCGCCTGAGCAGGCGCTGACAGAAACTCTCTCGATACAAAAACCCCGGAAACATCAGTTGCATAGCGATAGTCAGGGCGGTTGTGAAATGGCGGCAAGAAAAGCCTCTTTCGAAGATGTGCTGCAGGAAATCAACGATATCACCAAAACCTTGGAGAGCGAGGAGCAGCCCCTTGAGGACGCGGTTTCGACCTATGCCCGGGGCATAGCCGCTATCAAACTTGCACAGGATCGATTGAGCAGCGCCGAGCAGCAGGTCAGAGTGCTAATGGGCGACGCGGAGCAAGATGATTCTCCGGAAGAAAACTGAGCGGCAGTTACTTCGGGGCTGATCAGCTTTATTCATTTTGACACCGCGCGATGCCCAACCGGGCATCGGCGCGAAGGAAGCCAACCCAGTGAAACTCACTTCAGTGCTCGCCTACCTGGAGGAATCCCCCGGCAAACGCCTCCGCCCCCAACTTGTTCAGGCCGCAGCCCTCGCCGTCGGCGGCGAACAGGCATCAACGCAGGCCCATGCGGCCGCCGAAGCCATCGAACTGATCCACACCTACTCGCTCATCCACGATGATCTTCCAGCGATGGACAACGATGATATGCGCCGGGGTCGCCCCACGTTGCACGTCGCCTTCGACGAGGCGACCGCTATCCTCGTCGGTGATGGGCTGCAGGCCCGGGCTTTCGAGCTCATTGCCTGCGACGACGGGCTCAGCACCCAGCAGCGCGTGGAGATCATCGCCTGTCTGGCGAAGGCCTCGGGTTTTGACGGTATGGTCGGGGGGCAGAGCCTGGATATCGAAGCGACGGAACAGACGCTGACACTCGAGCAATTGAAGAACATTCATGCCCTGAAGACCGGCGCGCTGATAACTGCCGCCCTGCTGATGGGCGCCATCGCCGGCGGTGCAGACGAGTCTCAGCGAGCCACGCTGGGCGCCGTGGGCGACAAGATCGGCCTGGCTTTCCAGATTATCGATGATGTCATTGATGTGCGCAGCGATAGCGCAACCCTGGGAAAAACCTCGGGCAAGGACGCCGAGGCGGGCAAATCCACTTACGTGGCACTGATGGGGCTCGAAGACGCCGAGGCAGCCGCAATGCAGCTCTATGAGGATGCCCTGGCCCTGCTCGGCGAATGGGACGCCAATGCGGGCGAACTACGAAGCCTGCTGGCACGAATGGTCAAGCGCGACCGCTAAACCCGCGCTGACAGAAACCAGCCAAGCGCAGACCCCTAACGCTCCTCGAGCATATGTCCGAGCTTGGCCCCTTTGGTTTTGAGATACTTTTCGTTGTGCGGATTGCTCTCGCACTGCAGGGATAAACGCTCAACAACCTCAATACCGTGCTCTTCCAGTGCCGCCACCTTGCGAGGGTTATTGGTCATCAGGCGCACACGACTGATCTGGAGGTGCTTGAACATCGGTTGCACGATGCTGTAGTCGCGCATATCGGCACCAAAACCCAACTGCTCGTTGGCCTCTACCGTGTCGGCTCCCGCGTCCTGCAGGTGGTAGGCCTTCACCTTATTCAGTAATCCGATGCCCCGCCCTTCCTGACGCAGGTAAAGCAATGCGCCGCGCCCCTCATGGGCGATCGCCTGCAGCGCGGCCTGAAGCTGGTTTCCGCAGTCGCAGCGAAGACTGAACAGCGCATCGCCGGTCAAACACTCGGAATGTACCCGCGTGAGCACAGGCTCATCGCTACTGACATCGCCCAGGGTAAGGACCAGATGTTCTTTATTGGCGTCGATATCCTCGAAGCCGTGCATGGTAAACACAGCCCAGTCAGTGGGAAGTCGCGAGGATTCAACAAATCGTACTGGCACTACACTGTCCGCTTGCAAAAGGCGCCGTAGTCTACCAGAGGCCACCCGCAGCACGAACCGCGATCGGAGAGAATAAAGCGCCTCACCAGCGGCCGCGCAGCGTCAGGACCCCGGCGCGATCTTCGAGTTCAACATGCTGCAAGTAACTCATGCCAAGCAGCACCACCGACGGCTGTGCGCCCGCAATGACGGTCGCCGCAACGGCCTCAATACGGATGCCGCCCACATCGACCGAGTCCAGGACCACGCGCCGGGCGGCAACCACAGCGCCCGCGGTCTCGACACTGGCAGCGATACCCTCATTCGCTTTGATGCCTACAGCGCGTGCATCGCGGGTGTTAAGGGCGACGATATTCGCGCCCGTATCCACGATAACCGGCAGGCGCACCCCGTTAATCTCTGCGGTCGTGCGGTACTGCATCTGCTCATTGCGGGGAATCGTAATGCTGCGCCGGGTGGGCTCGCTGAACTGGGAACTGATGCGCTGCGACACGCGCAGGCGCTGCTCCTGACCGGATATCTCGACCAGCGCAGACTGTGCATCAGCGGCGATAAGACGCAAACCTTTTTCAGTCTCGCCCTCGCGCAGGGTAATACGCGCCCCGTCTACCTTCATCACGGCAATACCGGGGAGCAGAGCCTCAACCACAATCTCAGCGCCCCAGACGGGGGCGCTCAACAAGGCCAGGACCAGATAAAGCCTCATAAAGCAGGCCAAAACCGCAACGCGATATGCAACACCAGGCATCCCATCACGCCGGCGAGAATGTCATCGATCATGATCCCGAGCCCGCCGGCCACGTGCCGATCCAGCCAGCTGATGGGCCAGGGTTTGAGTATGTCAAACAGGCGGAACAGCAGGAAGCCCAGGAGTATCCAGACCAGTTCCGGCGGCACCGCCCAAAGCGTAATCCACAGTCCCACGAATTCATCCCAGACGATCCCCGGATGATCATGCACCCCCAGAGCATCGCTGGCCCGCTGGCAAATCCAGATCCCCAGCAACGCAGCAACAATGACAATCGCGCTATAGACCCACAGCGCCTGTCCGGCGAACAGCCAGTACACGGGTAATGCGATCAGTGTGCCCACCGTCCCGGGGGCCCGGGGTGAAAGGCCGGAACCAAAGCCAAAAGCAAGAAACTGGATCGGATCAGACAGCTGCGGCCGCGGGTGAGCACTCATTGTCCAAGACATCCCTTAAATCGACGCCAGGCAGTGTGGCGGCTAAAAGTGAGGCACCTAAAAATGACGGTAACCGACGGCATCCACGGCGTGATCACAGTGCACGCCACAACCCTGCTCAACATGCCCGATGCGCGTGCAGCCCGCCGGCGGGGCCAGCCCTGCGGGCAGCGTAAAACACAATACGTAATCTTCGCCACCAGCGAGGGCCCACTGAAGCACCTGTTCAGGACTCCCAGCAGAGCGCAACGCCGCCGCGATTGGCAATCGCTCGCTCTCGATACACAGGCGCACCCCACTCGCACGGGCCAGATGTCCGGCGTCCGCCAGCAGCCCGTCAGATACATCAATTGCCGATGTCGCCTGACCCCGGAGCGTTGCCGCGAGCGCCAGAGCCGGCGCGGGCCGCCAGAACCGCCGCTTCAACATGACCCCCAGGGGTTCGGGCAGGGCTAATTCTCCCCTTAGAACGGCGAGACCCGCCGCCGGCGCACCAAGATCGCCACTCACATACAGAAGCTCACCCGGGCTCGCGCCACGCCGGCGCAACGCCGCACCCGCGGGTACCGCGCCCATAACCTGGACCGTAAGCGCCAGGGGCCCGCGAGTCAGGTCACCGCCCACCAACGGCAGGGAAAAATCCGAAACCGCATCGACCAGTCCCTCGCGAAACCCGCCAAGCCACGCCTCGTCAGCCAAGGCCAGACTCAAAGCGAGGGTCATCGCCACAGGTCTTGCTCCCATGGCGGCGAGATCACTGACCGCCGCCGCAACAGCGCGGTAAGCAATATCCGCAGGAGGTGAATTCAGGGGAAAGTGCACATCTTCGAGCATTGCGTCGGCTGAGACCACCAGCTCTTCACCCGGGCCAAGCCGGAGGACGGCGGCGTCATCGCCATTGCCCAGAGCGACATCCGGGCCCGCATCAAGGCCCGCGAAAAACCGGGCGATCAGATCAAACTCGCCCCGGGGCTGCTCAGCGTCCTGCACTGACCTCGGGACCACGCAGTTGCCTCGCGAGCTTATCGAGCACGCCGTTGATGTACTTGTAGCTCTCTGCCGCACCAAACTTCCTGGCAAGCGCCACAGACTCATTGATGACTACGCGATAGGGAACGTCAATCCGCTCACGGAGCTCAAAGCTCCCCATGCGCAGAAGGGAGCGCTCGATAGGGTCGAGTTCACGCAGTTCCCGATCAAGCAGCGGCTCAAGGAGGGCATCGAGTTCATCCACCAGCGGCACAACACCATGAATCAGGGCCTGGAAATATTCCAAATCCACCTGATCAAAGTCGTAGTCGGTGCGAAACTCAGCTTCGATAGCGGAGGGCGACGCACCCGCCATATGCCATTGATACAGGGCCTGCATCGCATAATGACGCGCCTTGCGACGCCGGGCGACGAGTTCCTGCTGCTCCTGACGGCTCACCTCAGGCGATCTGGCTGAGAAGGCTGACCATTTCCAGTGCGGACAATGCAGCCTCTACGCCTTTGTTGCCCGCTTTGGTGCCGGAGCGCTCAATCGCCTGCTCAATGCTGTCCACGGTAAGCACCCCAAAGGCAATCGGAATATCGTGACCGAGACTGACCTGTGCCACGCCCTTGGTGCACTCGCCAGCGACGTGCTCGAAATGCGGTGTGCCGCCGCGAATCACGGCCCCGAGGGCGATAATCGCATCATAGTTGCCTGTTCTCGCCAGACGCTGGCAGGCCAGGGGAATTTCAAAGGCGCCGGGTACGCGGATGACGGTCATCTGCTCGTCAGCCACGCCGTGGCGACGCAGCGTATCGGCGGCTCCTTCAAGCAAATGCTCTACAACGAAACTGTTCCAACGCCCCACCACCAGCGCATAGCGCCCGCCCGTGTGAGTCATGCTGCCTTCAAGGGTCTTTAAACTACTCATGATTTTCTTTCCTGCTATCGCTGTCGCTGCCAGTTCCGGATGAGTCCGGATAGGCCGGTTGATTTACCGGCCGCCGGGCTCAAGATAATCGATCACCTCAAGGCCAAACCCGGAAATCGCATTGTACTTGATCGGTGCACCCATCAGGCGGATCTTGCCCACCCCGAGATCCCGGAGAATCTGCGAGCCCACACCCACCGTGTTGTAGCTATCACCGGCCTGCGGTCCCCGGGGTTCTATATTCCCCAGCGCCAGATCCACACTGTGCAGGAGCTGCTCATCCGTTTCGCTGCGACTGAGCAAGACCATCACACCAGTGCCTTCGTCGGCGATCTTCTCCAGGCAGCGCTGGGCACTCCAGCCCACCGCCCCCTGCACTTCGCTACCCAGAAGATCCCTCAGTGTCGAGCTCGCATGCACCCGGACCAGGGTGGGTTCTTCGGGACGGATGTCGCCGAGCCTGATCGCAACATGCAGCCCCCCGTGCGTCGCGTCGCGGTAAGCCGCCATATAAAAGCGACCGTAGCGCGTCTGCAATTCGCCTTCACGCACGCGCTCGATGGTTTTCTCATGGGCGATACGATAGTGGATCAAGTCCGCTACGGTGCCCATTTTCAGGCCGTGGGTTCTGGCAAACTCAATCAGCGACGCGCCATCAGCAAGCTCGCCCTGTTCGTCCAGAACATCGGCAATCACCGCGGCCGGTGTCAGACCGGCAATGCGCGTGTAATCCACCGCCGTTTCCGTATGCCCAGCCCGGGTCAACACACCACCGGGCTCGGCCGCAAGCGGGAAAATATGTCCCGGCTGCACGATATCCGCAGGAACGGCCTGAGGCGCCACGGCCACCCGGACAGTCAAGGCTCTGTCCGCTGCAGAGATGCCCGTGTCGATCCCCTGAGCCGCTTCGATCGACAGGGTAAAACGGGCGGATTCGCCGTCCCCGCCACCGACCATGGGTGGCAGATCCAGCTGCGCACAGCGTTCCTGGGTCAATGCCAGGCACACCAGCCCGCGAGCGCGGCGCGCCATAAAAGTCACGTGGTCCGCCGTGCAATGCTCGGCGGCCACCATCACCACGCCTTCGTTTTTCTGCTCGTCCCGCTCGTCCAGGATCACCACCATACGCCCCTGGCGCAGCTCGTCGAGCAGTTCTCCAACGCTGTTGATCATCAGGGCATTCATGCGCGTTTATCCAGGTAACCGTTGTCCGCCAATGTTTGCAGGTCGATCCCGGCACCGGGTTTGGCCGCGGCATCACCCTGAAGCAGGCGCTCCAGATAGCGGGCAATCACGTCGACCTCCAGGTTTACCCGGCTGCCCGGCCGGTACTGCCCGAACACGGTTTCTGCCATGGTCTGGGGAATGATATTCAGGTCGAAATTGGCGCCACTCACCGCGTTGACCGTCAGACTGGTGCCATCGATACAGATACTGCCTTTGTGAGCGATGTATTTGGCGAGCTCATCCGGCGCCCTGACAACCACCCGCCAGGAACGGCCGTCTTCACTCAGACTCACGATCTCGCCGAGCCCGTCCACGTGACCGCTGACAATATGGCCGCCCAGACGACTTTCGGGCGTCAACGACTTTTCCAGATTGACCGGGGAACCCCGGGTAAGATCGCCCAGGGTGGTCAGACTCAGGGTCTCCAGCGACACATCCGCCCAGAAACCATCGCCGGGAAGATCAGTCACGGTCAGACACACCCCGTTGGTCGCAATACTGTCGCCAATAGCCACGTCGTCCATGGGCAGCTTGCCGCTGTGAATCCGCAGACGCAGATCGCCCCCACTGGGTTGCTGCGCGGCGACCGTGCCGACCGCCTGAATAATGCCGGTGAACATGCTATTTATCCTGCCGAGGCTGGTTTGAAAACAAAGCGCTGGTCCGCCCCGATCTGACGCCGATCTATCAGGCGCAGGTCCATGGCTTCTGCCATGTGATCCAGGGGCAGGTCCAGCAGAGGTCGCGCGCGACTACCCAGGAGTCGCGGGGCAACGTAGACAATCAATTCATCCGCCAGACCGCTGCGCAGCATTGCGCCAGCGAGCGTGGGGCCGGATTCTAGCAGAATCTCATTGCACTCCCGAGTTGCCAGACAGGCGAGGATTTCACCGGGCTCAGGCCGCCCTCTCACCGCCACCAGAGCAAGCCTTGCCTGCGCGTCCAGTTCCGGCGGTACAGGCACGCCCTGCGCATACAGCAACAGGCTCGGCTGCTCTCCGGCCAGCACCGCCGCCTTAGCCGGTGTTCGCAGCCCGGAGTCTGCTACCACCCGGATGGCACGACGCTTTACCTCAGGCAGGCGCTCGCGGGTAAAGGCCTCATCCCGAACGGTAAGCGCACAATTGTCTGCCAGAACGGTACCGACACCGGTCAGGATCGCACAGCTCTCAGCGCGCAGTCGCTGCACATCGCGGCGGGCCTGGGGACCGGTTATCCAGTGGCTTTCGCCCGATGCCATGGCGGTACGCCCATCGAGGGACATCGCCAGCTTGATCCGCAGACGTCCGCGACCACGACGCTGCCGGGCCAAAAAACCGGCCAGCTGTGCCTCGACCTGCTCTGCCAACAAGCCCTCGTCAACCGTGATCCCGGCCCTGCGCAATGCCGAAACACCCCCGCCATCCACTCGCGGGTTGGGGTCTCGAACCGCCATTACAACGCGCTTTACCCCGGCGGCAATCAATGCGTTGGCGCAGGGCGGGGTACGCCCCTGATGGGCGCAGGGCTCCAAGGTTACATAGGCCGTGCTGCCACGCGCCTTATCCCCTGCCGCTTTGAGCGCGACGACCTCTGCGTGGTCATCCCCCGCGGGCTGTGTAAAGCCCTCCCCCACAACCGCGTCGTCGAGCACCAGTACACAGCCTACGTGAGGGTTGGGCCGCGCCCAATATTTACCATGCTCCGCAAGGCGCAAAGCCTGGGCCATATAGCGGGAATCCGCGGGAGAAAACATAGGCGAGAAGCGTCGCCTCAGGCGTCGCTGTCGGCCTGGGCGCGCTTGGCCGCGTCGGGTTCTGCCTGCAGGCGTTCGATCGCCACCTGAAACTCGGCGATATCCTCAAAGCTCCGGTACACCGAAGCGAAGCGCACATAGGCAACCTTGTCGAGCTCCTTGAGACTGCTCATCACCAACTCGCCGAGAACCCTTGAATTAACCTCGCGCTCGCCGGTCGCCCGCAGACTCTGCTTGATATGGCTGATTTCCGCCTCGATGCGCTCAACGGACACCGGGCGCTTTTCCAGAGCGCGCATAAAACCCGCCCGCAGCTTGTCCTCATCAAAGGGTTCGCGACTACCGTCCTGCTTGATCACACGGGGCATCACCAGCTCCGCCGCCTCGTAAGTGGTGAAGCGCTCCTTACAGGACAGGCACTCGCGCCGGCGCCGTACCTGGGTACCATCGGATACCAGTCGTGAGTCGATGACCTTGGTGTCATCGTCTGAACAGAAAGGACAATGCATCAGCAGCTATGCCTATAGAGCGCCTGAGTAACGGCCAGGATCAGGCAGCAACCGCGGCACCCGCCGCGGCTCGCTTGCCGTAAACGGGGAAGCGCGCACAGATCGCCAGCACCTTGGCCTTAACGGCTTCGATCGTAGGTGCCGGATCGCCCTGCTCCAGCGCCTCAAGGACATCACACATCCAGTGCGTCAGCTCACAGGTCTCCGCCTCGCCGAAGCCGCGGGTGGTGATCGCAGGCGTGCCGACGCGCAGCCCGGAGGTGATAAAGGGTGAGCGGGGATCATTGGGCACCGCGTTCTTGTTGACCGTGATGTTGGCATTGCCCAGAGCCTCGTCGGCGTCCTTGCCGGTGTAAGACTTGCCAATCAGGTCGACCAGCATCAGGTGGTTATCGGTCCCGCCGGACACGATGTTAATCCCGCGCCCCATGAATGTAGACGCCATCGCTCTGGCGTTGGCCACGACCTGCTGCTGATAGGTCACAAACTCCGGCTGCTGCGCCTCCAAAAACGCCACAGCTTTGGCGGCGATCACGTGCATCAGTGGGCCGCCCTGCATACCGGGGAACACCGCTGAGTTGAACTTTTTCTCGAGTGCGTCATTGGCTTTCGCCAGAATGATGCCGCCCCGGGGGCCGCGCAGGGTCTTATGCGTTGTCGAGGTGACAACATCAGCAAAAGGAACCGGAGTAGGATACACGCCCGCTGCCACAAGGCCCGCAACGTGCGCCATGTCGACCAGCAGATACGCGTCCACCTCATCGGCAATCGCACGAAAGCGCTCCCAGTCGACCACCCGGCTGTAAGCCGAAAAACCGCCAATGATCATCTTCGGCTTGTGCTCCCGCGCGAGCGCCTCAACCTGGTCGTAGTCGATCTCGCCAGTGCTGTGATCAAGGCCATACTGGACTGCGTGGTAGTGCTTGCCGGAAAAGTTGGGCTTGGCGCCGTGTGTCAGGTGCCCGCCGTCTGCCAGGCTCATACCCAGAATCGTATCGCCGGGGGTGATCAGCGCCTGAAACACGGCCGCGTTGGCCTGGGAACCGGAGTGCGGCTGAACATTGGCATAGTCGGCACCAAACAGCGTCTTGGCGCGCTCCACGGCGAGTTCCTCAGCCTTGTCCACATACTCACAGCCTCCGTAGTAGCGCTTACCGGGATACCCCTCGGCATACTTGTTAGTAAGCACCGAACCCTGAGCCTGGAGCACGCGCGGACTGGCGTAGTTTTCCGATGCGATGAGCTCGATGTGCTCTTCCTGACGACGCTCTTCGTCGCAGATGGCAGAAAACAGGGCGTCGTCGAAACCCTCAATGGACATGGCATCGTCAAACATGGCGATCTCTCCTGATGCACTGGATGCGGTGGGAAGCGCGCAATTTTAACCGAAAGCTCAGCTCTGGCATAACCGCCTCGCGCATTTGTTAGAATCCGCGCCTCACAGGCTTTCAGGAATGCCGCATCACCATGGCGCAATACGTTTACAGCATGAATCGCGTGGGCAAGGTCGTCCCACCCAAGAAGACCATTCTCGAGAACATATCACTGTCGTTCTTCCCCGGCGCGAAAATCGGCGTGCTGGGCCTGAACGGCTCCGGCAAATCCACACTGCTAAAGATTATGGCCGGCCTCGATACCGACATTCTCGGCGAAGCCCGACCGCAGCCGGGGATCAAAATCGGTTACCTGCCCCAGGAGCCTCAGCTCGATCCGGAGAAGACGGTTCGCGGCAACGTCGAAGAGGGCCTCCGGGAGGCGCTGGATGCGCTCGCGGGACTGGAAAAAGTCTACGCCGATTACGCGGAACCGGACGCCGACTTTGACGCGCTGGCCAAGGAACAGGCGCGCCTCGAAGACATCATTCAGGCCACCGATGCGCACAACATCGAGCACCGTCTTGAGGTCGCCGCTGATGCCCTCAGGCTCCCGCCCTGGGATGCGGACGTGACCACCCTGTCCGGGGGCGAGCGGCGCCGAGTGGCGCTCTGCCGACTCCTGCTGTCCGGTCCGGACATGCTCCTCCTCGACGAGCCGACCAACCATCTGGACGCCGAGAGCGTCGGCTGGCTGGAGCGTTTCCTGCACGATTTCCCCGGCACGGTGGTGGCGATCACCCACGACCGTTACTTCCTGGATAACGCCGCAGGCTGGATTCTCGAGCTCGATCGGGGCCGGGGCATCCCCTACGAGGGCAACTACTCCGACTGGCTGAATGCCAAGGAGCAGCGCCTGGAGCAGGAGCAGCGCCAGGAGGCCTCGCACCAGAAGGCCATCAAGGCTGAGCTGGAGTGGGTGCGCAGCAATCCCAAGGGGCGCCAGGCCAAGAGCAAAGCCCGCCTGTCTCGCTTTGACGAGCTCCAGTCCCAGGAGTTTCAAAGCCGCAACGAGACCAACGAGATTTACATACCCCCGGGTCCGCGTCTCGGCGACAAGGTAATTGAAGTCACCGATCTGCGTAAAACCTATGGTGACCGGCTGCTGTTTGACGGGGTCTCTTTCTCCGTACCCAAAGGCAGCATCGTCGGCATTATCGGCGCCAACGGCATGGGTAAGTCCACGCTGTTTCGCCTGATCACCGGTGCCG
>CAZGGN010000073.1:0-1215 GCA_964525195.1 uncultured Congregibacter sp.
GTGTGCGGATGGGAACCAAACCTGAAATTTTGTACGGGGAGCAAATCATAATCATCCATGATTTGTACCAGGTAGGCAGTGCCCCGCTGCCGCATGCGGTAGCTGGGCTTGGGCTGAAAGAGATGCACATCGGCGGTCGCAACGTCTGCGCTGAAGGATGAGACGCTTGCCCGTTGGAAGGCCAGAAAAGTCGCTGCAACGGCAGCGTTGGCGGAAGCGGCCTCGTTCACGACAAAACCATTACTGGCGTCGGCGGCGGAACGCTTCGGGACCTGCTCCTGCAATTGCCGGTGTTCTGGATTAGCGATGTGCGCTACCTCTGGGTATGTATCACATTGTCGGCCCTGACCTGGTACCTCGCGCCCATGTTGTCCGCACGTCGTCGGCTCCTGCTCTGGGCCGATGCTCTGGGACTTGCCCTGTTCTCCGTTCTGGGCTGCGCCAAGGCCGTGCAGTACGAGGCACCCTGGGTCGTCGCTATTGTTATGGGCGTGATGTCTGCGAGCTTTGGAGGCTTGATCCGGGATACCCTGCTGGGGCGCGATTCTGTGCTTCTTGGCCCGGAAATCTACGTAACCGCCGCCCTTGCCGGAGCCTGCAGCTACGTGATCTTGCTGTGGGTTCCGGCGGTGCCCGCAACCTATGCGGTGCTCCTGGCCATGGTGCCGGCCTTCGTGTTGCGCGCCGGCGCAATCAGCGCGGGTTGGCGCCTGCGCAGTTACCGACGCCTCGGCAGTTAGCCCCGATGCTTTTCAGCGCGCTGGCAGCGGGGCTTGAACCCGCTGGCCTGAAGCGTTGCCGGCTTATATTCGCTTGGCCAACACCTTGTCCCGCAGTGCCGCCTTGTAGGCGCGCAGCCGATCGCGTAGCGCGTCATCGCTTGTCGACAGCATCTGGGCCGCGAGAATACCGGCATTTGTCGCGTTATCGATTGCCACCGTGGCGACCGGGACCCCCGCAGGCATCTGCACGATTGAGAGGAGGCTATCTTCGCCCTGCAGTTTGGTTGCCGCGACCGGTACGCCAATGACCGGCAGCACCGTCAGCGATGCAACCATGCCCGGCAGATGGGCCGCACCGCCGGCGCCGGCGATGATCACCTGCAATCCGCGTTGCACGGCACTGCGACCGTACTCCCACAGCCGGTCCGGCGTGCGGTGCGCCGAGACGATGCGGGTCTCGTAGGGAACGCCCAGCTCGTCCAGCATCGCCGCC
>CAZGGN010000073.1:1225-12295 GCA_964525195.1 uncultured Congregibacter sp.
GATCACGCGGATCCCGCGCGATTCGGCCTTGGTCGCATAATCATAGAGTTTGTCCGGCGTGCGATGCGCCGAAACGACTTCCATTTCACAGTCCAGACCCAACTCTGCAAGAATCTCTTTCGCGGCTCGCATGACCGGTAGGTCCGAGTCGCTGCCCATGATGATACCCACGCGTGTTGTCACGATGATTTCGCCTCTGTCTGAATCGCGTTCCAGCACGCGTTGCTAATAGCTACGGCCTCGTCGGCTGAAGAGGCCAATGCCGTGATGTGCCCCAGCTTGCGCATCAGCCGCGCCGGACTCTTACCGTACCAGTAAATCGTTACGCCCTCTTGCCGGCACTCGGTGCCCGCGCTGCGCGTCAGGCCCTGGTTTTTCAGCGCTTCGGTGCACAGCAGATTACGCATGGCCGCCGGCTGCAGAAGCTCGGTGCTTTTCAGGGGCAATCCCGCAACGGCGCAGAGATGCTGTTCAAACTGCGAACTCGCGCAGGCCTCGATGCTGTAGTGTCCGGAGTTATGCACTCGCGGGGCGATTTCGTTGATGAGCACGTCATTGTTTTCCAGCAGAAACATTTCGACACCGTAGACCCCAACGCCTTCGAGCGCCTCTACCGCGCGCTGTGCCAGTCCCGTGGCCGCCGCGGAGACTTCGGGCGTCAGATCTGCCGGGGCACTCACCAGATCGAGTACCGAGTGCTCTGTTTCAAAAGCCATATCCACCGGCCCAAAATGCGCGCTGTTGCCGTCGCGATCCCGGACTACCAGCACTGCGATCTCCCTGAAGCGTCCTGCATGGCGTTCAAAGAGCGTGCTCCCGGGCCACGCTTTGCAGAGCTCCTCTGGCGACTTGAGAAGCTGGACACCGCGACCATCGAAACCACCGCGCAGGGCTTTTTGTACCAGCGGGAACCCGAGTTTCTCCACGGCCTCATCGAGCTTGCCGGGCGAGCCATCGCCGATGACAAAGGGGAGGGTTGCAAGCCCTTTGTCTGCCAGCCAGTTTTTCTGCCGGGCTTTGTTCTGGAGTAGTTCGATGTTCCAGAGCGGGGGGTAGCACAGGACCTGCCCGTTCCCTTCGGCCTCTCTGAGGAGGGAAATGGCAGCGGGTGGGACGTCCTCACGCTCGAAGGTGATGACGTCGCAACGCTCGATCAACTTGCGGACCGCGGCCTCGCTGTCCATAGCGCCTTCTACCGCAAAGCTCGCACGCCGCGCTGCGGCGCAGTCCCTATCACTGGTGAGCATGATGGTTTGCAGGCCCAGGGCGGACGCTGCTTCGCAGAGCAGCATGCCGAGTTGCCCGTCGCCGATAATCCCGATGGTTTGCATCGTCATATTTCTGTTTGTTGCGCCCTGAGTGGAGCCGGCCGTTAGCGGCGTGTGCGCCCCCGGGGGCACTACCGCTGGCGATCTGCGCCGGCAGAAAGGCGGGCATTCTACTGTGTTTGTCGGGTTTTTGCTGTCTCGAAAGGAGAAATTCGGGGAGGTGCCCACAGCCGCGACTGTGGCGGAAAATGCACTAAATCGCTATGCTCCGGCGCCCCGTTGTTCAGGACGAGATACGCATGACCACCGTAAAGCCGCTCCGGCAGATTCTCGAGGACCGCCGTTCCTGTCGCGCCTTCCTCCCACAGGCACTGTCGGAGGCGGAACTCTCTGAGATCCTGAGGCCGGCCTTACGCGCCCCGAGCAACTGCAACACCCAGCCCTGGTTCCTGCACATCGCCTCAGGTGAAGTGCTGGAGCGATTGCGCGAACGTCTTCCCGGGGATTTTGCCGCGGGCCGACTGAGTCTGGACTTTCCCTATGACGGAAAATACGAAGGCGTGTTCAAGGAACGCCAGTACGCTTCGGCACAGGCGCTGTACAGTGCAATGGGAATTGCGCGAGAGGACCGGGATGCACGGCAGGGGGCTTTCATGCGCAACTTCAGCTTCTTTGACGCGCCGCATGTGGGGTTTTTCTTTCTCCCCGAGGGCTTTTCAGAGCGGGAGGCCTGTGATCTGGGGATGTTTGCCCAGTCGGTGATGCTGCTGCTGGAATCGGCGGGGCTGAGTAGTTGTCCGCAAACCGCCCTGGCGTTTCTCGCGGACTCTATTCGTGAGGAGCTGGACGTTCCGGTTTCCCAGCGCCTGATGTTTGGCCTGTCCTTCGGATATGCCGATCCCAACGCCGTCGCCAATCAGTGCCGCACGGACCGCGCGGCGCCCAGCGAGCTTATCCAGTTCCACCGCTAGGGGCGAACAGCGCGGCGTGCGTTCAGGGTTCGACGAAGTCCACAACTTCGAGTTTGAAGCCCGAGAGCGCGTTGAATCTCAGCGGCGCGGACATCAGGCGCATGCGTCCGATGTTCAGGCGCTGCAGTATCTGGGCCCCGGTGCCGATGATGCGATAGTTCTGCAGGCCGCTGCCGTCATCGTCCGTGTTGGCGGTGGTCGGAGCGGGGTAGGCATCGATATCCGCGACCTGTGATTCTACGCTCCGGTTCTGGCCGATCAGCACCAGAGCCCCTTCTCCTTCGGCCGCAATGCGCGCCATGGCACGATTGATCGACCAGCCCTTGTGGTCTGACAGGCGCGTATTGAATACATCGCGGAGCATATCCAGGGGCTGCACCCGCACCAGCGTATCGCGGTCACTGGAGAGTTCTCCGGTGGTCAGTGCGAAATGCAGGGTGTCGTCAATCAGGTCGCGAAAGGTGTGCAGCTCAAAGGGGCCGTGCTCCGTGTCCACACGTTTTTGTGAGGCCAGCTCCACAGACTGCTCATGGAGCGAGCGGTAGGTGATCAGATCGGCGATTGTGCCCATGAGCAGGCCGTGCTTCTGGGCAAACAATTCCAGCTCAGGCCGTCGGGCCATGGTGCCATCCTCGTTCATGATTTCGACAATGAGCGCCGCGGGCTCAAAGCCGGCCATCCGAGCCAGGTCAACGCCGGCTTCCGTGTGGCCGGCGCGGCGCAACACTCCACCGGGCTTGGCGACAAGCGGAAAGATATGGCCGGGCTGTCGAATATCCGCGGGACCGGCCTCAGCCGAGGCGGCCACCCGAGCGGTATGCGCCCGCTGGATAGCGCTGATACCCGGGCCGCGGCTTTCGGCGGCGTCAATCGAAACGGTAAAGTTGGTTTCATGCTGGGACCGGTTATCTCGCACCATTAGCGGAAGCTGTAGCTGCCGTGCACGTTGCTCGGTAATGGGCATGCATATAAGGCCACAGGCTTCGCTGGCAAAAAAGTTGATGATTTCCGGCGTAACCGCTTCGGCGGCAATGATCAGGTCGCCCTCGTTTTCGCGATCCTCATCATCCATGAGAATAACCATTTTTCCCTGACGGATGGCTTCGATCAGATCCGGAACGCTACTTAGAGCCATAAACTACAGTCCTGGTTTTTGATTGGTGGCTAGACCATTTCGATCGCGACAGCGGTAGCCTCGCCACCACCGATGCACAGTGCCGCGACGCCGCGCCTGCCACCGGTTTTACGCAGGGCATACATCAGACTCACGATGATGCGCGAGCCGGTGGAGCCGATAGGGTGGCCCTGGGCGCAGGCACCGCCGTGGATATTGACCTTTGCATGATCAAGACCGTGGTCGCGCATGGCCAGCATGGTGACCATGGCGAAAGCCTCGTTGATTTCAAACAGATCTACGTCAGCGGCGGTCCATCCGGTTTTATCAAACAACTTCTGGATGGCGCCGACCGGCGCGGTAGTGAATTCCGCTGGCAGCTGACTGTGTCGCGAGTGCGCGACAATTCGGGCCATGCCCGAAAGACCGCGAGTTGCCGCTTCCTCACCGGACATCAGCAGCAGCGCGCTACCGCCATCGGAGATGGAGCTGGCGTTCGCGGCGGTGATGGTGCCGTCCTTGGCAAAGGCCGCACGCATTTCAGGGATTCGGTCGATGTTCGCTTTATGCGGCTGCTCGTCATCGCTGACGACCGTTTCGCCCCGGCGCGAACTGATCGTGACCGGCGCGATCTCTGGCGCCAGGGATCCATCGTCTATCGCCGCCTTTGCCCGGCGCAGGGATTCAATAGCGAAAGCGTCCATAGCTTCGCGGCTGAGGCCTTCCCGGTCTGCGGTTTCCTGGGCAAAGGCGCCCATCGGACGTCCGTCGTAGGCGTTCTCCAGACCGTCCATCATCATGTGGTCATAGGCGGTGGCCGAGCCCAGACGGAAACCCGTACGGGCGCCCACCAGTAAATGGGGGGCATTGCTCATGCTTTCCATGCCACCGGCCAGGACTACGCGGTTGGTGCCCGCGATAATGCTGTCGTAGCCGAAGATGGTCGCCTGCATACCGCTACCGCAGGCCTTGTTGACGGTGACCGCGCCGGCGCTGACGGGGATTCCCGCGGCGATGCTGCTTTGCCGTGCCGGACATTGCTTGAGCCCTGCGGGCAACACGCAGCCCATGAAAACCTCATCAATGGCCTCGGCCTCCACGCCGCTTTTTTCGAGCGTTGCGCGGACCGCAACGGCGGCCAGTTCCGGCGCCACGACCGGCGCCAATACACCACCGAGACCGCCCATCGGGGTTCGAGCGCCATCGATGATCAGCACGCTGTTATCGTTCATAGGGGATCTCCGGGAGGGCTGCTATGCAAGGGGGCGTGATTTAGCCACAGTGCCACCGCACGCTCAAGGGCGCCATAGACTGTAACTTAGAGCTTTTCCGGCGCAGCGGCCGTGAAGCGCTTACCCCGCACGGCTTCGCGATAGTCCCGGGGGCTCATGTCGGTTGCCGCCCGAAAGGCCTGGGAAAAACGACTGGGTGAGCTGAAACCACTGCGCCAGGCGACCTCGGCGACGTTGAGGTCGGAGTGCTGGAGCAACGCTTTGGCCTCGCGGATGCGCAGGTTGCCCAGATATGCCATGGGGGTATCACCGGTCGCCTTGCGAAAGCGTCGACCAAAGCTCCGGGACGATAGCCCCGCTCGGGTCGCGAGACTCTCCAGGCTGTGAGGATCGGCCGGATGCTGCTGCAGATAGTCTTGCGCCTCGCGTATCAACGCATCGTGGTGCGCGCTGGGTGACTGCTGGAGGAAAGCGGCGTTTTCAAAAGATTGGCGTGCCTCCGGTGAGAACTGGGCTTCCACCGCGCGGGCAATCCGTTCCCCGTACCAGTCTTCGATCTGGTGGACCATGAAATCAGCAATGGAGTTGACGCTGCCCGCACAGTAAAGCCGGTCACTCTGGGTGATAAGGTGCCGTCGCTTGAGATCTACCTTTGGATAGGCGCTGGCGAATCGATCAAAGTCATGCCAGTGCGTGGTCGCGGGTCTTCCATCGAGTAAGCCCGCCTCGGCGAGGACGGCACTGGCGGTGCCCACACTGCAGATTGTGCAGCCGGTCTCGTAGAGCGTCCGTAGTCTGTCGAACCAGGGCTCAAAGCGGGTCAGGACCCGTCGGGGATGCCGCCAGATCGCCGGCAGAATTAGCAATTCGCAGCTCTCCAGGGCGGACAGATGTCCATCGAGGGCGAGCCTCAGCCCGGAATCGAGGGTCACACTGGATCCCTCATCGAGTCCCAGCAGCCGGATGTCCGCTTCGATCCCGCGCCCTCTACCCGAGCGCGACATTTGCGCGGCCGCGTGAAGAATCTCCGCGGGCAGGGTGGCACTGCTCGCAAGGGCCTCGGGGTACAACACAATCACAGCCTGCGGCATAGCTTGTCCTTTATGGCGTTAAATATAAATAATATGACTCCTTTAGTATAAAGATTGCCGTTCAGCCTGCCTACACTGGGGAACATTCCTCACTCATAAAGGACGCACCGTGGGACAGCCACTTCCGGTTATTGTCAGCCTCGGCGGTATCAACAGCGCGGGCCGCAGCTCGATGCACCATGCCTACGCAAGGCTGGTGGAGGACGTGCTGGACGCGCCCCGACGAAGCGCCATGCTGCAGGCCCTGCAGCAGCTCACAGGGCAGCGCGATGACGAAGAGACGCTGCTTAAATCGACATTGATCCGGCGGATTGGTGCCGCGCATTTTGATCCGGCGCATGTTGCCTGGAATCAGCGCCTGCCGACCCGCAGTAATGGCAGCCCGGTCAGTTTTGAGCTGCACAGGCGTCATCTGCCAACCCCCGTGCCCGCGGATTGGAAGCTTCTGCCCGGGGATGATGCGGATCACCTGCGGGTGCAGATCGTCGGTGAACAGCAATTTCTACTCCCGACACATCGCGATTTTGAGGTTAAGGCTGCCAGTCAGCTGCCCGATGGCTTTGATCCCGCGGGACTCTATCCCTCGCGCAACCATCCGCGGGGGCTTGCCATGTCTGTGTATGCCGCCAGTGATGCGCTGGGCAATCTGGGTCTCGACTGGGACCGTCTTTGTGACTCTCTCGCACCGGATCAGGTCAGCGTATACGCCGGCAGTGCGATGGGACAGCTGGATGACAACGGCACGGGCGGTATGCTGAAGGCGCGCTATCGCGGCAGTCGCGTGACGTCCAAGTTTTGTCCCCTGGGGCTGGCAGAAATGCCCGCGGATTTTATCAACGCCTACGTGCTCGGGTCCGCGGGCGCGAGCGGCGCAACACTCGGTGCCTGTGCTTCCTTTTTGTACAACCTGCGCCATGCGATCTATGACATCCGTGAGGGCCGGGCAAGAGTGGCCTTTGTCGGAGCCGCCGAGGCGCCGATCACCCCGGAGGTTATGGATGGCTATGCGGCGATGGGCGCGCTGGCCACGGATAAGGGGTTACGCCAGCTCGATGGCCTCGCCGACGATGCCACGCCTGATCATCGTCGCGCCTGCAGACCCTTCGGCGACAACTGTGGCTTCACCATGGGTGAGTCGGCCCAGTTTCTGGTGCTGTTTGACGATCAACTGGCACTGGAGAGCGGCGCGACGATACTCGGGTCTGCCGCGGATGTGTTTGTGAATGCCGACGGCTACAAAAAATCGATTTCCGGTCCCGGCGTGGGCAACTATCTGACCATGGCGCGCGCTGCTGCCTGCGCGCGCAGCATTGTGGGTGAGCGGGCGTTGCGCAGCGGGGGTTTTGTGCAGGCGCACGGCACGGGTACACCGCAGAACCGGGTAACCGAATCACAGATTCTCAGCCGCGTTGCGAAAGCCTTTGCGATCGAACAATGGCCTGTGGCGGCGGTGAAGTGCTATCTGGGACATTCCCTGGCGGCCTCATCGGCTGATCAGATAGGGGCTACGCTGGGAACCTGGTCGGCGGGCTGGCTGCCAGGGATATCGACGACCTCGGCACTAGCCGACGATGTCACGACCGACCACCTCGCTTTTGGTCTGGCGCACCGTGAACTTGACCTTGCGGAGCAGCGCTACGCGCTGATCAATGCCAAGGGTTTTGGCGGCAATAATGCGACGGCCACACTCCTCAGCCCACTCCAGACTCTGGACATGCTCCGGGCGCGACACGGTGAGCAGGCGATAACGAAATGGCAGCGGGCGCAGGAGTCGGTGGAAGCAGAAAGACTCGCCCGCGAAGAGCGGGTGCTGGCAGGGGAGGAATCGCCTCGCTATCGTTTCGATCACAACGTGCTGGGCGATGCAGATGTACAACTCGACGCTGAGAGTATCGCGATCGGGGGTAAGCGGGTTGCACTCACGCAGTCCAACCCTTTTGCTGATGATTGAGACGTGACGGGTGCGTCGTCGGCGCCGCCCTGGACGGTCCGCCTTGATCCGCTCCCGGGGCTCGAGCGAGCCCTGAGTCTTGCGACCCATGCCCCGCAGCGGGATCTGGTATCGCGCAAGATTCAGGAAGAGCGGGTCTGGGAGCCCTTTGAATCGCGTCTGTGGATCGCCTGCCAGCGCGGCGGCGACGTGGTCGTCGATGTCGGCGCGAATCTGGGATATTTCGCGATCCTCAGTGCGCTCCATCTCGCCCCGGCGAGCAAAATATTCGCCTTTGAGCCGGCTCGCGAGAACTACCGTTTGCTGTGTGCCAATCTGGCACTGAATGACTGTCAGCATCAGGTAGAGGCGCTAAACGCTGCGCTTGGCGACGCATCCGGGGCAGGGGCACTGCACTGTAGTGAGGATAACTTCGGAGACCACCAGATTTACGCCGGCGACGGCCTGCGCAGCGTGGAGTCCATCACGGTTCTGCAGGGCAGTCGCTTTCTATCGCCGCAGATCGAGTGCATCAGTCTGCTCAAGGTCGATACCCAGGGCAGTGAATATGCCGTGATAGACGGGCTCCTGCCTTTGCTGCGCCGCAGTCTGCCGGATCTTCGAATGCTGATAGAACTCACCCCCTACTCGCTGCGTCTGGCGGGCAGTAGCGGTCGAGCGCTGGTGACGCTGATTGCCGAGCTTGAACTGCCCTTCGCGATTGTCGATCACCTGGCGGGCCGACTGGTGCCCTGCAGCAGCGAAGCGCTCTGTGAGTGGGCGGATAATGTCGACGCGGTGCGCGGTGACCGTGGTTTTATGAATATTTTCGTCGGGACTTCGCCGCAGGGTATCCCCATCCAGGGAGACTAGTTTTTGGGGCCTGCGACAGCGTCTTGGCGCTGTTATCATAGGGGCTCGACGTCGCAACCCGAGCGAGCAATGACCACCCAATCAGCCGTGCTTGATTTTCTTCAGCAGCGAACCTCCTCTCCAAGACTCAGCGATCCGGCGCCGAGCGACGAAGAGCTTGCGCAAATGCTGCGCTGCGCGGTGCGCAGTCCGGACCACGCCTGGCTGCGGCCCTGGCGTTTCGTCAGTATTCGCGGCGAGCGCCGCAATGCCTTCGGCGAGTTGCTGTTACATTCATTGTTACGGCGTAACCCGGATGCCGACGAAGCCGCCCGGCAAAAGGCCCTGAATGCTCCCCTGCGCGCGCCCCTGATCATCGCCGTGATGGCCTCGGTGACCGAGCATCCCAAGGTCCCCGCCTGGGAGCAGCGCCTGTCGGCCGGATGCGCCGCTTTCAGTTTGACGCTGGCGGCTGAGGCGTTGGGCTATGCGGCGGTCTGGCGGACAGGCTCATTTGCCGAAGATCAGACCCTGGTTCGAGATCTGGGTGGTGCTGAGAACGAACAGTTCGTAGCCTTTGTCTATGTGGGCCGGCGTGATTGTCCGGCAAAAGCAATACCCGATCTGGCTCTGGGTGATTTTCATCGGGTCTGGTGATTATCTTGGCGCCGCAGGTCCGCGTTGGCGCTGTTTGCCCCCGGTAATCCGAACACGCTCATCATTGAAATTGCAAAAAAGGACAAGCGAATGCAGCAGGAACAGATAACTCTGCCGGGCTTCGAGACCCTGGAGCTGACGCTCCGTGATCAGGTTGCCGAGGTGTTTCTCAATCGTGCCGACAAGGCGAACTCGATGAATGCCCCCATGTGGCGCGAGTTGCAGGAATGCTTTGAATGGCTGGACAGCGAGCCGTCGGTGCGCGCGGTGATTCTGGCGGCCCACGGTAAGCATTTTTGCGCGGGGATTGATCTGGCCATGCTCATGACGATTCAGGATGAGAATCTGGATCCGTCGCGCCGGGCCGAGGCACTGCGACGCAATATTCTGGGGATGCAGGACAATCTGTCCTCTATCGAGAAGTGTCGCAAGCCTGTGCTTGCGGCGATTCACAACACCTGTATCGGCGGGGCGATCGACCTGGTGACCTGTGCAGACATGCGCTACGCCAGCGCCGACGCCTGGTTCTCAATTCGCGAGGTGGATATCGGCATGACGGCGGACGTTGGCACGCTTCAGCGTTTGCCCAAGATCGTGCCCTATGGCGTGGCCTGTGAGCTCGCCTATACCGGGCGCAATGTGACCGCCGACGAAGCCCGGCAAATGGGGCTGGTAAACCGGGTGTTTCCCGATCGGGAAGCATTACTTGACGGAGTGCGCGAGATAGCCGCGACTATAGCCAGCAAGTCGCCGCTGGCAGTCCGCGGCAGTAAGGAAATGCTGCGCTACAGTCGAGACCATAGCGTGCAGGAAGGGCTGAACTATATCGCGACCTGGAATGCGGGCATGCTCAGTGCGCAGGATCTGCGTGAAGGCGTTACGGCCCAGGCCGAGAAACGCGCGGCCAGCTACGATGACTGAGCCGCGCGCTCAACAGGGAGGCTGAGCGACGTGTTCCAGAGACCGGGATCGGTCCTGCTCAGGGAGTTCCCGGGTAGTTCTTCATTTCGACGAGCGGGTGAAGGGCCAGGGCAACCCCTTCATCAATGTAGCTGTCATTTTCCAGAATGTTTCGGCGTCGGATATAGCGGCCCGATGAAGAGCGGGCATCGATAGCCTCGGTGGCATCCAGCCCGCCGCGGCTGACAAACAGGCGCTTTAAATCCATATCAAACACAGTGACCTGAATGGACGCCACTGCCGCGGCCATGGACCAGTCGAAATCGGAGCTGACTCCGGTTCCCGGTCCCTGCAGGGAAGGGCGACGGGAGACGCCGTCCCAGCGTCCGATGTGTTTCAGGCCGCCATTAAAGGGCACATTGAGCTCGACCAGGTCCGTAAATACAAAGGCATCGAGTTCGCCGCTCTCTCGGAAGCGATCACGCACGCTCTGCATGATTTGTGAGAAGGTTTTCATGTTGACCCGGCCCGTGGTCGGGTCAACAGGGTCCCCAAAGGCGCGGACCGCGGCGTTCCAGTACTGTCGGAATTCGCGCTGGGGCAGAACCTTGTAGCCTTTGTCCTTGAGATAGCTGCTGAGCCGGGCATCGACCCGCGGTGCCGCCTCATCAAGGTAGTTACGCGAGGGGCTTCCCAGGTTGACGTGGGGAATTACGACGGTGCGCACCGGTGAGGCGGCCAGCTGCTCCGACTCGATTTCATAGGGAAAGACCGTTGGATTGTAGGTGGTGCCAGTGGCGCAGGCGGTGACCGCCAGGACAAGCGGGAGACTCAGGATAAGGAGTATCTTCGGTAACATAGCTCAGCCGTGTGCTTGGAAAGCGCGCATGGTAACAAACTTGATTCAAAACTTAGAGGCGAAGCAGATCCGCACAGCGGATGGAGAGTCTATGCAGTTGTACGCGACGGTCAGTGGGGAGGGGGCGCCGGTGGTCCTCCTGCACGGCCTGTTTGGGATGGGGAGTAATCTGGGTGCGCTGGCCCGGGCGCTCGCG
>CAZGGN010000074.1:0-2897 GCA_964525195.1 uncultured Congregibacter sp.
CGCGCACAAGGTCTATGACGATGACGTGCCGGGCGCGGGACTTATCACCGGCATTGGGCGGGTCAGTGGCCATGAGTGCATGGTGTTTATCAACGACGCTACGGTCAAAGGCGGCACCTACTACCCCCTGACCGTAAAGAAACAGGCGCGGGCGCAAACAATCGCCGAGCAAAACAACCTGCCCTGTCTCTACCTGGTGGACTCCGGCGGCGCTTTCCTGCCACTGCAGGACGAGGTCTTCCCCGATCGCGAGCACTTTGGCCGCGCCTTTTACAATCAGGCCCGCATGTCAGCGAAGGGCATTCCGCAACTTGCGGCGGTCCTTGGCAGCTGCACCGCTGGCGGAGCCTACCTGCCCGCCATGGCTGACGAATCCATCATCGTCAAGGAACAGGGCACAATCTTTCTGGGAGGTCCGCCGCTGGTGAAGGCTGCAACCGGTGAGGTTGTGAGCGCCGAAGAACTTGGTGGCGCCGATGTTCACTGCCGCAGGTCCGGCGTCACAGATCACTACGCCAACGATGACCGCCACGCAATTGCCCTGCTCCGTCGGTCCGTAGGCAATCTTAATCGGGTAAAACATACGGACATCGATATTCGAGAGCCCGTTGAACCGCGCTATCCGGCATCGGATCTCTACGGCATCATTCCGGCGGATCGTCGCCACCCCTTCGATGTCCGCGAAGTCATTGCGCGTCTGGTCGATAACTCAGCCTTTGACGAGTTCAAGGCGCTGTATGGCGACACCCTGGTCTGCGGCTTTGCCCATCTGCACGGCTACCCGATCGGTATCGTTGCGAATAACGGTATTCTCTTTTCCGAGTCCGCGGTCAAAGGCGCGCATTTTGTCGAGCTTTGCGCTCAGCGACGGATTCCGCTGCTATTTTTGCAGAACATCACGGGCTTTATGGTGGGCCGCGAATACGAGGCCGAGGGCATCGCACGCCACGGTGCAAAAATGGTCCACGCCGTGGCCTGCGCCGATGTGCCGAAGCTCACGGTGATTATCGGCGGCTCCTTTGGTGCCGGAAACTACGCCATGTGCGGGCGCTCCTACGACCCGCGTTTTCTCTTTATGTGGCCCAATGCGCGTATTTCCGTAATGGGCGGCGAACAGGCTGCCAGCGTTCTGGCCACGGTCAAGCAGGAGCAGCTTGCCCGCTCGGGCGCGACGATGAGCAGCGACGAAGAAGCGGCCTTTAAACAGCCAATACTCGATCGCTATGAATCCCAGGGGCATCCGTTTTACGCGTCTGCGCGGCTCTGGGACGACGGCGTTATTGATCCTGTCGATACCCGCCAGACCCTGGCGCTGGCCTTGTCGGCAGCACTTAATGCACCGGTCACGGAATCACGCTTCGGCGTATTCAGGATGTAATGCGCATGCACACTGATACTCCCTCACGAGTTAACTGCAACGTCGACCCCCGCGGGGTTGCCTCCATTACCCTCAGCCGCCCGGAGAAGCACAACGCCTTTGACGACGCGATGATCGCAAACCTCACAGCGTTCTTTAAAGAATTGACGACACGCAGTGACGTGCGCGTCGTGCTCCTGAAAGCTGAGGGCCGAAGCTTCTCCGCCGGGGCAGACCTGGCCTGGATGCAGCGAATGGCAGAGTACGACTATGGCCACAACCTGGACGATGCACGGGCGCTCGCCATCATGCTCCAGAGCCTGAAAACCCTGCCCCAGCCCACCATCGTCCGCGTCCAGGGCTATGCCTTTGGCGGCGCCGTCGGGCTGATCAGCTGCTGCGACATCGCGATCGCCAGCAAGACCGCGGTCTTTGGTTTGACCGAGACACGCATAGGGCTGATACCGGCCACCATCGGCCCGCATGTTATCGAGGCGATTGGTCCCCGCTGGGCGCGTCGGCTCTTTCTGACCGCAGAGCGCTTCGATGCGGCGCTCGCGGAGCAGATTCACCTGGTACATGAATGCTGTGATGAAGAGGCGCTGGACGCACGCATCGACAGCCTGATCGCGACGTTGCTGGAAAACGGTCCCGAAGCCATGGGAGCAGCAAAGCGCCTGGTTCATGACCTTGCCGGCAAGCCGGTCGATGCACAGCTCATCGACGATACCAGCGCACGGATCGCGCACCTGCGTGTCTCTGGCGAGGGACAAGAGGGGCTCAAGGCTTTTCTTGAAAAACGCAAACCCCAGTGGAATGCAGGGAGCGACAGCTGATGTTCAATCGAATTCTTATTGCCAATCGCGGCGAGATCGCCTGCAGGGTGATCCGAACTGCCCGGGCGCTGGGCGTTCGTTCCGTCGCCGTTTATTCTGACGCTGACCGGGATGCGCTGCATGTACAACTCGCGGACCAGGCCGTGCATATCGGCGAGTCACCCGCGCCCCTGTCCTACCTCAATCAGGACCGGATACTCAACGCCGCGCGGGAAACCGGCTGCGAAGCGATCCACCCGGGCTATGGCTTTCTGTCCGAAAACGCCGCCTTTGCCCGCGCCTGCGAAGCCGCCGGCATCTGCTTCATTGGACCCAGCGCCGAAGCAATTGATGCGATGGGATCCAAGGCCAGAGCCAAGCACATCATGGGCCAGGCGCAGGTTCCCCTGATCCCCGGTTACCACGGAGATGATCAGAGCGATGAAGTGCTTCGCCGGGAGGCCGACGCCATGGGCTATCCGGTGCTGCTCAAAGCGACGGCCGGAGGGGGCGGAAAGGGCATGCGTGCGGTCAGCAACGCAAGCGAATTCACAGAAGCTCTCGCCTCCGCGCGCCGCGAGTCCAGTGCCAGCTTTGGCGACGATCGAATGCTCATCGAAAAACTGATCCAGCGACCCCGGCACGTGGAAGTGCAGGTGTTTTGCGACAATCACGGCAATGCGGTGTACCTCGCGGAACGTGACTGCTCAATCCAGCGTCGACAT
>CAZGGN010000074.1:2907-5795 GCA_964525195.1 uncultured Congregibacter sp.
CGGGAACCGTCGAGTTTCTCCTTGATGCATCTCAGCAGTTCTACTTTATGGAGATGAACACCCGGCTGCAGGTCGAGCACCCGGTCACCGAAATGGTCACTGGCCAGGATCTGGTGGAGTGGCAGCTCCGCGTAGCAGCCGGCGAGGCGCTTCCCCTTGCACAGGACGAGATACGGGTTCGCGGGCATGCGCTGGAGGCGCGCATCTACGCTGAAGATACGGAGCAGGATTTTCTACCCTCCACCGGCCGCATCAGCTATCTGCGCCTACCCCCTGAGGGCCCTGCCCTGCGTATCGACACCGGCGTGATTGAGGGCAGCGAGATCAGTCCCTACTACGACCCCATGATTGCAAAACTGATCGTCCACGGTGACTCCCGGGAGGACGCCCGGCGCCAGCTGACACGTGCCTTGAGCGAGTTTCGGGTAGCCGGCCCCGCAAGCAATATTGCCTTCCTGTACAACATTGCTGCACTCCCCGCCTTTGCCCATTGCGATCTGGATACGCATTTTATTGAGCGCCATGCGGAGGAACTCTTTCGCGCCCCCGCGGCGCAGCAGAGTCGGGATCTCGCCGCCGCCGCTATCGCGCTGCTCTCCCTTCGACGCCTCGCAAACCAGGCCCCAGGGGACGATCGATTTTCACCCTGGAACGACAGTCGTGGCTGGCGTATGAACACCGCACATCGTCAGCGCTTCGATGTCATCTGCCATGGTGAGGAACATGTGGTCGAGTTGATTCATCGTGACGACGGCCTCGAACTGTTGCTGGACAATGAGTCGCTGTTCATCCGGGGTGGACTGACTGGCGACATTTTGTTGCTGGAGCTTGACGGGCATCGCTTTCGCGGCAGCTTCGCCCGGGGTGCGGACGACTTTACCGTTTTCTGGGACGATGGCGCTTTCACTTTCGCCGAAAAGAAACTGACGCAGAGCCACTTTGCCGCTGCGGCCGCTGGCAACCTGGATTTCGCCGCCCCCATGCACGGCACAGTAGTGGCCCTGATGGTCGAAGCGGGCTCCGAAGTCGCCGCTGGCGACCCGGTTGTCGTGATTGAGGCAATGAAAATGGAGCAGACACTCCGGGCACCCACTGCCGGTCGTGTGGAGAGCTTCAATTTCTCGCCCGGTGATCTTGTTGATCGCGGCGCCGCGCTGGTCAACTTTTCGGCGCAGGCCGACGAATGACTATGGCAAGCGACTATCCCCAGTCCGTATCCATTGTGGAGGTCGGCCCTCGCGATGGACTGCAAAACGAAGATAAAGCGCTCTCAGTAACTGAGAAGATTGCACTGGTGGAGAGTCTGGCCGCCGCCGGGCTTCGCTATATCGAGACCGGGAGCTTCGTTAACCCCCGCTGGATACCGCAAATGGCGGACAGCGAGCAGGTCTTTGAGGGGATTAGTCGAACGCCTGGGGTGACCTACGCGGCACTGACACCCAATCTGCGCGGATTTGAACGGGCGCTGGCGGTGCATGCGGACGAGGTGGCTGTCTTCGCCGCTGCCTCCGAGGCCTTTTCACAGCGGAACATCAACTGCTCAATTGCGGAAAGCATCGAGCGCTTTGAGCCGGTGATGGAACAGGCCGCCAGCAGGGGAATCGCTGTGCGCGGCTACGTATCCTGCGTCCTGGGCTGCCCCTATGAAGGCGCCGTTGCTCCCGAAGCGGTGCTGGCCGTCACCAGGACCCTGCTGGACCTGGGCTGCTACGAGGTTTCTCTTGGAGATACCATCGGGGTCGGTACCCCAGGCTCAATGCAACGACTGTTGGCCTTACTGGTCCCTGCTCTGGGTCCGGACCGACTGGCACTGCACTGTCACAACAGTTACGGACAAGCCCTGGCCAACATTCTGGTAGGTTTGCAGCAGGGTATCGCCCGGGTGGACAGCTCCGTGGCCGGGCTGGGCGGATGCCCCTATGCCAGTGGAGCAAGCGGCAACATCGCCACCGAGGACGTGGTGTACATGCTGCAAGGTCTGGGAATCGACACCGGCATCGATCTGGATGCCCTAATCGCGGTAGGACAGCGATGCTGCGAACAGCTGGGAAGGCGCAATCACTCGGCAGTGGCTCAGGCGCGCTCAGGCTAGCGGCCAGAGATACCCACTGGCTGGCACTGTGATAATGTTTGTGAGTGAGCCAACATCCGGAAACAGATCCACAAAAGCTGCGCAATATGGCTGCGATCATCGTCACTGTGTCCGGCGCAGCGCAAAGCCTTTCACTCTGGCTCCTTCCAGTTTCACCGGAACTGCTGCTAACCGCTCTGACCGGCACCCTGTATTTACTGCTGGGTCTGGGCTTGTTTGGCATTTCCCGCTTTTCACTGCTGCTGGCCATCAGCCTGCCGCCCTTGCGCAGCTGGTTTGGTCTCTATCCTCTGGACATTCCGGCCTGGGAACTCCTCAGAGTCGCTTGTGATCTGGCAGTAGCCGCACTTTGCCTACCGGCTCTATGGGCCTCTCTGGATCCAACCCACGAAAAGATAGACCCCGGGGCCCGGCCAAAGCCCGAACCAATCGCAAACGAGTCACCCCATGCCTGATCCCATACTCATCCTCGTCGCTCTGATTTGCGGCATGGCGAGTCGCGCCATTGGTATGCCTGCACTGATTGGCTACCTGGGCGCCGGGTTCATCCTGCACGAACTCGACGCGGATGGCGGCGAAATGCTCGCCGTACTCTCGGAGATGGGGATTACCCTGCTCCTGTTCAGTATTGGATTGAAGCTGCAGGTTAAGGATCTGCTGTTACCCCGCATCTGGGCAACGACGGTTCTGCATATGCTGGTGACCCAGCTGGTGCTACTGGCTCTGCTGAGTCTCGTGGGCCAGCTCGCACCGGAGTTTGGTTTGAATCTCAATGCAAGCCTGGTGATCGCTTTCG
>CAZGGN010000074.1:5893-10006 GCA_964525195.1 uncultured Congregibacter sp.
TATTGCTGATCCCCGCCCGGCGCCCGATCCTGCGGCTGCTCAGCCTCGCAGGCCATGGCGAGCTCTTTACACTCGCCGGCTTTGCACTGGCGGTCCTCGGGGCGCAACTCTTCGACAGTGTGGGTATAAAGGGAGATCTTGGCGCACTGCTGATTGGCGTGCTGCTCGCAGGGGAACAGAAAGCCAAGGAGCTCGCGCGCAACCTGCTCTACTTTAAAGACCTGTTTCTGGTGGGCTTTTTTCTATCTATCGGTCTCGGGGGCTGGCCCTCGCCGAAGCTCATGCTGTTTGCGACAGTCATTGGCGCCCTGGCCTTGCTCAAGCCCCTGCTCTACTTCCCGCTATTCACCCGATTTCATGTGGCACCGCGAACCGCGCTCCTGGCTTCAAACAGCCTTGCAAACTACAGCGAATTCGGACTCATTGTCATTGCAGTGGCGGTGACAGAAGGCTGGGTAGGCGCAGAGTGGAGCGCGGTTCTATCGATCGCCATCGCGGTCAGCTTTGTGATTGCGTCACCGCTCAACCGACTCTCACACACGCTGTACGGAAAACACCGCGCTCGCCTCCTGCAATACGAATCGCCCAAAGTTCGCGCAGCACGCCCGGAACTACGCAATGTCCGGGTGTTGGTGCTGGGTATGGGTAACATCGGTACCGGCGCCTATGAGGCCATCGCTCGCTCCTACGGCGAGCAGGTTGTCGGTGTCGATGAAAATGACCGAAAGCTGGAACACCACCGGTCCATGCATCGCCGGGTTGCGGCCGGTGACGCGAGTGACCCGGACTTCTGGCAACGGATCGACCTGCACGAGCTGGAGTTGGTCATGCTGGCACTGACCAACCACCAGGAGAACATGCTGGTTGTGCGCTTACTTGAGCAAATGGGCTATCGGGGCCGTATCGCTGCCGTGGTGCGTTTTGCCGAAGAAGCCGAAGCTCTGGAAGCGCAGGGTATTTCCGCTTTTAACCTGTATGCCCAGGCAGGAGAAGGGTTCGCAGCGCATGCGGCACACGGACTTGTGGAGCGAAAACTGGCGGAGCGAGAAGCTGGCAGTGAACCGGGCGGGTAAGGGAGAGCAGGCGAGTCACAGGGCTAGAGCGCCGGGAGCCTCTCCTGCGGAGCTTCAGGTCTGGCTTCGGCGCGAGCAAGATGGATGACAAAAATCACATTGACCGCCAGATAGACACTGCAAGCCGTCAGGAAAGCCTCGTCCGAGGTGCCTTCAAGAGCGGCGACACCCGCCAGACCCGAACCCAATAACAGCACACGCGCTGCATCGAGTCCCAGGCACCTCGAGAACTCTGCCCCTTCAAGCCAGAAGGCTGTGGTCACAGTGGTTAGCAGCATCGCGATCGCAAGTCCCAGCCCCACCAGATACCCGCCGCTGAAAGCCTGTTGCATGTACCCGAGGAGAGCCACCACCGCGAGTAACTGAAACAGCGCATAGGCACGGACGCTGCCGGAAACCTGCGGATCAAAACGAGTAAACGCCGCAAGATCAGATTTGGGCCTTGGGTCATCAGCGGCAACATCGTCGGGCCGCCAGCCGGTGCGCGCGATCCAGACGTATAACTTGTCGCGCCAGTGCCGGGTGTTCCAGCTGTCCCGGAACATATCGACATAAATATGGGTGAGGGCTCGCAGAGGGTTCCAGCTGTGTAACGCTCCACGAATACCGTAGATCGGAGGGTCCTCCTCCTGCTCTTCCTGAAAGGTGCCAAACAATCGGTCCCAGAGAATAAACAAGCCACCGTAATTGCGATCGAGGTAGCGCTCGTTCTGCGCATGATGCACCCGGTGGTTGGAGGGCGTGACAAACACCCATTCATACCAGCCCAACTTGCCCACATGCTCGGTGTGCACCCAGAACTGGTAAATCAGATTGATCGATCCCACGGTCACGACCACTTCCGCGGGAATGCCAATCAAGAACATGGGCAGATAAAAGAACCAACCGAATAAAAACCCGGTGCTGGTCTGTCGCAACGCCGTCGACAGGTTGTAATCCTCACTCTGGTGGTGCGCCACATGCGCCGCCCAGAGAATGCTGCGCTCGTGCCCGAGGCGATGCAGCCAGTAATAGCAAAAGTCATAGAGAATCGTTGCCAGCACCCAGGTCCAGAGGCTGCCTGCACTCATCTGCTGCATCGAAAAGTGCGTTGCCACCCAGTGGTACACGTAGCCACCGATACCAAGGGTGACAAACTTGCGCGCCTGGCTGAGAGTGCCGAGAAAAAGACTGCTGACCGAGTCGTTAACCCGATAGGTATTGCGCCCCACCCGAAAACCCCAGATCAACTCCAGCAGCATGGCGAGAATAAAAAACGGGACTGCGTAGACAACCAGATCCATGACCCTTAATCCGCCACGGCTAAGCGCGGCTCATGCGTCCAAATCAGGAATCATGTCGTCTTTCAGGCGCGCTATCGCATCCTTCAAACGCAGTTTTTCCTTCTTGAGCCGCTGCAGGAGAATCTGATTCTGGTACGGATAGTTCTGCATCTCGCTGATGCGCGTATCCAGTGCCCGGTGACGGGTCTGCAACTGCAACAGGCGCATGGCGGGCGTCAACACCTCGTTGGCTGCCTCCACGTCCAATCCCGGTTCGCTTCCCGGTGGCCAATTCATTCCCTGGGAATCCTGCCTGCTGCCCCACGTCGGGGAGAGCGTGAAAGATAACCGCGGCCTTGCGGGCAAACAAGTACTAAAAACGTCATGCGAGCTCCGCCAGCAGTTCCGGCCACAGGGGAGAGGACTTATCACCGACCGCAAGAAAATGCGGGCTAAGGAGGGTGTCCCGGGCGTTATAGCGCAATGGCAGCCCATCCAGGCCCAACACCTCTCCCCCGGCGGCCCACACGAGCGCATCGCCGGCAGCCACATCCCATTCGCTACACGGTGAAAATCGCGGGTAAAAATCGCCCTTTCCCGCAGCCAGATCACAAAACTTGAGGGCGCTGCCGCTGTTTTGACGTTCGATCCGGTAGGCTGAAGTGAGGTACTCCAGACATTGATCGAGCTTCGGGTTGCGATGCCGACGACTGGACAGTACGGTCATCCGGTCGGCAGCGAGTTCCCGAGTCCGCAGCGGCGAGGAGTGCCAGCGGTGCTTATCCCGCCGAAGACGCCAGGCGCCCTCCCCGGGGATGCCGACATGTGCAGTTTGCGCTATGGGCTCGTAAAGAACCCCAAGCACTGGCCGCTGTGCGCTAATCAAGGCCACGTTGATCGTGAATTCGCCACTGCGCTCGAGAAACTCACGGGTACCGTCAAGTGGGTCGACCATCCAGAAAGCCTGCCACTCGTGTCGCCGGGCAATCTCCGCCGGAGCGCTCTCCTCCGAGAGCAGTGGGAGCTCGGGGGTAAGTAACTTCAGACCCCGGCTCAGTATCCGGTGAGATGCAAGATCTGCCTCGGTCAGGGGAGAGCGATCCTCTTTGCTGCGCAGCAGCCCCGCCTTACTCTCGTCATGGTAGTGCGCCAGAATAGCGTCAGCGGCGGCATGACAAAGATTAAGCAATTCGAAAATTGCGTCCCGCGACAGCGGTGGATGACCACGAAATTGCATGAGCATTACTATATCATCCAGCAATGATTAACTGGCCCGAAATCCGCACCGTGCTCCTCGACATGGATGGCACCCTGCTTGACCTCCATTACGATAACCACTTCTGGATGGAATACCTCCCGCGTGCCTACGCAGGCACCCGGGGCATCTCCGAGCCCGAGGCCAGGGATGAACTCCAGAGCGGGTTTAGCGCGGTGCGCGGCTCCCTGCCCTGGTACTGCCTCGACCATTGGTCCCGGGAGCTGAATATGGACATTCCCAGCCTCAAACGGGAAATCAAGCACATGATCCGGATGCGTCCCTATGCGCTGGAGTTCCTGCGCTGGCTGCGCTCCCGGAATATGGATGTCCTCCTGGTCACCAACGCGCACGACCCCTTCGTGTTCGGCGTGGTAGCCACAAATAATCTTGATCAGCGTAGACTTGCCAACATTGGAGCGTCCGGCAAAACAGACCTCCATCCTATCCGCAGGGGGCAGGCCGTCCATCGCAACCACGCCTTTCACAAAGGTGGTTTCACCGGCAAAAAGCAGGCGGCCTT
>CAZGGN010000074.1:10016-10813 GCA_964525195.1 uncultured Congregibacter sp.
CATCAAGATGGGTGAAGTCGATATCACCGGCTGGTTTGACCGCGTCGTCGTATCTCATGATCTCGATGCGCCGAAGGAGCAACAGATCTTCTGGGAGCGTCTGCAGGAACTGCATCCCTTTGATCCAAAACACACCCTGTTTATCGACGATACAGAAGCAGTGCTCGATGCGGCGCAGCAATATGGGATTCGCCATCTTCTGACATTATTGCAACCCGACAGCTCCCAACAAAAACGCATCGATACGCGTTTCCCGGGGATACACCATTTTGACGAAATCATGCCGGAAGCACTGCCTTGACGGACGGTACTGTTGAAAAGCTGCGAATCGACAAATGGTTGTGGGCCGCGCGTTTTTTCAAGACCCGCAGCCTCGCCAAAGCAGCCATTGAGGGCGGTAAGGTGCAGCTTGAGGGCCAACGGATAAAGGTCTCACGGGAAATCAGCGTCGGCGACCAGCTCCGGGTGCGTCAGGGCTGGGATGAGCGGGATATTGTCGTCAACGCCCTGAGCGACCAGCGCCGAGGAGCGCCCGAAGCTCAAGCTCTGTACACAGAAACGCCGGAGAGCGTTGCCCGGCGTGAGCAATCAGCCCAGGCGCGCAAGCTCGCGGGGGGCATGACCGAACGCCCGGCGCGCCGTCCGGATAAGCGGGCGCGGCGACAGATTCACCGGTTTCGGGATGTAAACGAGGCTTAGTCTTGCGCTGTCAGCGCTGCGACAGTTCGCAGCGCTCTCAGGGGGAGAAGGGGAGCGGCAAACGGTCCAAAGGCTAACCCCCGTATGCTTGAATAGCG
>CAZGGN010000074.1:10823-12272 GCA_964525195.1 uncultured Congregibacter sp.
GAACGCCCGGCGCGCCGTCCGGATAAGCGGGCGCGGCGACAGATTCACCGGTTTAGGGATCTAGGCGATGCTTGAACAAGCTGCGCCCGATTCAATCTGCCTTCGACTCGTCGCGACAAGCTACCCACGGTCGGAGAGTGACTGGCAAGGACTGTTCATCAAGCGAATGCTGAACAGCATGACAGCTAACCCAAGGCTAAAGACTCAGCTTTGGGCACCCGCTGGCCCAATACCTGATGGAGCAAACTACGCGCCAGGCGCGGCGGACGCATCCTTTCTCAATGATCTCGCAAACAAAGGAGGCATAGCGCACCTTCTGAGAAACAAACCTATCGAATCGGCCTTCGTAGCGGCTAAGCTTTTGAGATGCTTGAGGCGGGCGTATCGCACAGGCCTGCCGGATTTATTCCACATCAACTGGTTACAGAACTCGATCCCATTAATCGGGCTAAAGCGGAAAGCGCTGATTACAGTTTTAGGAACCGATTACGAGCTTTTGCATATACCTGGAATGACGACCTTGATACGTTCGGTTCTGAAAACAAACGAATGCATACTTGCTCCCAATGCATCGTGGATGGAGCCTCGACTTAAGGAGTTGTTCGGCGACCTCGCGCAAATTAGCACTGTCAATTTTGGAATTGGTGAACAGTGGTATGGGATACATCGCAACCCTCAGAACTCAAAACATGTGTGGCTGTGCGTAACTCGCATCACCACAAAAAAAATAGGCTTTCTTTTTGATTGGGGTCGACAGGTTTTCTCTCGGGAGAATCCATTGCACCTGATTGGTCCCAGGCAAGAAAGTCTGCAATTGCCCGAATGGGTAGTTCATCATGGACCGGCAACGGGAGATGAAATTGCGGCGACCTGGTTTCCTGCAACCACGGCCTTGATTTCATTGAGCGAGCATTCGGAGGGTCGCCCCCAAATCATGCTTGAAGCAATGGCCGCCGGGATCCCGATAGTAGCGTCGGATATACCCGCGCATCGAAGCACGGTTGTCCAGAATGAAACCGGGTTTATTGTGAAGGATTCAAGTTCGTTTTCGGATGCATTGCATGGTGTGATGCTGAACCTCGCGCATCAGACACGTCGCCGCCGCATCGGGCTTGATCAGCGCGGTGTCGATCCCGTCGTGGATCACGTCGATCTTGTTCTGGTAAGCTTTCGGGAACTGCGCCCTTTGCCACGCCGTCGGGCTATAGGCATAATCCGCCGCCTCGATCGCCAGAATATGCTGCGCCGAGCGTGCCCGTGCACGCAGGATCGCATCCGGCCCGGTATCGAACTCGGGATCGAACCCGACAGAGCCACCCTTGGCGAGGAAGTAATATTCGAAAAACCCGATGATCGGCACATGCGGCCAGACCTGTTTCAGAAAGGTCAACTCGCCCCACCCGACATGACCCAACACGATATCGGGAACAAACCCGTTTTGCTGCAGCC
>CAZGGN010000075.1:0-10032 GCA_964525195.1 uncultured Congregibacter sp.
ATGCGTACCGAGCCGCCGGTATCCGTACCCAGTCCAAAGCTGGCGTAGCCAGCGGCAATTGCAGCGCCGGTACCGCCGGAAGAACCGGCCGGACTACGATTCAGGTCATGCGGATTCGCGATAACTCCGTCGAGAGAATTCATGCTGTCGCCGGAGGCGAACTCACTGAGATTAAGCTTCGCGATCACAATCGCTCCGGCCTCGCGCAGCTGCTTCACCACAAAGGCGTCGTCCGGCGGCAGACTGTCCCGGAGCAGGAACGAGCCCGCGGTCGTGGGCATATCGGCCGTATCCAGGTTGTCCTTGATGACGATAGGAATGCCATGCAGGGGCGATCGACGGCCGTGCTTCAAACGCTCTTCATCAAGCGCTCGTGCGCGCTGCAACGCATTGGGATTCAACGCGATGACCGCGTTGAGAGCGGGTCCCTGGTCGTCGTAAGCCGCTATGCGGGCGAGAAAACCTTGCACGATTTGCTCTGAGCTCAATTCCCCCCGGTCCATCGCCGCGTTGAGCTGGCTGATGGTTGCGGAGGTGAGTTCTGGCTCAGCGCCGGTGGCCCCGCGCCCACAAGCGCCGACGATCAACATCACGACGGTGACTGGCAGGCGCCAACGTGCAAAGACACACTTCATTTTGACCTTTCCTTGTATCTCTCGGCGGACAATCTGGCTACCAACAGCCTGAACGATACCGGAAATCCGAACTCGGGGCGCGGCACAACCACGATCGCAGAAAGCACAGCGCTTCGCGCTGCCAGATACGGAATCTTCCGGCCTGAGTGCCGACGTCTGCTTATCTGCGGGCTCCAGCGTCCCTGCGGAATCCACGCGATTAACCCCGTCGCGACGAAACTGCGAAAGACGGAGCTCTGCGTATCACCGCGGTATCGGGCATCATACGCGCGCACTATATCGAATTGCATCAGGGTGCCGGCCGCCCCTAGCGCTTGTTCCGTGAGCCCAAAAGTGTGAGCGATGCGCTCAAGGCCAGCACGAAAGGCTGGCGGCTGCCTGAGAAAATAGTCCATCCAAGAGAGGAGAAGATCATGATCGAAACACTGTTTTCCATGCAGGACAAAGTATGCGTAGTGACCGGAGGCTCGCGCGGCCTGGGTGCTTTCATGGCGCAGGGCTTTCTTGAGTCCGGAGCAAAACGTGTCTACATCACCGCGCGAAAAGCGGAGGCCTGCCACAAAGCCGCGGAAGAACTGGGCCAGTACGGCGAATGTGTGGCGATTCCCGGTGATGTCGCAAGCCAGGAAGGGCTGCAGAATCTCGTCAAGGAACTCTTTAAGCGTGAAGATCACATTGATGTTCTGGTTAACAATGCGGGAACCGGCTGGGGCGCGCCTTTCGATCAGTTCCCGGAAAAAGGCTGGGACAAAGTGATGGACCTTAATGTCAAAAGTCCGTTCTTCTTAACCCAGGCATTGGCCCCCCTTCTCAGAAAAAATGCCACAGGCAAGTGCACTTCCAGCGTCATTAATATCGGGTCTATCGCCGGCCTCGTCGGCAACGGACTCGACAATTTCAGCTACGCGATCTCCAAGTCCGCTATTCACCAGTTAACCCGTGTACTGGCAACGGAGCTTGCCGGCGATAACATTCGGGTGAATGCGATCGCACCCGGGCGCTTCTACTCCAAGATGACTGAATTTCTCAGCAATGATCAGAAAGCCTTTGAGGAAGAGCTTCAAACCATCCCCATGAAGCGCTGGGGAGAAGCGAGCGATATCGCCGGTGTGGCCATAATGCTGGCCTCTCAGGCCGGGGCATTCATCACCGGGCAGATTATTCCCGTCGATGGCGGAACCACCCTGACCAACTGAGCCACGGGATCTTTCCGAGAATCTCAAGCTCCCGACCTTCAGGAGTCGGCGACATCGATACTCCTGAGCAGAATCGCCTGGGCCTGCGGGTGGTCGATATCGTCTGAGGTCTCGATCTCCAGTACAGCGTCCTGAGCGATACTGCCCATGGTCTCGTTGCGAAAATGCTCGCGAAAATGCTCGGCGGAAATATGGCTCAGCGCCCCGAGCCAGACGCGCACGCCGGTCACGGCGGTCGCCGACTCCTCGTTCGCGAGCTGCGTAATTCGGGCGAGCAGATCGCGAATCATTCCTGCTTCATGCATGGGCGGGACCCTCAGCCAATTCAGTCGCGAGTTCCTCGACAAGCGCCTGTGCAGCGTGAGCTACCGACGCTGAGATGCCCCGGCCGACCGCAAAGGACGCGCCGGCAATCGCAATAACGGTCAGCTGTGCAGGCAGAACGCCGAGGGACCGCGCCAGGGCAATCGCCTCCACTACCCCCATAGCATGCGTACTGGCGTGCAGCGGCGCTTCGGCAAGAGCCGGGTCATTGGCGTCGAGACGCAGCACATCCCCTGGGGCAAGACCTGCAGCCGGGCCATCCATTGCGTCTATCAGGATCAGTTCCGAACAGCGTTCGAAGATCGCAATCAAACCGCTTACCTCGCCGTCCGAGCAGAGCAGGTCCTCCTCAGGCAGCCTGCCCGCAAGGCCGGCCAATACATAGGGACCGACGCCATCGTCGCCGCGATCGGGGTTGCCCACCGCGAGGATTTTAGCCATGCGCCCCGTCCCGGCGCTGCAGTTTCAAAAAGTGGGTGGCGCAGGAGATACAGGGATCGTAATTGCGGATTGCCTGTTCGCAGCGCCAGGTCAGCTGCGCGTCAGGCAACTCGAGATTGGCGCGGACCAGATCGCGAAGATCATCCTCAATGGTGAGCTGGTTCTGCGATGTCGGGGGAACGATGGTCGCGCGCTGAATCAGACCATCGGCGTCCACCTCATAACGGTGGAACAGCAGGCCGCGGGGCGCTTCCGTCGCCGCCATGCCCACCCCGCCACCCGCCGGCAGCGAATGTGCCGGCTGAGCTGGCTCGACAAAATCCTCGATCAACGCAATGGCCTCATCAAAGGCCTGAAACACCTCCAGAGCGCGGACCACGATGCTCTCGAAGGCGTTGTCCACCGGGCGATCAAAGCCACAGGCGACGGCCAGCTCACGCGTGGCCGGCGACAGGCGGTCGCGATTGAGATTAAAACGCGCCATGGGCCCGACAAAGTATGGCGTGTTGCCCGGTAGGCGCCGCGAATGCAAGGCCGTGCTGTGCGCCACCTGCTCCTCGGCAAAGTGCCTGGGATACTGGTCCATAGCGATATCCAATCCGGCGCTGGAGACAATGCGTCCCTCGTTGAACGGATACTCGCTCGCATGGCGCAGGGCGACAAACTCGTAATCCCGGTGCAAATCCGGAAACTCGAAGCCGGCGGCCCAGCGCACGGTTTGCGCTGCCGCGTCACGGCTCCACTTGAGCTCGTCAAGCATGGCGCGAAAGGCCGCCTGCTCCGGCACCTTGTAAAAGCCGCCGACCTTCACATTGATAGGATGGATTTCCCGGCCACCGAGCAGCTTTACGATATCGTTACCGGCTTTCTTCATGCGCAGACCACGTAGCACCGCCTCTTTGTGCTCAGCGGCCATGGCCATCGCGTCATCAAAGCCAAAAAAATCCGGTGCGTGCAGCAGATAGATATGCAGTACATGGCTCTCTATCCACTCACCGCAGTAGAGCAGGCGGCGCAGGCGCCGAACCCCCTCTTCCACCTCGATACCCAGCATATTCTCCATCGCATGTACGGCGCTCATCATGTAGGCGACCGGGCAGATGCCGCAGATACGCGCGGTGATATCCGGCGCTTCGGTGAGCGCGCGCCCCTGGAGAAACGCCTCGAAAAATCGCGGCGGCTCGAAGATTTTGAGCTGCACATCTCGCAGCTCCCCGTCGACCACATCCACCAGCAGGGCGCCCTCGCCCTCCACCCTGGCCAGGTAATCCACCTCGATGCGCCGACTGCGAATGCCCGCTTTTATGGGCAGGGATTTGGATTTACCGCTCATGGTCTTCGTACTCGCTGGCTATCACCTGCAGGGGCTCTGCCGCGGAGTTGTAGCTGCGCAGACTGCGCACCACCTGCGCCCGGGACATACCGTGATCCTCATGCAGATACTCCGTCAATGCCCCCACCTGCGCCTGTTCCCGAACACCAAAACAGCCGTAGCAGCCGCGGTTGTAAGCCGGACAGATTGCTCCGCAGCCGGCCTGGGTGATCGGCCCCAGGCAATGCTGACCCGCGGCGACCATCACGCAGACGTTGCCCCGGGCCTTGCACTCCATGCACACACTCTCCCGGGCGATTTGGGGACTGCGGCCCGCGGCGAAGGCGAGCACCACTTCAAGCAGCTGATGCTTGTCGATGGGACAGCCATGCAGCTCGTAGTCAACTGACACCGCCTCGGCAATGGGCGTCGAGCTTGCGAGAGTCGACAGGTATTCGGGATGCGGATACACAGTGCTGGCGAATTCGGTGACATCGGCAAAGTTGCGCAGAGCCTGTAGTCCTCCCGCCGTCGCACAGGCACCGATGCAGATCAGATAACGGCTCTGCTCCCGCACGGCGCGAATTCGCTCCCGATCTGATGGTGTCGTAATCGAACCCTCGACCAGCGCAATATCGTAGGGACCCGGGAGCATACGTCGCGACGCCTCGGGGAAATTCACAATATCAACGCACTCGGCGACCGCCAGCAGCTCATCCTCGCAATCGAGCAGGCTGAGCTGACAGCCGTCACAGGAAGCGAACTTGAAAACGGCCAGCCGAGGCCGATTGGGTGCTGCCATCAGAACTCCCGCGTCATGAGAAAACGCTCTACTTCAGGATAGGCGAAAACCGGACCGTTACGACACAGAAAATGCGGACCCAGCTGGCAGTGTCCGCAGATCCCCAGCGCGCATTTCATATTGCGCTCAAGGGAAACGTGGATCGCGGCGCCGGGCACGCCCCGATCACGCAGGCCCTTGACGCAGAAGCGGATCATCACTTCCGGACCGCAAATCATGGCCAGCACCTTTTCCGGATCCATCTTCACCCGCGGAATCAGCCGGGTGATCACCCCAACGTCGCCATGCCAATCGAAGCTCGCGTTGTCCACGCTGGCCATAAACTGCAGACCGTGCTCAAACTTCCAGCGCAGCAGTTCGTCAGTAAACAACAGATCCGCGGGCGACCGGGCCCCGAGCAGTACGGTGATCCGGGCAAAACGCTCGGGCGCCAGGAGGGCCGCATAGAGCACCGGTCGCAGGGGCGCCAGTCCTATACCCCCGGCTATGAGCAGCAACTCCCGTCCCTCGGCCCGGGCGAGCGGCCAGCCGCGGCCAAAGGGGCCACGCAGCCCGATGCGCTCCGGCGGGCGCAGCTCGCCGAGGGCTTTGGTCACGTTGCCAACGGCCCTCACTGTGTGTGTCAGTCGTGTATTGTCCCCGGGATCACCGCTGATGGAAATCGCGGCCTCTCCGCGCCCCGGCAGGTACAGCATATTGAACTGCCCCGGATCAAAGCCGGCATAGCCCGGCGGCGGGGAGACGGAGAAGCTGAACACCTCACGGCTCTCCTGCTGCCAGGCCTCTACCGCAACGGATTGGGGAATGAACGGATCGTTCACGGGGTACTCCCCTGTCCGTAGAGATCAAGCAACTGCAGGCGAGTTGCCTCGACGCGCTGGATCATCAGTCGCGAAAAGCGCTGCATCAGGGCGTAACCCATCACCGGGTCCGCGTCGCACTTGTCACGCAGACAGCGCCCGTCGAGCCCGATGGCGTGAACCTCCTGCACCGCCATAGCCTCGACTGACCAGCGATAGGGTGGAAAGAGCCATGACCAGCCCAGGATGTCACCGGCGTCAAGCGTCTGGATCCGCAGCATGCCGGCCGGCGACGCGTGCAACTGCAGCGAGACCCGGCCTTTTTTCAGAAGAAAGAATTCATTCGCCTCACTGCCCTCGGCGGCGATGACACTGCCCGCGCGGAAGACGACGTTCTTTCCGCAACCCGCCATCAGCTGCAGGTAATCGGTGGACAGGTCCCGAAAGAACGGGTGCTGGCGCATCTCGTCGGCGATACTTTTCATCGGGTCTCTCTGATCAGTGCCGTTTCACGGGTGATATCGATGCCCACAGGGCACCAGCTGATACAGCGCCCGCAGCCGGTACACCCGGAGCTGCCGAACTGCTGCTCCCAGCTGCCCAGCTTGTGCGTGAGCCACTGGCGGTAGCGTGATTTAACGCTCTGATGCGTAACCCCGCCACTGAGATAGGAATGACCCTCCGTAAAGCAGGAGTCCCAGCGGCGCACATGGGACACATCGAGACTCACCGGATCGACATCTTCGCGGCTGGTGCTGCAAAAGCAGGTAGGGCAGACCTGGGTGCAGTTACCACAGGCCAGACAGCGCGCCGCCACATCCTCCCACTGCGGATGCTCAAGCGCCCCGAGCAGGTCCCCGGCGAGCCCCGCCATGTCCATGCGGCGCGACATCTGCGCCCGCGTGGCGGCGAGCACCTCATCGATAGCGCTGACCTCATCGGCGCCGGCCTCGCTGCCCCCGACCGCGGCGAGCAGGGCTTCGCCGGCCGCGCTGTGGGCCTCAACCAGATAAAACGGATCCTGGGGATTCAATTCGGTCAGCACGAGATCCGCGCCCGCCCCGGCCGCCGGGCCATCCCCGGTACTGCTGCAAAAACAAGTCGCGGCGGCCTGGGAACAGTTGACCGCAACCAGCAGCAACTGCTCGCGCCGGGCGGCATAACCCGGGTCAAGCACATTAGCGGTAAATACCCGATCCTGAATGGCAATCGCCGCCAGTTCGCAGCCGCGTACACCGATAAATGCCATCTTCGGGGCGGATTCCCGGGCACTGACAAATTCGCCATCGCGTACATGAAAAATAGTTTCCTCAGGCGGAAACAAGAACTGTTTCCAGGTCGACGGACCGAGGTTATAACCAAAGCGGCTCTGATCGTCGCGACGTTCGAGGCGGTAGTGGCCCGCCTCCTGACTGTCGCCCCAGCCTGTCGGCAGGCTGCGGATATCGTCATACACGAGCGCCTGATCACGCACGGTCGGACCGATGACACGATAGTCATCATCAAGCAGACGCTCTATAAGCGACTGAAGTTGATGCGGATTCCAGCGTTGCATGATTCGCCGTCCGTTTGCCCGATACCACCGGCAGCCGAAGCTAAAGGGCCCGACCATCACAGCGGGATACTGAGCGTCCATTCTGCAAAAGTATCTGCGCGCAGAACAGCCCGGTTCCTCCGATCAATGTCTTTTTGCGGCTGATTAGAGGGCAACCTTGATGCATATCAAGAATCTCTCGCCAGACAGGCAAGAGACTGGGGGGCAAGCCGGATAGAGTGAGCTGACTGCTTGTTGGAGGGCCCCGCTCATGAGCGATTTTCACTACGTCAGATTGTTTTCGGAACTCGGTGCGCAGGATGTCCCCCTGGTCGGGGGAAAGAACGCATCGCTGGGCGAAATGTTTCAGGAGTTATCCAGCCAGAACATCCGGGTACCGGATGGATTCGCTACCGTTTCTGAGGCCTATTTCGCCTACCTCGACCACAACAGGCTGCGCCAGAAGATCACCGACGCCCTGGCAACGCTCGATACGACTGATGTACAGCAACTGGAAAAAATCGGCGCGAGCATCCGCAGCTGGATCATCGACGGTGAAATGCCACCGACCCTTGCCGCCGAAATCAGCGCCGCCTATGGCCGGCTGAGAGAGCAGAACGGTGGCCGCGACCCGGCGGTTGCCGTGCGCTCCTCAGCAACCGCCGAGGACCTCCCGGACGCCTCCTTTGCCGGTCAGCAGGAAACCTATCTGAATATTTGCGGCGAAGAATCCCTGCTGCACACCTGCAAGCGGGTGCTGGCTTCGCTGTTCACGGACCGCGCCATCGCCTACCGGGTGCACAAGGGTTTTGAGCACATGGCCATCGCCCTCTCCATCGGCGTACAGAAAATGGTGCGCTCAGATCTGGCCTGTGCGGGCGTGATGTTCACCATCGATACGGAGAGCGGCTTTCCCGATGTCGTCATGGTGACGGCGGCCTACGGCCTGGGCGAGAACGTGGTGCAGGGGGCCGTGAATCCCGATGAATTTCTCGTCTACAAGAAAACGCTGGACGGCGAACACCGGCCCATCATTCGCCGGCAGCTGGGCTCCAAGGCGCTAAAAATGGTGCACAGCGTTGCTCCGGACTCCGCGGAAGCCACCTACAACGTGGACGTTGCCCCACAAGACCAGCAGCGTTTTGCGATCACTGACGACGAGGTTCTGGAGCTGGCGAATTTCGCAATCACTATCGAAGAGCACTTCGGACGCCCGATGGATATTGAATGGGCTAAAGACGGGGAAAGCGGCGAGCTATTCATCGTTCAGGCGCGGCCGGAAACCGTGCAATCGAATCTCGATGCCAGCAGGCAGCTCAGCTACCATCTCAGCGAAGAAGGTGAGGTGCTGGTAACAGGAAAGAGCGTCGGCGCTCGAATCGGCAGCGGCAAGGTGCGTGCGGTTCTGGACGCCTCGCACATGAATGAGCTCGAGGAAGGTGATGTACTGGTCACGGACATGACCGACCCGGACTGGGAGCCGATCATGAAGCGTGCCAGCGCCATCGTCACCAACCGCGGCGGACGGGTCTGCCACGCGGCGATCATCGCCCGGGAGCTGGGTATCCCGGCCATCGTGGGTACCAGCGATGCTACCTCAAAGCTGCACGATGGCGATGAGGTCACGGTGTCCTGTGCCGAGGGTGAGACCGGCAAGGTCTACCGCGGCCTGCTGGATTTTGAGACCGAGGAGTACAGCCTCAGCTCGACGCAGCGTCCGCGCACCAAGATCATGATGATCGTCGGCAACCCCGGCCGCGCCCTGGAGTTCAGCCGCCTGCCCAACGATGGCGTGGGTCTGGTACGCATGGAGTTTATTATCAGCGACCATATCGGCGTGCATCCGCATGCGGCGCTGGATTTTGATCAACTCGACGCAACGCTGCAGGGACAGATAGCCGAACGCGCAGCGGGCTATCAGAGCGCCCGGGAGTTTTACGTGTCGCGCCTCGCGGAAGGCATCGGCACCATCGCCGCGGCCTTTTATCCCCGCCCGGTGATCGTCCGTATGAGCGATTTCAAATCCAACGAGTACGCCCAGCTTCTCGGCGGAGAGGCCTACGAGCCGGAGGAGGCCAATCCGATGCTGGGCTTCCGTGGGGCATCGCGCTACCACGCGTCGAGCTTTGCGGACTGTTTCGCCATGGAGTGCGAGGCGGTGCGCCGGGTGCGCGAGGTCATGGGTCTTGAAAACCTTGAACTGATGATTCCCTTTGTGCGCAGCGTGGATGAAGAAATCAAAGTCCTGGATCTGATGGCAAAACAGGGACTGCGACGGGGCGAAAAGGGACTGCGCATCAACCTGATGTGCGAGATCCCGGCCAATGCCCTGCTGGCCAAAAAATTCCTCGCACACTGCGACGGCTTTTCTATTGGATCCAATGACCTGACGCAGCTGACCCTCGGCGTGGACCGGGACTCGGAGTTCCTGGCGGAATTTGACGAACGCGACGACGCCGTGGCGATACTGATGGAAATGGCGATCAAGGCCTGCCGGGAAGAAGGCAAATACATCGGTATCTGCGGTCAGGCGCCATCAGACTTCCCCGAAATCACCCGCTGGCTTGTGCAGCAGGGTATCGAGTCTATCGCCCTCAACCCGGACAGTGTGTTGAAGATGACACAGCTGGTGCTTGAGGTAGAGGCCGGCAGTCAGGAGTGACTGCTGCCCTGCTACAGGCGCCGCTACTGTCATAAGCGCATTCGCTTCTCCAGGCCGTGAAGTGGTATCTGGCGCCGGGACGTCCTGCTGAACCGGAAAGTATCAAATCCACGCATTCCTGACCGAGGTCAATGCCCTACCCCTGCGGCGATAGCACTATAGGGGCTCAGTGTCACAACGGGAGCCCCCTATGGATACGCCAGGGACCATTACGATTGACGGCAACGAGGCCGCCGCGCGTATCGCCCATCTGACTAACGAGGTGATCGCCATCTACCCGATCACGCCGGCTTCGCCGATGGGGGAATGGGCCGATGCCTGGGCCG
>CAZGGN010000075.1:10042-12221 GCA_964525195.1 uncultured Congregibacter sp.
CCCCCGGGTTATCGAGATGCAAAGCGAGGCCGGTGCCGCCGGTGCGATTCACGGTGCCCTGCAGGCCGGCGCGCTCACCACCACCTTCACCGCGTCCCAGGGGTTGCTGCTCATGCTGCCCAACATGTACAAGATCGCCGGTGAACTTTCGCCGACGGTATTTCATATCGCCGCGCGCTCGCTGGCCTGCCAGGCGCTGTCGATTTTCGGCGACCACAGCGACGTGATGGCGGCTCGCGCAACCGGCTTTGCGATGTTGTCCTCCAACTGCCCCCAGGAAGTTATGGACATGGCCCTCATCGCCCAGGCCGCGACGCTGCGCGGTCGGATCCCGGTACTGCACTTTTTTGATGGTTTCCGCACATCGCATGAGGTCGCCAAGATCACCGAGGTTGACCGGGATACGGTACGGGCAATGATCGATGAGGCGAGCGTGCATGCCCATCGCCGTCGTGCGCTGTCGCCGGAGCACCCGCTATTGCGCGGCAGCTCCCAGAACCCGGACGTGTATTTTCAGGCGCGCGAGACGGTCAACCCCTATTACCAGGCATTCCCGGGACTGGTGCAGCAGGCCATGGATGACTTTGCAGCGCTGACCGGACGTCAGTACCACCTGTTCGACTACGACGGCCACCCGCAGGCCGAGCGGATCATCGTACTGATGTGCTCCGGTGCGGAGGCCGCGCAGGAGGCCGTGGATTATCTCGTGGCACAGGGTGAGCGGGTGGGGGTACTCAAGGTGCGTCTCTTTCGCCCTTTTGATCCCGTCGCGCTGCTGGCGGCATTGCCCCCCACGACTCGCGCCATCGCCGTGCTGGACCGGACCAAAGAACCGGGCGCAGACGGCGAGCCCCTGTACAAAGATGTTCTGACGGCCCTCGCTCGCGACGCCATGGGCGACCGGCGTTTACCGGCGTTACCGACGGTTATCGGCGGGCGCTTCGGCCTGTCCTCCAAGGAGTTTACGCCGGGGATGGTCAAGGCGGTGCTGGACGAACTGCATGCCCACTCACCGAAGAATGGTTTCACCATTGGCATTCACGATGATCTGAGCCACAGCAGCCTCGAATGGGATGCGGACTTTCGCACCGACGCGCTCGCCCACAGCGTGCAGGCGCTGTTTTACGGTCTTGGCAGTGATGGCACGGTCAGCGCCAACAAGAACAGCATCAAGATTATCGGCGAGGCCACGGAGTTGTACGCCCAGGGCTATTTCGTCTACGACTCCAAGAAATCCGGCGCTATCACCGTATCCCACCTGCGTTTTGGATCGCGCCCGATCCACGCCAGTTACCTGATTGAAGCGGGCGAAGCCAACTTCATCGCCTGCCACCAGCCGAACTTCCTCGGTAATGTTGAAATGCTGTCGCGCGCGGCAAAGGGCGCGGTGTTTCTGGTCAACTCCCCGGTACCTGAAGACAGGTTCTGGGACAGCCTGCCGGCGCATGTCCAAGGCGCTGCATTGGAAAAAGAGCTATCGCTCTACTGCATCGACGCGTATCAGGTTGCCGCTGACTGCGGTCTTGGCAAGCGCATCAACACCATTATGCAGACCTGTTTCTTCGCCATCTCCGGCGTGCTACCCAGAGACGAGGCTATTACCGCCATCAAAAAAGCCGTGGAGAAAACCTACGGCCGCCGCGGTCGGCGTATCGTCGAGCTGAACTTCAAGGCGATCGATGCCGCACTTGCAGGCCTGCATCAAGTCACTCCCGGTGCAGCACCCGACAATGTGCTCCCCCTTCATCCGCCGCCGCCCGTCGATGGCAGCTTTGCTGATCGTGTCACCCGCCAGATCATGGCGGGGCTGGGTGATCGTATTCCGGTCAGCCAGCTGCCTGACGACGGGAGCTATCCTCTGGGCACCGCAAAGCTTGAAAAGCGCAACCTGGCGCTGGAGATACCCGTCTGGGATGCGGATTTGTGCACCCAGTGCGGCAAGTGCGCGCTGGTCTGCCCGCACGCGGCAATCCGCAGCAAGGTATTCAGCGCGGACCTGATGGCAGGCGCACCGCCGACCTTCAAGGCTGCGGCCACCCGCAGCAAGGATTACCCGGACCAGCTGCTCATGAGCTATCAGGTGGCCCCCGAGGACTGCACCGGCTGCACGCTGTGCGTAGATATCTGCCCGATCCGCGACAAGTCCAACGCCAGCCACAAGGCCCTGAATATGGGTACC
>CAZGGN010000076.1:0-8873 GCA_964525195.1 uncultured Congregibacter sp.
CTATACAGCCGGTGAAACCTTTCCTGAGTCCATGGAGGAAGCCATTGCGATACTGGCGGTGGGGGAGATGTCAGGGCCCGTTGAGACCGATGCCGGAACCCATCTGCTCCTGGTCACTGATCGACGCGAGGGCAGCAGCGTAAACTTTGAGGACGTCGCGGCGGAGCTGGAGGAGCGTCTCCAGCGCCGCGAGGCGGCGGCAGCCCTGCTGGCGGACGTCGAGCGACTGCGCGATATCGCATTCAATGCCGCGGACCTGGAAAGACCGGCACTTGAAATGGGACTCGAACTCAAACACTCCGACCCCGTAAGCCGCAACCAGACAGAGGGCCTCTTCAGCCGGCCGGCGCTCCTGCAGGCGGCGTTTTCCGAAGACGTGCTGGACGCCGGACACAACAGCGAAGTCATCGAGCTGAGCCCCGAGCTGTTCGTGGTCTTGCGCGTAGCCGAGCGTCGACCTCCGGCACTTATGCCCTTTGCCGAGGTTCGCGATTTGATCGCTGCAGAACTGCGTGAAAAAGCCGCTCGCGAGAGCGCCGCTGAGCAGGCCCAATCCCTGATCGCGTCGCTGGAATCCGGCGCATCGATCGAGAATGCTGCCAATGCTGCCGGCCTGCAATGGCAGGTAGAGCTGGGAGCCCGACGCAATAGCAATCGACTGCCGGTCCTCGTTCGCGAACGCGCATTTGCAATGCCCGCGCCCGAGGCCGGTGAGGTGGAGCGCGCGATCATTAACGATGATGCTGACGCAACCTATATCGTCGAGCTGGCGCGGGTCAGCGCTGGCAATGTCGATCAGCTGCCTGCTGCAGAACTGGCCAGTCTTCGCCAGCGAATAGCCGGAGAGACCGGTGGTGTGCTGCAGCAGCAGCTGGAAAGCGCGCTGCGTCAGCGCGCAGAAGTGGTGATCTACTAAGCACGCCCTATGTCAGTCAAGCTTCAGGGCCTCGTTGATTCCATCGTAGCGGCGACGGCGGGGTTGCCTGACCCCCAAACCCTGGCCAGTTGGTCCCCCCTCCTGAGCGGTGATATCGACATCGTCATTCGCCGTGACGGCAGCTGGGAACACGAGGGTGAACCTATCTATAGAGAGGGGCTGGTTCGGGTTTTCGCATCACTGCTCAGACGCGAAAAAGACGGTGAATATTATCTGGTGACACCGCACGAGAAGTGGCGCTTGCAGGTGGAGCGACACGCGCTCCAGGCCATCGACTGCGAGCAACTGGTCGGGGAGGGGGGCGAGAGCGACTGGTTTGTTCTGCTTAACACCGGAGGTCGCTGTCGTCTCGGTGGGGAGCAGCGACTGCATGCTAGCGGGAGGGATGGAGAGCCCTACACCGAATTACCCAATGGCCTGACCGCGCAGATCAGCCGGGCCGCCTGGTATCGCCTGATTGATGCCGCCGAAAACGACAACGGCCGTATATTTATCAGGAGCGCCGGGGAAGAGGTCGAGCTGGGCAGCGCGACCTGACCCTCCAGCCCGGACCCCGCTACATGTTGGGGTAGTTCGGTCCCCCGAAGCCCTCGGGCGTCACCCAGGTGATATTCTGCGCCGGGTCCTTGATATCGCAGGTCTTGCAGTGAACACAGTTCTGCGCGTTGATCTGGAAGCGTTTTCCGTTGCCATCTTCCACCACTTCGTAAACACCGGCCGGACAATAGCGCTGTGCGGGTTCGTCAAACATGGGCAGATTGGACTCGATCGGGATGCTGCTGTCTGCCAGGGTCAGATGGCAGGGCTGATCTTCCTCGTGGTTCGTGTTTGACAAAAATACCGACGACAGGCGGTCAAAGCTGATTACGTTATCTGGCTTGGGATAGTCAATTTTCGGACACTCGGACGCCGGCTTGAGCGTTGCGTAATCGGGTTTGCTGTCGTGAAGCGTAAAGGGCAGTTTTCCGCCAAACAGATTCTGGTCGACCCAGACCATCGCAGAACCGAGCATGAATCCGAACTTGTGCATAAAGCCCGAAAAATTGCGGGTACTGTATAACTCATCGTAGAGCCAGGAGTCCTTCACTTTGGCCTCGTAGCTGTCGAGCTGTGCTTGCGGCGATTCTGAAAGAAGGGCTTCTACTACCGCCTCGGCGGCCAGCAGACCGCTCTTCATCGCGGTGTGATTGCCCTTGATCTTCACCGCGTTCAGCGTCCCCGCATCGCAGCCGATCAGCAGTCCTCCGGGAAACTGCATTCTCGGCAGTGAGTTGATTCCCCCTTTGGCAATAGCCCTTGCGCCGTAGCTGATCCGGGTGCCTCCCTCGAGATATTTCAGGGTTTCCGGATGATGCTTCCAGCGCTGAAACTCCTCGTAAGGTGATACGTGGGGATTGCTGTAGTTCAGATCGGTGATAAAACCGAGATAAACCTGGTTATCATCCGCATGGTAGAGAAAGGCGCCTCCGGAAGAGCCGCTTTCTTTAAGCGGCCAGCCAAGGCCGTGCACAACGAGCCCGGGTTGGTGCTTGTCCGCCGGGATCTCCCAGATTTCCTTAATACCGATCCCGTAATGCTGGGGGTCCTTTCCCTCGTCCAGGCCGAACTGCTTGATCAGTTGCTTACCCAGGTGTCCCCGGCAGCCTTCGGCAAACAGCGTGTAGCGGGCGTGCAGTTCCATGCCCCGCATGTAGCTATCTTTCTGCTCGCCCTCGGCACTAATACCCATATCGCCGGTGGCAATACCTTTTACCGAGCCATCCTCGGCATAGAGCACTTCCGATGCGGCAAAGCCCGGATAGACTTCTACGCCGAGATTCTCTGCCTGCTCTGCCAGCCAGCGACAGACATTACCCATGGAAACGATGTAGTTACCCTCGTTGTGGGTCGGCTTGGGGATTGCAAAGTTCGGGAGCCTGATCGCTGACTCCGCACCTGTGTAAAAAAAGAACTGATCGCCGGTGACCCGGGTCTTGATCGGCGCGCCCATTTCTTCCCAGTTCGGAAACAGCTCGTTCAGGGCATGCGGCTCAAGCACCGCGCCGGAAAGTATGTGCGCTCCCACTTCCGAGCCCTTTTCGACCACGCAGACGGTGAGTTCACGGTCCTGCTCCTGAGCCAGCTGCATGATGCGGCAGGCGGCCGACAGCCCGGCCGGGCCTGCGCCAACGATTACGACATCGAACTCCATGGATTCGCGTTCCACTGTATACCTCGCTTGCTGGTGGAGCCCCGGAAAGGGCAGAACATACTCAAAGTTCAATTATAAAGTTCTGCCCCCCCTAAACGCTACCGGATCCGCAAAAAGCCTCAAGAGACCTCCGGGCGTCCAATCAGCGCAGTGCGGACGACGAGTGGGCTATCACTCCCCGGGTTCACCGGCCTGCGCAGCAGCTCCCAGCGGGATCGGCCGCCCGATGCACGTAGGGCCCGCATCGGCTTGCTGGCTAAATTTCGCTATCATTGTGCCGGACCGATGAGCAAAAGCCGGTCTATTGACCTGTGCGGGCAATATCGGCACTATTTGCCACCGATTTTTCCCTCGGAACCGCAATTCAGCGGCCCCCGCAGCATTCATCAACCCACCACGGGAGACAATATGAAGGTTCTCGTCGCAGTCAAGCGTGTCGTTGACTACAACGTCAAGGTACGCGCCAAGGCTGACGGTTCAGATGTCGATCTGAACAACGTCAAAATGTCGATCAACCCATTCTGCGAAATCGCAGTAGAAGAGGCCGTTCGACTCAAGGAAGCCGGCGTAGCCAGCGAAGTGATTGCCGTCTCAGTCGGCGAGAAAAGCTGTCAGGAGCAGATCCGTACGGCTCTCGCGCTCGGCGCTGACCGGGGCATACAGGTCGAGGTGGAAGGCAAGGTCGAGCCTCTCGTCGTCGCGAAGCTGCTCAAGGGTATCGTCGACAAGGAGTCACCGGACCTGGTGATCCTGGGCAAGCAGTCTATCGACGGCGACAACAACCAGACCGGCCAGATGCTTGGCGCGCTTGCGGGGATGCCCCAGGGCACCTTTGCCTCTGAAGTGAAGGTCGTGGACGGCAAGCTGCACGTTACCCGTGAAATTGACGGCGGCCTGCAGACGATCAGCCTGAGCATGCCGGCGATCGTGACCACGGATCTGCGACTCAACGAGCCGCGCTACGCCTCGCTGCCGAACATCATGAAAGCCAAGAAAAAGCAGCTGGACGTGCTGACGCCCGCTGATCTGGGCGTTGAGGTTACCTCACACCTGAGTGTGGTTAAGGTCGAACCCCCACCGGAGCGTTCTGCTGGCATCAAGGTTGAGTCCGTTGAGCAACTGGTCGATAAACTCAAGAATGAAGCGAAGGTGATCTGATGAGCACTCTGGTAATAGCAGAACACGACAACAGCAACCTCAGTCCGGCGACCCTGAACACCGTCGCAGCAGCTCAGGCCCTCGGCGGCGATATCGATATTCTGGTGGCAGGTGCGGGCTGCGCCGCTGCGGCGACAGCCGCCCAGGCAGTTGCAGGCGTGCGCAAGGTCCTGTGCGCTGACAACGGAGCCTACGAGCACCAACTGGCAGAAAACATCAGCCTGCTGGTAGCGGAGCTGGGCGCTGACTACGACAATCTGCTGGCGGCGGCAACAAGCAGTGGCAAGAACATCATGCCGCGCGTCGCCGCGCTGCTCGACGTGGCACAAATCAGCGACATCATCAGCGTTGAGTCCGCCGACAGTTTCAAGCGTCCCATCTATGCGGGTAACGTCATCGCCACGGTGCAAAGCGCCGATGCCAAGAAGGTTATCACCGTGCGCACAACAGCCTTCGATGCAGTTGCAGCCGAGGGCGGCAGCGCTGAGCTCGTGGCGGTGGATGCGGCTCATGATGCGGGTATTTCCAGCTTCGTCGGACAGGAGATTGCCAAGTCGGACCGCCCGGAACTCACCGCCGCACCGGTGGTGATTTCCGGCGGCCGCGGGATGCAGAATGGCGACAACTTCTCGCTACTCGAGGGCATCGCAGACAAGCTCGGCGCAGCGATCGGGGCCTCCCGGGCAGCGGTGGATGCGGGCTTTGTTCCCAACGATATGCAGGTCGGTCAGACCGGCAAGATCGTGGCTCCGGACCTTTACATCGCGGTCGGTATTTCCGGCGCGATTCAGCATCTGGCGGGGATGAAAGACTCCAAGGTGATCGTGGCGATCAACAAGGACGAAGAAGCACCGATCTTTCAGGTCGCGGACTACGGACTGGTTGCAGATCTCTTCGAAGCGCTGCCGCAGCTTGAGGCTCAGCTCTGATAGCTTGATGCGTTAGCCTACAGGTGTACTCGAAGCCGGCTTTTGCCGGCTTTTTTTGCCTCATCACAAATTTTCAGGGATCGGTTCACACCGCGCATGACTCTGTAGCCGTGCCGGGCGGCGCAGCCGAAACAAGCCATGGATATCGAACTGTCAGACGAAGCAGTCGACTCGCAGAGTGCCCTCAGTCCCGGCGCAGGCGGTCGCTGATGGCAATGGGAGTAGGGTAGTTGAGAACCACGATATAGGAGGAGGCGAGGAGCGTGATGATCGTAGCGGCCTGAATGATCAGCGACGATTCAAGCCCCAGGAGGCCCGCGTCGAAAGCGATATAGGCAATCAGCAGAGAGAATTCGCTGGCCTGCCCCAGACGGAAGCCGAGGTTCCAGGCCAGACTGCGATGTTCGCTCACCCCCTTGAGAAGGAAACGATAGACCACCGGCTTCATCCCCAGCACCAGCAGTGCAAGGCTAAGTGCGGGAAGCCAGACGACAGAGAGCATCGAAAGGTCAAAGCGCGCACCCACCGCAAAGAAAAACAGAATCAGGAAAAAGTCCCTCAGCGGTTTGAGGCTCACGGCGATGTACTGGGATATGGGGCTGGTCGCGATGCTGATACCCGCTACGAAGGCGCCAATCTCCGCCGATAAGCCCACCAGCTGAGCGCCCTCGGCGACGCCGAGACACCATCCGATGGCCAGAAGAAATATGTATTCGTGAAAGCGGTCAAAGCGCTGAATCAGCGGCAGGAGTACAAAGCGCACCGCTGCCCAGGCCGCAAGACCCAGAAGCGGCAGGGCAATAAGCACCTGCACCACGCTCCAGAACGCTTCGCCTTCAGAGGCGCCACTGCTGGCCATAATCATCACCAGTACGATGATGGCCAGCAGGTCCTGGAGGAGCAGCAGGCCAATCATCATTTCACCGATATGCCGATGGTGCAGGACCGTCGTGGGCAGCAACTTGATACCGATAATCGTCGAGGAAAATATCATCGCGACGGCGACGATAGCCGCCTCTCGGGGGTTGTCCAGAAACAGCAGCAGCAAGACCCAGGAGCCGCTGAAGAAGATCGCTGAACTCGCCAGGCCCACCACCGTGGATTTGCGCAGGGTGGCAAACAGCGCCTGGGGCTGCATATCGAGGCCCAGAAGAAACAGCAAGAAGATAATCCCGATATGGCCTATGTCAGACAGCTGCTTGAGATCGGTGACAAGACTGAAGCCGTAGGGGCCGATAAGCGCACCCAGAGTGATGTAGGCAATAATCAGCGGCTGACGGGTGTAAAGGGCAACCGATGCCAGCGCAGCGGCGCCGCTGAAAATCAGGAAGAATGCAAAAGTGACGGAACCGGAATCCATGGCGCACGCGCTGATTAAAGACTGTGCAGTGTAGCAGGCGCGCTGACGGCGCCGTCTTTCTTTGGATCAGGCCCGGCGTCGACGCGGAAACAAAGGATCATTCTGCAGGGCGTCAGCCTGATAGGCCTCGCTGAATCCGGGAAGGGTCAGTGCGTGACGGGCGATATCCGCATCGGCGATGCCACTGAACCCGCAGCGGGCGAGAAAGGGCCACTGATCTGCCAACAGTTCCCCGCCGGCAAGAAGCTCTCCGTTAAAGCCTAGCGACCGAAGCTTGCGGGCATGACTGAAGCCCCGGCCATCCATGAAGGCGGCAAAGCGTATGATGATCTGCTGCACGTGGACTAGCTGCACATAGTGCTGTGCTATCTCCGCCTCACCCTCAACGACTACGCAGGCAAGCGCCGGGCATCCCGAGGCGGTCCATTCGTCGAGCGTGTACTCGGGCAGCAACGTCGTACTGCTCTGCAGCGCGCCCTTATTATCCTCAGGCTTGTCCATAAACCGCCTCCTTGAAGGGATCGATTCCACAGCGCTCGTAGGTGGCTATAAAGTTCTCAGAGTCGTCATGCCGCAGCGCCAGGTAGCGTTCCAGCAATTTTTCGATCACATCCGGCAGATCAGCGCGGCTAAAAGAGGGGCCCAGTATCTGCGCCACCCGGGCTCGGCCGGCCTGGGATCCCCCCAGACAGACCTGATAGAACTCCTGGCCTTTTTTGTCGACCCCGAGTATTCCGATATGCGCCACATGATGGTGCCCACAGGCGTTCATGCAGCCACTGATATTGAGCTCCAGCGGGCCGAGATCGTATTGATAGTCCATGAGCTCAAAACGCTCCTGGAGGGCCTGAGCGACCGGGATCGACTTGGCGTTGGCAAGGGAGCAGAAGTCACCACCGGGGCAGCAAATCATGTCGGTGATATGCCCGGCATTGGAAGCGGCTAGCCCGAAGGGCTGCAATTCGCGCCAGAGCGCCATCAGCTGGCTCTCGCGGACATCCGCGAGGACAATGTTCTGCTGATGCGTGGTGCGCAGTTCGCCAAAGGCATAGCGCTCAGCGAGATCTGCCAGTGACTCCATCTGCGCCGCGCTGATGTCTCCGGGCGCCTGTCCCGTGGCCTTTAAGGTAATCGTGACGGCGCGGTAGCCGGGCTCGCGGTGCGCCTGGGTATTCCGCCGCACCCAAGCTGCGAACAGCGACTCATGCTCACAGGCGCGGGTCAGGGCCTCAGATTCCGCGGCGCTGTCCAGAGCCTCGTATTGGGGCGGGACAAAATGCGCGGCCATCGCCTCAATCGCTCCCGCACTCAGGCTGTTGGCGCCGTCGCGGCTGCTTATCCACTCCGCATCTACGGCCTCGCGAAATGCTTCGGCTCCCATCGCCTTCACCAATATTTTGATCCGGGCCTTGTACTTGTTGTCACGCCGACCACGAAGGTTGTAAACCCGCAGAATCGCGTCAAGGTAGCTCAGCAGCGCTTCGACCTCGAGGTCCTCGCGAACCACCACGCCCACCATGGGTGTTCGCCCCAGTCCACCGCCTACCAGAAAGCGCAGGCGCACCTCGCCATCCTCATTCCTGTAGAGCTGAATGCCCACGTCGTGGAAGTGAATCGCCGCCCGGTCGTTCACAGCGCCATTGACCGCGATCTTGAATTTGCGGGGAAGAAAGGCGAACTCCGGGTGCAGGGTCGACCACTGGCGGATTAGTTCACAGTAGGGGCGTGGGTCCACAAGCTCATCGGCGGCCACACCGGCAAACTGATCGGTCGTTGTATTGCGGATACAGTTTCCACTGGTCTGAATGGCGTGCATCTGCACCGCCGCGAGCTCCGCGAGGATATCCGGCACATCCTCAAGGCGGGGCCAGTTCAGCTGAATATTCTGCCGGGTGCTGATATGTCCGTAGCCTTTGTCGTAACGGCGACTGATAGCCGCGATTGCACGCAGCTGTTCGCTGCTGAGCAGGCCGTAGGGCACGGCGATACGGAGCATCGGAGCAAGGCGTTGCACATACAGACCGTTTTGCAGGCGCAGGGGCAGAAACTGGGCGTCGCTGAGCTCTCCGCGCAGATAGCGCTGGGTCTGGTCGCGAAACTGTGCAACGCGTTCGTCAACGAGCGTCTGGTCTAGGCTGTCGTACTGATACATGGTCTGAGTGCTGTGAAATGAGCGCGCACTCTAGCAAAGCTGGGAAGCTCTAATTATTTTTGTTTTTCATAAGCTTGGACCGTTTGGTTATGGTCCGCGACGGTCTTCGCGATGCCCCTGGCAAGAAAGCCTTCACGCTTCCTGTG
>CAZGGN010000076.1:9020-12190 GCA_964525195.1 uncultured Congregibacter sp.
GGAATGGCAACTCAGCTTTCCCTGGCAGAATAATAATCTGGCCCCCAGGGACGATTTCAGCGGTCTGACTGGCCTGGAGGAGAGCAGCTCAGGAACGCCCAAAGACACCTCGCGGGTGGTCGCTAGCGGCTGCTCAATACCAGGCTGACGATGGTGTACACGGTGCCAATAAACAGCGCTGTGAACAGCAGTCCGGCGATGATGAAAGTACCTGCGCGTCCCTGTTTGAAGTCTCGTTCGCGGTTTTTGCTACTCTGCACACCCAGACCTGCGGCAAATACACTGCTTACGACCTGCAGCGGATTGAGAGCCTCTTTTTTCTCGCTGTCCTTGAGAGCCTGCGTTTCCTGATCGGCTTTTCCGGATTCATTCTCCTCAGCTCCGCTGGAGGTCCCGCTCCGGTTTTGTTCCTCTGTCTCAGTAGTCATATCGCTTGTCTCATTATTGGACACGGGCGCCTTGGCCACAGCACTCAATCTAGTCCAGGTTTGGCGCCAGCCAGCGCGCCAGTTCGTTAATACCCATCCCCTTGCGAGCGGCCAGGGATACCAACTGATCTTCACCTATTTTGCCGACCGCAAAGTAGCGCGCATCCGGGTGAGAAAAGTACCAGCCGCTTACAGACGCCGCCGGATCCATCGCAAAACTTTCGGAGAGGCTGACGTCACAGTGGTTCTCTGCATCAAGGAGTTTGAACAGGGTCTGCTTCTCCGTGTGGTCGGGGCAGGCCGGGTAGCCCGGCGCCGGTCGTATCCCGCGATAGCGCTCGCGAATGAGCGCCTCGTTATCCAGTGCTTCTTCGGGGGCGTAGGCCCAGAACTCCCGACGTACCCGCAGGTGCATATACTCCGCCAGCGCTTCAGCGAGGCGATCAGCCAGAGCCTTGAGCATAATGGAGTTGTAGTCATCATGGGCGGCCTCGAAGGCTGCAGCCCGCTCGGCAACCCCATGCCCGGTGGTCACACAGAAACCACCGATATAGTCCTTTGCGGGCGCCACATAATCAGTGAGACTGAGGTTTGCCTGACCGTTCGCTTTTTCTGTCTGCTGGCGCAGATGATGCAAGAGTACCGGCGTCTGCGCACCGTCGGTGCTGACCTCAATATCCTCACCGTTTGACCTGGCTGGCCAGAAACCCACCACGGCGCGCGGCTGAAGCCAGTTTTCGGCAACGATCTTTTCCAGCATCTCCCGGGCGTCGGCAAACAGTTCACGGGCCTGGACGCCGACCACCTCGTCATCAAGAATTTGCGGGTATTTGCCCGCAAGCTCCCAGGTAATGAAAAACGGTGTCCAATCGATCAGGTCAATCAGGGTTTTCAGGGAAATGTCGTCAAAGACCCTGACGCCGGTGAAGGCAGGCTCCGGGGGCTGATAGTTCGCCCAGTCAAACTGCGGCCGGTTCGCCAGCGCCGCTTCGTAGGAAAGACGCTTCGCCTTGGGCTGGCGGTTGGCGATGCGCTCACGAACCTGGCTGTACTCTTCGCGACGCTCGGCAACGAAGCCCTTTTTCGCATCGCCGAGCAGCTGTGAGGCAACGGACACGCTGCGAGAGGCATCGGGGACGTAGACAACCAGGTCGTTGCTGTAGTGCGGCTCAATCTTCACAGCGGTGTGAGCCTTGGAAGTTGTCGCGCCGCCGATCATCAGCGGTACACGAAAGTCCTGGCGCTGCATCTCGCTGGCGACATGCGCCATTTCATCCAGGGACGGGGTAATCAGTCCACTGAGGCCGATGACATCAACCTTTTCCTCGCGAGCAACACGCAGAATTTCCTCGCAATGCACCATGACCCCAAGGTCGATAACCTCGTAGTTGTTGCATTGCAGAACGACCCCGACAATATTTTTGCCAATGTCATGGACATCACCCTTGACGGTCGCCATCAGGATTTTGCCGTTGGTGCTGCCCTCGGTTTTCTCTTCTTCGATAAACGGCTGGAGATAGGCTACCGCCTGCTTCATGACCCGGGCGCTCTTAACCACCTGCGGCAGGAACATCTTGCCCTGACCAAAGAGGTCCCCGACGACGTTCATGCCGTCCATGAGGGGGCCCTCGATCACTTCGATGGGCCGCGCGGCCTGCTGCCTGGCTTCTTCTGCGTCTTCTTCAATAAATCCGTTAATGCCTTTGACCAGGGCATATTCGAGGCGCTTGGTTACTGGCTCATCACGCCACGCCAGATCCTCAACGCGCGCGGTCGCAGGACCATCGGCGTGGTACTTGCTGGCGATGTCCAGCAAACGCTCGGTACTGTCGTCGCGACGGTTAAGGACCACATCCTCGACGGCCGTGCGTAGCTCTTCGGGCAATTCGTCATAGACCGCAAGCTGCCCGGCATTAACGATCCCCATATCCATACCGGCTGCGATAGCGTAATAAAGAAATACCGAGTGAATCGCCTCGCGCACCGGATTGTTTCCGCGGAACGAGAAGGAGACATTGGAGACACCACCGGACACCTTGGCGCCGGGGAGATGACTTTTAATCCAGCGCGTGGCCTCAATAAAGTCCACCGCGTAGCTGTTGTGAGCCTCTATACCCGTACCGATGGCAAAGATGTTCGGGTCAAAAATAATATCTTCCGGATCAAAGTCGAGACGCTCACGCAGCAGATCGTAGCTGCGCTGGCAGATTTCCATGCGGCGTTCCAGACTGTCGGCCTGACCGTCTTCGTCAAAGGCCATGACAACGACAGCGGCGCCATAGCGCTGGCATAAAGCAGCCTGCTCCAGAAATTCCTCTTCGCCCGCCTTAAGACTGATGGAGTTGACGACGGCTTTGCCCTGAATACAGCGCAGACCTGCCTCGATAACCTCCCAGCGGGAGGAGTCAACCATGATCGGCACTCTGGAAATATCCGGCTCGGAGGCGACGAGGTTCAGGAAGGTAACCATCGCTTCCTTGGCATCGAGCATGCCTTCGTCCATGTTCACATCGATGATCTGAGCGCCGTCTTCTACCTGAAGTCGCGCGACATCGAGTGCCGCCTCGTATTCACCCGAAAGAACCAAGCGCTTGAAGCGAGCGGAGCCGGTGACATTGCACCGCTCACCGACATTGACAAACAGACTGTCTGCATCGAAGGAATAAGGTTCCAGGCCACTGAGATGACAACCCGGAGCCGGGGCGGGAAGAGGCCGGGGCGCAATACCTTTGACCGCATTAG
>CAZGGN010000077.1:0-12146 GCA_964525195.1 uncultured Congregibacter sp.
GCCGCCAGCAGCCGCTACGAAGTCATGTTCGAAGCATGCTCAGGGAGAGAGACCCCTGAAATCCGCGATGAACAAAAAAAACCGACGATACAATCGTCGGCCTTTTCTTCTCAATCAGGCTAAGCGCTGCGCGCCCCTAGCCCGGATTCAAGCCTGTGCTTACGCGTTGGCCTTGCGCTCTTTGACTTCTGCAATCACTGTTTCTGCCACATTAGCGGGGCAGGGCAGGTAGTGCGAGAACTCCATGGAGAACTGACCACGCCCTGAGGTCATCGTGCGCAGCTGGCCGATGTAGCCGAACATCTCCGACAGCGGCACCTCCGCCTTGATGCGGACACCCGTGGGGCCGGGGTTCTGATCCTTGATCATGCCGCGGCGACGGTTGAGATCACCGATCACGTCGCCCACGTGATCCTCCGGTGTGAATACGTCGACCTTCATGATCGGCTCGATCAATTGGGCACCGGCTTTCGGCATGGTTTGACGGAACGCGCCCTTGGCTGCCAGCTCGAAGGCGATCGCCGATGAGTCAACCGCGTGGAAGCCACCGTCGTAGAGCTCGACTTCGACGTCCAGCACCGGGAAGCCTGCAACCGTACCTTCGCTCATGAGGCTCTTGAAGCCTTTCTCAATGGCCGGGAAGAATTCCTTGGGTACGTTCCCTCCCACGACGGAGGATGAAAACACAAAGCCGCTGCCGGGCTCGCCGGGCTTGATGCGGTAGTCGATCTTGCCGTACTGGCCCGAACCACCGGACTGCTTCTTGTGCGTGTAGGAGTCTTCAACTTCCCGGGTGATCGTTTCGCGGTAGGCTACCTGCGGCTTGCCCACGTTGAGTTCAACGCCATAGGTGCGCTTGAGGATGTCCACCTTGATGTCCAGGTGCAGCTCGCCCATGCCTTTGAGGATGGTCTCGCCGGAGTCTTCGTCCGTTTCAACGCGGAAGGAGGGGTCCTCGGCAACCATCTTGCCGATCGCAATCGCCATCTTTTCGGCGCCAGCCTTGTCCTTGGGTGCTACGGCAATGGAAATCACCGGCTCCGGGAAGACCATGGCCTCGAGCGTACAGGGGTGCTTGGGATCACAGAGCGTGTGGCCGGTCTGCACATTCTTCATGCCGACGATGGCAATAATGTCACCAGCCTGTGCTCTCTCAAGCTCGTTGCGGTCATTCGCGTGCATCTCAACCATACGGCCGATACGCTCGGTCTTGCCGGTGAAGGAGTTGAGGATCGTATCGCCGCGATTCAGAACGCCGGAGTAGATGCGCACGAAGGTCAGGGCGCCGAAGCGGTCGTCCATGATCTTGAACGCCAGCGCGCGCAGGGGCTCATCAACCGATACGGTCGCGACCTTGCCCGTGGGCTCGCCGAGCTCGTCGGTGAGATCCTGGGGGTCCACTTCTGTCGGATCAGGGAGATAGTCCACAACCGCGTCAAGAATCAGCTGAACGCCTTTGTCCTTAAACGCAGAGCCACAGTAAGTGGGGAAGAAATCGAGCTTGCGCGTACCGTTGCGGATGCAGCGTTTGATATCGTCCAGCGCCGGCTCGTTGCCTTCGAGGTAGGCTTCCATCAGCTCGTCGTCCTGCTCTACCGCAGTTTCGATGAGCTTTTCGCGCCACTCTTCGACCTGGTCGACCATATCTTCCGGTACATCGGTAATGTCAAACTTCTCGGGGTTACCGGGATCCGGCCATACGTGGGCCTTGCGGGTCAGCAGGTCTACCACACCGATAAAGTCTTCTTCGCGGCCGATGGGCAGGACCATAACCAGCGGGTGTGCGCCGAGAACGTTTTCGACCTGATCGACAACGCGCAGGAAGTCAGCGCCTATTCGGTCCAGCTTGTTAACGAAGATGATTCGCGCCACTTCGGACTCGTTCGCATAGCGCCAGTTGGTCTCTGACTGGGGCTCTACGCCGCCAGAGCCGCAGAACACGCCCACGCCGCCATCGAGTACTTTCAGGGAGCGGTACACTTCGACGGTGAAGTCCACGTGCCCCGGAGTGTCGATGATGTTCAGCCGGTGATCTTTCCAGAAACAGGTTGTCGCCGCGGACTGAATCGTGATGCCGCGCTCCTGCTCCTGTGCCATGAAGTCTGTTGTCGCGGCGCCGTCATGCACCTCGCCGGTTTTGTGAATTTTACCGGTCAGCTTCAGAATGCGCTCGGTCGTGGTGGTTTTACCGGCGTCAACGTGAGCGAAGATGCCGATGTTTCGATACAGGGATAAGTCAGCCATTGTGCTTCTCAAGCGATTTAATGTGGGTCAAGCGTTTAAGCTTGGGGGGAGCATAAAAATAAGGTGCGCAAGGGTACAGTAAATCGCACCACATTGGGAGTAGTGCTGCGGTCAAATTTGGCGAGCTATTGTCGGGCGTCTTTTGGCACCGTTGCCGGGGCGTGGGCGGGCAAAAAGCCGCTGTTCAGGGTCCGGGGATCGGCGAATGGGCGGGAAGCGCTGGCTATGAAAGGACCGGTCACCCGGCGCCGGGGGCTGCCTGCCTGCCCTCTAGCGGGTAACGCCAATATTGCGGAACTCTCCAACGGCTCGCAGCAGCTGGCGAATGGTGATTTGCCCGATCAGTTTGCCATCCTCAACTACCGGACGCCGACGTTTATTCTGCTCGAGCATGTCCCGGGCAACGTCCACAATATCTTCGTCCGCGTGGGCTACCGTCAGGTTTTCGCTGGTCATGTAGTCCCGTACCTGTCCGAGGGCGTCTTCGTTGTATACCGGCGACAGCGCGGCCCGCAGGCAGTCGATCTCCGAGAGAACGCCTACCAGGCGGTGATCATCATCAACGACGCACAGCCCCGAGATCTTGTTGTCCTGGATGATGCTCATGGCATCGAGGATGCTGTCCTCCGGCTTAATGGTTACCGGGTGGGTGAGCATGTAGTCGCGTAAATCTACTGACTTCAGCATGGGCATTGCACTCCAACAAATCGGGCGGCTGCAGTCTAAATTACCCCAATCGCTAACGCTATCTCCGGCCTGCCCTGAGCTCGCGCCGATCAATGCTGCGAACGGTGTCTTCCAGTGCCGCCGCTGCGCGGGAATTGACCGCAACCTGCATACCAGCGCCTCGACGATTGTGCGGCCGATACCGCAGCCACCGCCGCCGGTGACCCCGGGCCGGCTTCATGTCCTGTATCGCGGCCAGCGACAGTCCCGGCAGCGAGCCGTTGCGTGTCGTGGGCAATGGAGGCAGCGGCACAGCCACACCCCACCGTCTGACATTGGTGAGCCGTAGTCATTAACTGTCGGCGGCCGCTGCGTCAGAGAAACCAGTATTTACTGCCGCGGCCGGCCGCCCCGTCCCGGGCCCTTGCCTTTCTGCTGGGTCTGACGAATTTGCTGTTGTTGCTGAATCTGCTGTTGCTGCTGAATCTGCTGTTGTTGTCGAAGCTGCTCCTGCTGGCCCAGACCCTGACCTTGGCCCTGGCCCTGACCTTGGCCCTGACCCTGACCCTGGCCCTGACCTTGTCCTTGGCCCTGACTTTGTCGAAGCTGCTGCTGCGCGGCAAACTCCTCGGACGTGACCCTGCCATCCTGGTTGCGATCCAAGTCAGCGAAGGATTGAGCATTGTCTGCACCGCTCATGGGCAGACCCTCACGAGACCGCTCGGTCATCCGGGTCGCCCGGGAAGTCAGAAACTCCTCCTCGGTCACGACCCCGTCTGCATTTGTGTCAAAGTCGGCCAGACTTGCCGGGCCGGGCGATGCATTCTGCGCTGTGCCTGACATTGATGTGAAGCTGGCGATGATGCCCAGACTCAGAGCGGGCAAATAATTTTTTACTGTCATGAGACTGATCTCCTGTGTACAACCCGTCTCGCCGCGCGGCGAGACGGCTGTCAGATTAGTAGTCAGTCACGGGGTTTGCATTGATCCGGATCAGCAAAGCTTGCGATAAGGGTCGCTATTTGGCGTCACAGTCAGTCCCGGTGGGGTGATCGCGTTTTCCGAAATTTGGGCTATTTATGTGATATTTCGCGGTCTAATCGGCGGAAATTTGGATTTTCCTCGAGATCCCAGCTGCGGCGGCAGCGGGCGTCGGCAGCGTCGAGGCGGTTGCCGCAGGTGCCGGGTCAGCGCTTTGGGTCAGCGCTTGAGTCGTCGCTTGACACTGCGCACTGAAAGCCACACCACGGCAAGAACCACCGGGGCCATGAGCCCTGTGAGGAGATCGGGGTTGGTGTGCAGTCCCAGGGTCTTGCCGGATTTGAAAACGTAGCCGAGCAGGCCCACCGCATAATAGGTGATCGCGAAGATCGAGAACCCCTCCACCGACTGCTGGAGTCGCAGCTGCAGATTGGCTCGTTCGGCCATGCTTTCGAGGATGGCCTGATTTTGTTTCTTCTGATCCATGTCCACCATGGAATCCAGAAGCTGCGTGGCCCGGGTAACTCGCTGCGCCAGTTCCTGGGTTCTTCGTTCGGCCGCGTCACAGGTGCGCATCGCGGGCATCAGCGTCTTGAGCAAAAAGGTGGTGTAACGCGGCGCCGTACCCTTCTGCGTTTCGGACAGTTCTGACAGGCGTCTGTCCACGATGCCGTTGTAGGCCCGGGCTGCGGCAAAGCGATAGGCGTGTGCTGCCGCTACGTGCTCAACCCGGGCTGCAATACGGGTGATGCGCTCAAGCAGGCGTTCAAGGGCCGGATCCGCATCCCGGTGAGCAATCTGCGCCATCACCTCGTCCAGAGCGGGTTCAAGCTCGCCCAGTGTACCCATGACTTCCCGGGCAGCGGGCAGGCCCAGCATCGCGAGCATGCGATAGGTCTCCACTTCCAGAATCCGTTGAAGGTGGCGGGCAACGCGCGCCTCACCGAGGCCGCAGTCCATCATCACGAGACGAAGGAATCCCTCGGCATCGAGACGGAAAGAGGACCAGAGTTCGCCTTTCCCCTCGGACAGGGAGCCTCCGTAGACGTCGCTGCTGCCCAGGATCGAGCGAACCCGCTGCATCTGGTTTTCAGCGGAATTTTCCGGGCAGGGAATGACTTCCACATGTACCCCGAGAAAGAGCTCGCCCAGCAGCGCCTCACGCATGCCGGCATCCAGAAACTCCAGGGCCGGCGTTGCAAAGGGGGGTTCTGCGTTGCCCGAAACAAGCAGTGTGTAGGAGTCGGCCTCCGTGTGCCCCTCCCATTTCATGAGGCAGTTGCCGACGCGCACGGAGTGGTGCCGACTGTGCTCCCCCGGTGAGCTTTGTCCCTGGGCGTGGCAAAACTGTGCAAAGGCCTCCCGGCGCTCATCGAGGCTGACCTCGCCGCGCAGGCAGACGATGTGTGAGCAGCGCAATGGCGACGGAAGGGCCAGCAGTGGTCGCGCATGCCACTCGTTGCTCAGTGCGACGCGCAGGCTGCTGCTATCCGCCGCCGGAATCACCTTTGCCGTCTTCTGTTCCATAGCTGTTCCTCTGATCTTCGTGGCAAGACTAGCATTCCAGTGGCGGGATGCTTACCCATTGTCCCTGTTTTTGCGCGGAGCAAATTCGGCAAAGCAGCTGCCCAGCAGAGACTGCAACTGGTAGACATGGCGGGCCGGCGCCTCGCTGCCTTTGGTCAGTGCGTCATTGCGAGCGCTACGCCAGACCTGATAGTCCGATGGAAAGACGGGGTCGAGCAGGTTCTCAAGCTGTTCGATAGGGTTGAGTAGTGCATGGTAGCGCTGGTTTAATTTTGCAGCTGTGGCCTGTACCTCTGTGATGAAGAATTTCTGTGTAACAGTGCGCAGGATCGGGGCGGCTGCAGGTACCCGGCCTTTGGTGCAGAGCGCGCCACGCTTCAGTTTTTCGTCAATCAGCTGGTTGGCGCTGCTGAGGTAGGCGGACTGACGCAGCAGCGCGGTGAGCAACTCGCCACCATCGCCCCGTGCGATCTCCGATAAAGCCAGCTCAAAGCGGCGCTCGTCGGCGGCATAGTCACCCGAGAGCCAGCGAGCGGCGTCTTCATTAATCTGCTCCAGCGCAGTCACGACCAGGCTGCTGGTCTGGGTCGGATAGTCGCCCAGGGAACTGGCTGCGCGCCAGAAGTCCCGATACTCCCGGGTGCCCAGGGTCGCGTTAAAAATCAGTGCTGGCAGCTGCGCTCGCTTGAGTGTCGCGCTCTCCCTGAGCAGGAGAGCAAGTTGTTCAGAGCCCTCCGATTCAAGATGCCGGATGCATTCCGGCGCATCGCGCAAAAAAGCCAGCTCAAGAAGTAGCCGTTGTGAAGGAGGTGCTATGCGCCCGAGGCTGCTGTTTCGTCGGGCGATGGTGGTCTGCAGGGCGCAGCCGCGCAGGCGCAGAAAATCCAGTCCATCCAGTTTGGCGCCGTCGACGGTGAGCTGGAGTGATTCCGCGCGCGGCGGCGATGGAGTTTGCCCCGCCCCGGGAGCATCCGCCTTCGCGCCCAGGGGACGAGCAAGGCGTTCCAGATAATTCTGTAGTTGCGCTTCATAGCCCGGTCTGCCGCAGCCCAGCAGCGTGAGCACCGTGAAAGCGCAGGCTAAAATCCTCAGCACGGTCGGTTTGCAGCGATGCGTCCGCAGATCGGTATCTTGCCCGGGGCTCAGCCCAGCGCGCTGCGGCTGCGTTCCAGCCATGCCTGCAGTCTTTCGCAGGACGCCGGCAGTTCTTCTTTCACCCAGCGGGCGGTTTCGACCGCAACCAGTAAATCGATATCGGCGAGGGTGATGTTGTCCCCGCAGAGGAAGGGCTGCTCACCCAGCTCTTCATCAAACATTTCCAGGCTGGCGCGAAAGCGTTTCCGGCCGCGGTGTTCAAGCTCAGGGATCTGCTCGATATCGATCGGCCCGGGAAGGGCGCGATTCTCGAAGGCCGGGCTGCGGTTTCGAAGCATTTCTGCAAAGGCTTCAAACAGTGAGCAAAAGATACGGTGGTCCCAGCTGAGCACCAGTGCGCGCTCAAGCGCCGTGCTGCCCATCAGCGGCTTTTGCGGGTAAAGGGCCTCCAGGTAATCGCAGATCGCGATGACTTCTGTCAGCATCACCCCGTCATCGGTCTGTAGCGCGGGCAATGTGCCCAGGGGATTGATCAAGAGGAAGCTCTCGTCCCGATGGGCGTTTGCCCGCATATCAATTTGCGTAGTAGGCAAGTCGATGTCCTTGTAGGCGAGAAAAATACCCAGGCGGCGCGGATTTGGGGCAGAGTCATAGGTGTACAGGTGCATGGGGGCTCCTTGGAGGGTAGAAAATGGCAGGGTCAGGATTGAAGCGTCAGAATGGTAGCAGAGCCTCCGGGGAGGGGATGTACGACGTCGCTTTGATGGCGGGAGCGCTGCGGCTATAATGCGCGCCCACGAAATGGAGGATGGACCGTGTTGACGCGAATTCTTTTGCTGACGCTTACTTTTGGCCTGGCTGCATTGGCGCAGGCTGTAGAACTTACCGATGAACAGCGGGCCGCCATTGAAGCCCGGATCGCGCCGGTTGGCGATGTCTGTCTTCAGGGCGAAAACTGCGGTGGCGCACCCGCGCCGGCAGCGGCGGCTGGCGGCGGCGCTGCTATGGCCACGATAGACGGCGAGGCGACTTACAATCAGGCCTGCATGGCGTGTCATGCCACGGGTGCTGCCGGTGCTCCCATGGTGGGTGATGTCGATGCCTGGTCGCCGCGGATTGCGAAGGGTGTCGAGGCTCTGCACAACAGCGGTATCAACGGCATCGCGGGTACCGGCATGATGGCCAAGGGCGGTCGCGCTGACCTGTCTGATCAGGCCGTGATGGCTGCGGTCGATTACATGATAGAGAACAGTCAGTAAGCGCCTGCTTACTGAGGACCGTCCGAAGGTCCTGCGAAGGCCGCGCCGGCACTGCCGTCGCGGCTTTTTTGTGCCCGACCAGTGGGTGCCGACATGTGCCTCGTCCGAACTTCGTCGCCGCAGCAACCGGCTTGCACTGATTTGTCCGGGGAGCCTGTGAGACCTCCGACGGGGCGGACCTTCAGTCTGTGAATAAATTGAAATCCCGGTAGCCAAGTGCCTCACTGAGGTCGTGTTTTGTCACTGCACTGCGACCCTCAAGGTCAGCGATGGTCCTGGCGACGCGCAGGCAGCGATGGGTGGCGCGGGCTGAGAGATCGAGTTTTTCCATGGCCTGATGCAGCAGGGTTTCCGCAGCGCGGTCCAGAGCACAAAGCCTTAACAGTTCCCGGCCCGAGAGCTCCGCATTGCGACGTCCCTGGCGCGCGAACTGCTGCTCCTGGCATGTCTGGATTCGGAGGCCAACGCTGGATGAGCTTTCGTTGTCAGTGCCACCCAGTAGTTCGTCGGGCCGTCCTCTGGGTACCGCGACACGCAGGTCAATACGATCCAGAAGTGGTCCGGACACGCGCGCGGCGTAAGCCATGCGCTGGGCGGCAGAACAGCGACAGGGTTTTTTTGGATCGCCGGCGTAACCGCAGGGGCAGGGATTCATCGCGGCGACCAATTGAAAGCGCGCCGGATACGTCAGGCGGCAGTTTGCCCTGGCGAGAGTAATTTCTCCGGTTTCAATGGGTTCGCGCAACATATCGAGGCTATGTCTTGGAAACTCCGGCAGTTCGTCCAAAAACAAAACCCCTCCGTGTGCGAGAGAAATTTCGCCCGGTTGGGGGATTGACCCGCCACCCACGAGTGCGGCGCTGCTGGCGCTGTGGTGCGGTGCTCGAAACGGCCGCTGTAAAGTTCCCGATGCCCGCCCCTGGAGATCCTGCAGCGCCAGTGCGGTGAGCAGTTCCTCATCGCTGGCGCGGGGCAGGATGCCGGGCAGGCAACTGGCCAGAAGACTCTTGCCTGTTCCGGGAGGACCGTAGAGGAGGAGGTTGTGCCCACCGGCGGCGGCGATTTCCAGCGCCCGTCGAGCCGCAAGCTGCCCGCTGACCTCCGCCAGATCGGGGTAACGCGGGACATTATGGGAACAGGCGACGGGAATATCGTTGCCCGATGCCTGGCCTCGCAGGACAGCACACAGCGATAGCAAATCCGTTGCGGTGCGAAGCTGACTGCCGGGCACCCGCGCCGCGAGAGCCGCCGAAGTCGGCGGTAGTACCGCGCATCGTTTGGCGCTGGTAATCGCGATGGTCGCGGCCACCGCGCCGCGAATACCCCGCAGGCTGCCGTCCAGAGCCAGCTCCCCGAGACATTCGGTGTTGTGCAGCGTATCGGCTGGCAGTTGGCCCGATGCGCACAGAATCCCCAGCGCTATGGGTAAATCAAAACGACCGCCCCCTTTTGGCAGGTCTGCGGGAGCGAGGTTGACGGTAATCCGGCGATCCGGGAACTCGAAATGTGAGTTGAGCAGGGCACTGCGTACCCGGTCCTTGCTCTCGCGGACCGCGGTCTCGGGCATACCCACCACCGTAAAGGCGGGGAGTCCATTGGATAAGTGCACCTCAACGCTGACGGGAGGCGCATCAAGGCCCTGGTTGGCCCGGGTGTGAACTACGGCGTAATGCATTGCTCTTCCCTGAGCGTTTGAGGCGGCGTCCCTGCCGCAGCGGGTCCTTAAGAAGGGTCAGGCCTTCATCGCTGAAATTCAGTCCGCAGCCCGGGCTTTTTCAAGCCGTTCCACGAGTTCGGTCATTGCCGCCAGTTCGGACTCAAGCGCAGCTACTTTGCTGCGGGTGCGCGCCAAAATGGCGCTCTGCGCATCGAACTCCTCGCGACTGACAAAGTCCAGCCTGCGCAGCGCGGACTGGACCAGCTGCCGCGCATTGCGATCGACCTCTTCGACCAGGCCGGCAGGCCCGACCAGCTCATTTACCTGCTGCATTACTTCACCGATGGGCGGCGGTTTCAGTGCCATGACACGCTCTCCTGCACAGTGTCCGCGCAGTGTAGAGGAAGGGCAGGTCGGTTCACAGCTCGGCAGAACGCTTCACTATGGTGCGCCGCACTTAAATAGTGCGAATATTCGTGAAATGCGAGACGGCGAAGACGTTTAAAAGTCTTCCAGTATTTCACAACATATTGATTTAGCTGCAAATTTAATCTGTGGCATATGCATTGCTCCCTTGCCTGCAAATGTCGTGTCGCTGGCGCCAGCGATGAAATTTACCGGCGGGCCAAGCGGTGCTGTGCTCAGGCGCCCCGGTTCAGTCAGGAGAGATGCATGAAACTGATTACGGCCATTGTGAAGCCGTTCAAGCTTGACGACGTGCGCGAGTCGCTGTCAGAGATTGGCGTGCAGGGCATCACCGTCACGGAGGTCAAGGGTTTCGGCCGACAGAAGGGGCATACGGAGTTGTACCGGGGCGCGGAGTACGTGGTGGATTTTCTGCCCAAGGTGAAAATTGAGGTCGCCGTCGCCGAGGCTATGGTTGAGCAGACCATCGAGGCGATTACCAAGTCTGCCAACACCGGGAAGATTGGTGACGGCAAGGTGTTCGTATCGGCCCTTGAGCAGGTGATTCGAATTCGTACCGGAGAAACCGGCGAAGACGCGATCTGATTAGACGTCCAGGACGAGGGGCAGCCGCGGATTCAGGCCGAGAGAGAGTTTCATGGAAAACAGTATCTTTGAATTGAGCTATGCGCTGGACACGTTCTACTTCCTCGTGTGCGGTGCGCTGGTTATGTGGATGGCTGCCGGTTTCGCCATGCTGGAAGCGGGTCTTGTGCGATCCAAAAATACCACTGAGATCCTGACCAAGAACGTCGCCCTGTTTGCAATTGCCTGCACCATGTACATGATCTGTGGCTACTCGATCATGTATCCGGCGCTGGGTTCGAGTTTACTTGTCGGGATTGTCGGTGATGGTGTCGCCGGCGCAGAAGAGGCTGCGACCTACGCACCGTCTGCAGACTTCTTTTTTCAGGTTGTTTTTGTCGCTACCGCCATGTCGATTGTCTCCGGTGCGGTAGCCGAGCGGATGAAGCTTTGGTCATTTTTGATTTTTGCCATCGTAATGACCGCTTTTATCTACCCCATGGAAGGTAACTGGACCTGGGGCGGCGACCCGGTCTTTGGCCTGTATACCCTCGGCGATCTCGGTTGGTCGGACTTTGCCGGCTCGGGCATCGTTCACCTGGCAGGCGCATCAGCGGCCCTCGCGGGCGTTCTCCTCCTGGGCGCCCGCAAGGGCAAGTACCGGGCCGATGGCTCGGTGGTGGCCATTCCCGGCGCGAATCTGCCCCTGGCGACCCTCGGTACATTTATTCTCTGGATGGGCTGGTTCGGTTTTAACGGGGGCTCCGTACTTGCCACAGCCAGTGTAGAAAGCGCGAATTCCGTTGCGGTGGTTTTCATGAATACCAATGCGGCGGCCTGCGGGGGTCTGGTTGCGGCGCTGCTTACCGCCCGGCTGATGTTTGGCAAAGCGGATCTGACCATGGCGTTGAACGGCGCTCTGGCTGGCCTGGTGGCCATTACCGCAGAACCGTCCACGCCGACTCCCCTGTTCGCCACCCTCTTTGGTGCTGCGGCCGGACTGCTGGTCGTCTTCTCGATCATCACTTTGGACAAGCTCAGAATTGATGACCCGGTAGGTGCGATTTCCGTGCACGGCGTGGTCGGTTTGCTGGGTCTTCTGCTGGTCCCCGTCACTAACGATGATTCCAGCTTTAGCGGTCAGCTGATTGGTGCCGCAACTATCTTTGTCTGGGTATTCCTCAGCAGCCTGATTGTTTTCTTCGCGATCAAAACGGTCATGGGTATCCGGGTCACGGAAGAAGAGGAATACGACGGCGTGGATCTCTCCGAGTGCGGCCTGGAGGCCTATCCGGAGTTCGTAGCTGCCAAGTAACCGTCTTGCGGGCGCATTGTGAAATGCGTTTTTTGGGGTCCCTCTGGGGCCCCTTTTTTTTTGGTTCATCGCGGATTTCAGGGGTCTCTTTCTCCCTGAGCATGCTCCGAACATGACTTCGTAGCGGCTGTTGGCGACCCGTCCCCGCTACCGGCGTCAGGATATGGCACTGCCGAAACAGCGCGCAGATGTCGCACGGACAAAGGCGAGGTAGGCGGTGGTCCTTTGAGCGTCCGTCGAGTGCCTCTGATAATGTGAAGGCGTCTCTGGAGATGCGCGAGCAGCTCAAAGGACTGCCGCCTGCCTCGCCGACTCAAAGACCTACGCCGTGGTAGTCCGGGAATGCCTTCCAGACTCATGATGAGGGTGCCGCGCAGCCTTGATCCCGCGAATTCGCGATGAACCTTTTTTT
>CAZGGN010000078.1:0-801 GCA_964525195.1 uncultured Congregibacter sp.
GAGAGAGCAGAGACCGGATCAATCAGGTCTGCGGGTGAATAGGTGGCGCCGCAGGCCTCGCAGTTGTCGCCGTACTGATCCGGGGTCTTGCATTTCGGACAACTGCCCTTGATGAAGCGATCCGCCAGAAACAGTCCCTTCTCCGGGTCATAGGCCTGCACGATCTCCCGGGCGGCAATATGCCCGTTTTCTTTCAAGCTGTTGTAGATCCGTTCGGACCAGTGACGGGTTTCCTCGGAATGCGTGCTGTAGAAGTTGTCGAAGCTGATCGCAAAGGCCGCCGAGTCGCGCATATGCTCTTCGCGGATACGGTCGATCTGCTGCTCGGGGGTGATGCCCTGCTTCTCGGCACTGAGCATAATGGCGGTGCCGTGCGCATCGTCTGCGCACACGTAGTAGCACTCGTTACCACGGGAGCGCTGGAAGCGAACCCAGATGTCCGTCTGTACCTGCTCCAGCATGTGCCCGAGATGCAGCGGGCCATTGGCGTAGGGGAGCGCACTGGTAACTAGAATACGCCGCTTTGCTTGGGTCATTGCGCGTGGGTCCACAGGGAAAAGGCGCGACATGATAGCGACTGCCCCTGTCGATTTCACCTGCGTTGATTGAGTGCATGCAAGGCAGTACCTATACTTGCGGCCTTTCGCAGCGAGCCAGTGTTTTTCTATGCAAGGGATTCAGCACATTATTGCCGTTGCCTCGGGCAAGGGCGGGGTCGGCAAATCGACCACCGCCGTCAATCTGGCCCTGGCACTCAAAGCCCGGGGCGCCCGGGTGGGGCTGCTTGACGCGGATATCTAT